>JBOGKJ010000088.1:0-17555 GCA_050745565.1 Terriglobales bacterium | reverse complement strand
TGCCCGCAGTGCAAATGGATCGTCGCGGGGGCAGCCACCGCGGCGGCCGGCGGCGCTACTGCCAGTTGCCGGTGAGGATGAACGGCGCCCAGAAATAGGGGTTGGAGAACTTGGGGTTGTGCTCCAGGCTACGTGCTGTTTCGCGGCGAAAAGGCCCCCACGCTGGAGGCGCTCCGGCGAGATATTGCCGAAAATCCTGGTTGGCGGCGCTCAACTGCTGCAGGGTACTGGCGGAGTGCTTCAACGTGCGGCTGCGCAACCCCTGGGGCCAGCACCCCGCGCCCGACGGCGTCTTCACCATTCCCCTGAGCGAGTTCGCGCTCGCCTTTCCCGCCCTCACCATCGAGGACCCGGCGCAGCCGTAGCCGCCGCCGGCGGCCGGACACGGCAATGATTCCAGGCCGTGGAGCGACACCGGGGGGCAGATATTCGCGCTGACAATCAACGGCAAGTGTTGGCGCGGGCCCCGGCGCGGCTACGCCTTCCCCGCACCCGCTTGGCATGGTTGCACCGGCCCGGGGCCCACGCGCCCCAAGCCGGCGCGAGCGGCACCAGCATGGAAAGGGAACCGCGCCTCTGCGTTTGCCGGGAGCGGTGTGCGCTGAGACACGCCCACCCCTTCGGGCTTTCGCGGCCCTTCGCGCAGACTTTGCCCGCAGCGCAAACGGCACGACTCCCGCGAAGCGCACAGGCGCCCCGCCGCGCCCTCGGGGCTTCGACGGCGCCAGCAGCCCCGCCGGTGGTAGCATAGCCATCTAGGGAGCACTGCGGAGGGCGGGGCCATGGTGAACAACTTTTGGCGCTGGGTGCGTCGCCGGCGGCTGGAGCGGGACAGCGCTGACGAGTTGGCCGCGCATGTGGCGCTGCGCGCGGACGCCAATCGCGCCGCGGGCATGGAGGCGGCCACGGCCGAGCGCGATGCCCGGCGGCGGCTGGGCAGCGAACTCGCCCTGCGCGAGCGCATGCGCGCCGCCGACCTGCCGCTGCGGCTGGATGAGTCGGTGCGCGACCTCGCGACCGCGGGCCGGATGTTGCGGCGCCGCCCTGGGTTTGCCGCATTGGCGATTGCCACGCTGGCATTGGGGGTGGGCGTCGCCACCGCGATGTTCAGCGTATTGCGCACGGTCGTGCTCGACCCGCTTCCGTTCCCGGACGCCGCGCGCCTGGTCCAGGTGGATGCGACCGTCGCCCGGCTGCGGGGCAGAAATGTCGGCACCCTGCCGGCGACGGTCGTACCGGCCATCGAGAGCGCCAACATCTTTGCGAGCGTGGGCACGATTGGCTTTACACGCCGTGACGCCACGGTTTACGCGGGCGGCTTCGCCACCCAGACCCATGCCGTGCTCGCGACCTCCGGCCTGTTCACCACCCTGGGCGTGCACCCCAACCTCGGCCACGGGTTCACGGGCGCGGGCGCTGAAGCCATCGTCAGCAGCGGCTTTTTCCGGCACGAGCTACACGGCGACCTGGCCGCCCTGGGCGGGCCGTTGCGGGTCGGCGACAACACCTATACGGTGGTCGGCGTGCTTCCGGCGGGCGAGGAGTATCCACCGAGGGGCGACGTTTGGCTCGAGAGCCAGCCCACGGCGGATGGCTCCGTTCTCGTCATCGCGCGCCTGCCCGCGGACGCGCCGCTGGCTGCCGCGCAGGCGCGGGCCGCAGCCGCGGTCACGGCCCTGGGAACGCACGTTCCGCATGGACCATTTTTGTCGGGCCTGGCGCTGGCGCCGATGCAGCCCTGGCTGGTCGCGGACACGGCCCGGCGCGCACTCTGGGTGTTGCTGGCGGCCTCGATCTGCCTGCTACTCATTGCCTGCGGCAACACCGCGAACCTGCTGCTGGCGCGCGGGCTGGAGCGGCAGCGCGAGCTGGCGGTCCGGCGCGCGCTCGGCGCCAGCCCCGCACGCCTGGCGCGGCTGTTGTTGGCGGAAGGGGCGTGGCTGGCGCTGACCGGCGGCCCCGCGGGGGTGGGGCTGGCTTGGCTGCTGGTGCGCCTGGCGCGGCTGGGGCCCGCCAATATTCCGCGCTTTCAGGCCGCCCGGCTGCATCCGCCCGCGCTGGCGTTGGCGGCCGGGTTGGCCGTGCTCTGTGGCCTGGTGTGCGCGCTCGCACCGGCCCTGCGGCTCTCCCGCCCCGGCTTTGCGCACGCCGCCCTCCACAGCAGCCAAATGACCCGCACACCGGGGCTGCGACGCGTGCTGGTGGCCGCCGAGATCGCCATCACGCTGGCGCTGTTGATCGGCGGCGCCCTGCTGGTGCGCACCTTCACCAACATCGAGCGGGTGGACTTGGGTTTCAATCCCCAACACGTCACGGAACTGCGCGTCCTGTTCCCGCCCCGGCCCGCCGGCGTTGATCCTGGAAAGGTGTGGCCGCAGCGCGACGCCCAATTCCAATTGCTGCTCAGCCGCCTGCGCGCCCTGCCCGGCATCGAGTCGGCCGGGTTGGGCTCGGTTCCGCCATTCGCTTCGGGCGCCATGGGCAGCCTGGTCGGCGTGCAAACCGACAACCTCGCCGCGCGGTTAATTGAAATTGGCGACGGCTATTTCCGCACGCTCGGCATCCGCCTGCTGGCCGGCCGCGGCTTCACGCCCGCCGAACGGGACACGTTTACTCCAAGCGTTTACCCGGCGGTGATCAATGCGACGCTCGCGGGCGAGCTCTGGCCGGGCCGCACGCCGGCGCAGGCGCTGGGTGCGCGGCTGCATTGGATGTCGTCCGGGACCATGGTGGTGGTGGGGGTGGCGGCCGACGTCAATGATGTCCCGGGCGCGCTGGCCGAGCCCTCCTTCTACGTTCCCGCGCTCGACATGTTCTCGGCGGCGACCGTTTTCCTCCGCTCGGATTTGCCGCCGGGCGCGCTGGGCACGGAAGTTCGCGGCGCCCTGCCTGCAGTCGGCCACAGCCTCACCCTGACCGCGCCTGAGACGCTCGACGACGCCATGGCCGCGGCACTGCTGCAGCCGCGCTTCCGCGCCCTGCTGCTGGCGACTTTCGCCGGCCTCGCCTGGGCGCTGGCGCTGGTGGGACTCTATGGCGTAATGGCCTACGAGGTGCGCCAGCGCCAGCTCGAAATCGGCATTCGCATCGCTTTCGGCGCCCGCAACGCCGACGTGTTGCGCCTCATTCTCGGCCAAAGCCTCGGCGTGCTCGCCGCCGGCCTGGGCGCCGGCTGGCTGCTGTACTTTTACCTGGCCCGCTATCTCTCCGCCCTGCTGTTCGGAGTGCGCGCGCTCGACCCCGCCACCTGGCTCGGCGCCGGCGCTGTGCTGCTCGCCGCCGGCGTGCTCGCCAGCCTCGTCCCCGCCCGCCGCGCGCTGCGCGTCAACCCGGCCGATTCGCTGCGCTGCGAGTAGCGGCACGGCCGCACTTCCCAGGACGCCCCAGCGCACAGGCGCGCCGGAACCCTCTGCGCGTGTCGGGCTGCGGCCGAAATTCGCTTGGCGGCAACGCGCGCCCGCTCTGCTCAGGACGCGTCCAAGTTGCCTCGTTTGGCTCGAGCTGAACTTGACAAAGCGGCGGCGGTGGCGCTAATATCGCCTCTCGATATCGTATGGCGAAAACGATGGAACTGCTGCCGGGGACGCTGGACATGCTCATTCTGAAGACGCTGGCGCTGGCGCCGCTGCATGGCGTGGGCGTGGCCGACCGGCTGGCGCAGGTGACGCGGGGGACGTTTCAGGTGGGGCCGGGGTCGCTGTTCACGGCGCTGCACCGGATGGAGGAGAAGGGCTGGCTGGTGTCGGCCTGGGGCGAGACCGCCGCCGGGCGGCGGGCGAAGTTCTACCAGCTCACCCGCGCGGGGCGTAAGCGGCTGGGGGAAACGATCGAGCGCTGGCGGACGATTGCCCTGGCCGTGGGCCGCGCGATGGAGTTGGAGCCGTGAGGCGGCGCGGCCGCCCACCTCTGGACGCCCCCCCGTTGCTCCCACCCCAAGGCGCCAGCGCCTCGGGGGCCCCGGGGGGCGGGCTGCGGCCGAAATTCGCTTGGCGGCAACGCGCGCCCGCTCGGCTCAGGGCGCTTCCAAGTTGCCTCGTCTGGGCCAGCCGCGTCCGCTTCCTGGGGCGCAACTTGCTGCGGCGGCGGCGGGCGAATCAGGATCTGGACGCCGAGCTCGCCGCCTACGCGGCGGAGATGGCCGAACGCGGCAGCCGGCCGGTGCGGACCGAAAGCGTGCGCGAGCAGGTGCGGACAGCACGGCTGGGCGCCGGCATCGAGGGTTGGGCGCGCGACCTGCGCCTCGGGGCGCGGCGGCTATGGCACGCGCCGCTGCTGGCGCTGGCCTGCATTCTGACGTTTGGGCTGGCGATCGGCGCCAACACCGTGGTATTCAGCATGGCCAATGCGCTGTTGTGGCGACAGCCGCCGCTGGCGGCACCGCGACAGCTCGACGTTCTGCGGGTGTGGCGGCACGGCAGCCCGAGCAGCGGCTTGCAGCCCGCCGAAGTGGCGGAGATTGGCCAGGCCACCAGCAGCGTCTTCAGCGGGGTGGCGCCGGTCTCGCTGACCCAGGTGGGCGTGAACGTGGACGGCCTCAGCGAAAGCGCGTGGGCGACCTATGTCAGCGGAAATTTCTTTTCCGTGCTGGGGGTGAAGCCGGGACGGGGGCGGTTTTTCAGCTCTCCGGATATCGAGGACCGCGCGCCGCAAGTGGTGATCAGCTACGACTACTGGCGCTTGCGGTTTGGCGGCGATCCGGGGGTGGTGGGACGGAGGGCGCAGGTGGACGGCAAGGCGGTGACCATCGTCGGCGTCGGCGCCAAAGGCTTTCATGGCATCTCGGAGTTGTTTGATACCCAAGTGTTCGTGCCGCTGGGATTGGAGACCCCGACGATTGACGGCGCCCCGCGAACGGCGGTGGCGCGGCGGCGGGCCGGGGTCAGTCCGGCGGCGGTGGGGGCGGAACTCGAGGTGCTGGCTGCACGGCTGGCGCGAGCACATCCACAGGATTTTCAAGGCGTAAAGATCCTGGTCGCGCCGTTGGGCGTGGGGTTGATGAACGACCAGGGCGCCAACCCGTTTCCCATGGTGTCGGCGCTGTTTCTGGGGCTGGCGGGGCTGGTGCTGCTGTTGGCGGCAGCCAACGTCACGGGCCTGCTGCTGGCGCGGGCGAGCACGCGGCGGCGAGAGATGGCGGTGCGGGCGGCACTGGGCGGCGCGCGGCGGCGGCTGGCGCGCCAGGTGTTTCTGGAGACGCTGCTGTTGGCCTTGGCCGGGGGCGCGCTGGGCCTGGGGTTGGGGGCGTTGGGCAGCCGTGCGATGAGCGCCCTGCCGCCCCATCTTGCCATCCCGCTGCAGCTCGATTTTGGCTTCGACTGGCGGGTGGCCGCCTACGGGCTGGCGCTGGCGCTGGTGGTGGCGCTGGTGGCGGGTCTGGCGCCGGCCTGGCGGGCGGCCGGCGCCGCGCCCCTGGACGCGATGCGCGACGACGGGACGGGCGGGGGAACGCGCGGCCAGAAGCTGCGCTCGGCGTTGGTTGCGGCCCAAGTGGCGGGTGCGCTGGCGCTGCTGATCGTGGGCGGGCTGTTCGTGCGCAGCCTGCGGCGCGCCGAAACCGCCAACCTGGGTTTCGACCCGGTGCGGGTCTGGAACTTCAGTCTCGATACCGATGGGGCCGGCTACCAGCAGCCCCAGGCCCGGCAGTACTACGCCGCGGTGCTGACGCGGGCGCGCGCGCTGCCGGGCGTGGTGTCGGCCAGCTTGGCGCAGACCGTGCCTTTCGGGATCAACAGCCTCTTTCAGGGCGTGCGCGACGCCGCCTCTCCGGCAGGGCCGCGGTTTCCAGTGAGGGCTGCCGGCTACAACCCCGTTTCCGGCGCCTACTTCGCCACGCTGCACATTCCGCTGCTGCAGGGCCGCGGCATCCGGGCGAGCGACCGCGGCACGTCCGCTCCGGTGGTGGTGGTGAACCAGGCGCTGGCACAGCGGCTGTGGCCCGGGCGTTCGGCGCTGGGGCAACGCATCGTGCTCGCCAGCCAGCCCCAGCGCCCGCTCACCATCGTGGGCGTGGTGAGAAATGCCGTCAGTGACTTCACGCAGCCCGCGCAGCCGTTCGTGTATGTGCCGCTCAGCCAGCACTTCAGCGCGGAGCAGGTGCTGCAGGCGCGCTTGGCGCCGGGGATGACGGCGCCCGCGATGGAGCGGGCGCTGCGCGCAGTGGATGGCCACGTGCCCATGGCGGTGCAGAGTATGGATGAAGCGGCGGGCGGCCTCAACGGGCTGTTCCTGTTCCGCTTGGGCGCGCGCCTGGCGACGTGGCTGGGGCTGCTGGGGCTGACGCTGGCGCTGGTGGGCGTCTACGGGGTGGTGGCCTACACTGCGGCGCAGCGCACGCGCGAGTTGGGCATACGCATGGCGCTGGGGGCGCGGCCGGGACAGGTGGTGCTTGCCGTGGTGCGCCAGGCAGTGGCAGTTATTGCCAGCGGCATGGCGCTGGGGCTGGGGCTGGCGGTGGGTCTCGGGAAACTGGCCGGCGCCTTGCTGGTGGGGGTGTCGGGGCTGGACCCGCTGACCTTTGTGGCCGCCACGCTGCTGCTGGCGGCGGTGGCGCTGGCGGCCGCGCTCGTGCCCGCCTGGCGTGTGCTGCGCGGCGATCCGCTAGCCGCGCTACGCTGCGGCTGAAGCGGCAAGGCTCTATATCCGCCCGCCTCCCAGTTCCGTGGGCAGCGGATGCGCCGCCGACGCGGGTTCGTCGAGCAGGCTGGTGAGCCACCAGCGCGTGCCGTCGAACAGCAGTTGGCAGCTTTCGACGCCGCGCTGGAACGGCGGCCCGGTGGGAGTATGGCGCAGCGCGAACGACGTCCAGATGTGGGCGATGTTGCCAAACCGCTCGGTGCGCTTCACCAGCGTGGTCTCGTAGAAATCGTGGGCCGCAAAATAGGGATCATCCTGCTTCATATAGTCCTCGGGCGTAAGCGTGGTGATCGAGTCCTTGCCGTCGCGCCCCACGCGCGCGAACTGAATACGCCCCCCCGGCAGCCAGAGCTTCCGGAAGCGGTCCCAGTCCCGGTGCCCGGCGGGCCCAGAAATGGTGGCATTCAGCGCCGCCAGCACCGCTTCCGGTGAGCGCCCATCAGGCGCCGCCGTCAAGCTTTGTCCCGCCGCCGCCCCCAGCGCCAGCGCCAATGCGATAGTCAGACGCGTAAGGTTTTGCATTGAAGGATTCCTCCACATCACAAGAATGTCACGCACGCTCCCCTCATTGACGGGCGCGGGCCCCTGCCCGGCTACGCCGGGCATCCCGCTTGGGCTCGCGCCGGCCCGGGGCCCGGCGAGCCCAAGCCGGCGCGAGCCTCGCGGGAGCCACGCCTTTTGCACCGTGGGTAAAGTAGGCGCGGAAGCCCGCGAAATTCCGCAGGGTTGCAAGCGCCACTGGTGCTCGAACACCCGGCCTGCCTGGGAACGGGTGCGGGGACGGCGGTGCGTGCGTCTCAGCCGAGCACGCACTGGGGCCCGCGCCAACAAAGGTGCTGCTGGCCACGGCGGCCCTCGCCACCCTGGTGCGTGCCGTGCGCCAGATCGCCTGACTTTGACCGGCGGCGTGCAGTTGCGAGAAAATCGGGCATATGACCCCATCGCCAACCGACGCTCCCAATCCGCAGACGATTCTGGCCATGCTCGGCGCCAGCCAACAGTCGGCGGCGCTGATCGCTGCCATCCAACTGGACCTGTTCACCGCCCTGGCCGAGGCGCCGCTGAGCGCGGCCGAGTTGGGCGCCAAAGTGGGCGCAGCCGAGCGCGGGGTGCGCTCGCTGGCCGACTACCTGGTCATTCCCGGCCTGCTGCGGAAGCAGGATGGACGCTACCATCTCTCGCCCAGTGCCAGTGTGTTCCTGAACCGGCGTTCGCCGGCGGCGATCGCCGATGCGGCGGGCTGGTGGGATTTCATCTCGCAGCAACTGTCGGCTGAGCGGCTGCTGGCGGCGGTGCGGGCCGGGGGCAACCCGGACGGTATCGCGCCGCCCGAGGCCTGGGTGATCTTCGCGCGCAGCATGGGCGTCATCGCCCGCATGCCGGCGGCCATCATCGCCGAAAAGATCGCCGGGCCGCTGCTGGCGAAAGGCGGCAAGGTGCTGGACGTGGCAGGCGGCCACGGCGAGTACGGCATTGCGGTGGCGCGCCAGTCGCCGCAGGCGGAGGTGACCATTCTCGACGGCGCGCCCGTGCTGGAGGTGGCGCGCGCCAACGCCGAGAAGGCCGGCGTGGGGCGGCGCTACAAGACCATGGCCGGGAGCATCATTCCAGGCAGCGAGGGCGAGGTGGCGCTGGAAGGCGGCTATGACCTGGGGCTGGTCACAGGCTTTCTGCACATGTTCGGCCCGAAAACAATTGAGGCGCTGATGGCCAAGGTGAAGCGGGCGCTGGCGCCGGGCGGGGCGGTGATTGTGGAGGATTTTGTGCCCAACCCGGACCGCGTCTCGCCCCCGATGGCGGCCGCCTTCAGTTTGACCATGCTGTTCGGCACCGCTGAGGGCGATGCCTACACCGAGGCCGAGTTCCGGCAGATGTTCGCAGCGGCCGGGTTCAGCCACTTCGAGCGGCACAAGCTGGGCGAGCTGCCGATGTCGGCGATGCTGCTGCGGCCGTAGTACCGCCGTCGCCGCCGGGAGCGGCGGCGTAGCAGCGCAAGCCCTCGTGCAGTAAGCTGTTATTCAGCCGCGCCCGGGTGGCGAAACTGGTAGACGCACGGGACTTAAAATCCCGAGTCGCGCAAGCGACGTGCCGGTTCGAGTCCGGCCCCGGGCACCAGGACCGCAAGCCCGCTCTCACCGGAGCGCCCGCGGCTCAGCGCCGCGCGACGGTGATCTGCTTGGGCGCGGTGAGCTTGCCGGCCGCATCCTTCACCTGCACCTTGACGCCGATCGGGCCGCGCTCGTGATCGTTCGCCAGAATGTAGCTCACTACGTACTGTGACTGCAGCCGGGTCGAGATGTCGCGGAAATACGGCGTCAGCCGCTCCAGACCCTGCTGGCCGCCGGAGTAGGTCTCGCCGCCGGTGGCGTCGCTCAGCAAGGAAAGGTTCTGCAGCCCCTGGTTGGTCTGGATCTGCGAGGCCTTGAAGACCTTGAACCCGGCGCCGGCGGCGCCGGCGGGGAGGCCGGTTTCGGGCATACTGGGCGCGCCGTAGCCGAGCTGGCCGTTGTCCACCGTGTTGGCGTCGAGTTGTTGTGGCGAGCTCTGAGCGTATATCGGGAACACGACGATGCCGCCGGCCACCGCCTCGGCAATGGCCGCCTTGATGGCGGGGTTGTTGGGGTCATTGCCGCCGCTGTCCTGCTGGCCGTCGGTCAGGACCACGAGCTCGCGCTGGGTGCCGGGGCGCTGCCTCCAGATTTTGAACAGGTGCTGCAGCGAGCCGTAGGGGTCGGGCGAGCTGTTGGCGGCGCCGGTGGGCAGGCGCAGCGCCTTCACCGCGACGTTGCGGTCAAAGGTCACCGGCGAAGCCACCGCCACCGTGCCGGTGTGCATATAGACGATAACAACCGCAACGTTGGCGGGTAGCTGGCGGACGAAGTCCTTAATGTCGTCGAGCCGCGTGCCCAGGTTGCGGGTGTCCTCGTCCAGGGCAATGCACAAATCCACGCGCCCGGTCAGGCGTGCGACGGTCGCCACCTGGGCGCGGACGCGGCCCTGCTCAATCGAGATCTGCGCGGGCTGAATCGCCGGCGCACTGCCGTGCTGCGGCACCAACGTGAACACCATCTGCTGCGGCGCCTGCGCGGCAGCGGCCGCCGCCAGCGCCGCGAACACCGCCAGACTTAGGACTGCACTGTACTTCATTGGCGCAGAATAACGCCGGCGGGCTGGCGGCGCACCGAATTCTTTGGGCGGAATCTTGAGTTGCCGGTTCCGTCATGGCGGGCCGCCGCGCCATTGGAAAGCTTCGCCCGCCCGATTGGCGCCCAGCGAGCGAAAGCCGTCCTCCTCACGCCAGACCCACGCCAGGTCACCGGCATAGAGCACGAACAGCGGCCGCGGCGCCTGCCGGGCTGAGGCCGCGAGCCGGGCGATGAAGCGCCGCAGCCCGGGCTCGACAAACGGCTCGGAAAAGAAGTAAACCGACGACACCGCCGGCAGCGGCCAGGCGAAGGCGTCGGCCCAGATGCTGGCAACCGCCGGGGCGTCCTGTGTGCGGGCCCGATGGCGGCCCCAGCGCGCCAGGTTCTGCTCGGCCGAGCGATGCAGCTCGAGGCCGTGCTCGAGACCGACAATGCGGGTGAACGGAAAGCAAGCCGCCAGCATAAGAGCGCGGCCTTGGCCGGAGCCGACGTCAATGAACGTGAAGTCATTGATGGTGTTCGGCAGCAAGGCCATGAGCAGGTCGAAGTCCACCGGGTCTATTGGTTCATGCGCGTTACCGCGCCGTGGTTCATGCGCGTTGCCGCGCTGGGGTTCAGGCGCATTGCCGCGCTGAAGTCCAGGCGCGTTGCCGTCGTCGCCGGCATAGGTGCGCGCCTGCGTGAGCGACACCGTGTCGGTGCCAAATTCCAGGTCAAACGCATGCGGGCGCGGGGCGGCGAGGCCGCGCCGCAGCCGGTACAGCCCCATCCGCCAGCCGATCCGCAGCGTGCGGCGCCAGCCGCGGTAGCCGAGCGAGCGGCGGAAGCGGGCGCGCAGCGTGGGCTCGGGCACGGCTAGGGCCTCGCCTCAGCAATCCATTGCAGCGGCGCGGCCGCCCTTCTCAGGACGCCCTCCCGCTGCCACCCCACCGCGCCGGCGCGTTGGGGGCCCCGGCCCTGGTCGGGCTGCAGCCGGAATGCGCTGGGCGGCAACGCGCGCCCGCTCTGCTCAGGGCGCCTCCAAGTTGCATCGTTAGGAAAACTGCCTCGCATTAGAAAAACTGCCTTGCATGCGGCTGTTCGTCAAGACAGACCGCACCGGCTCGTTGGGCCGCGCTGTAGCCAGTCTGGCACCGGTCTATAGCAGAAACAGGGATGCTGAATCCAAGCCAAGCGGGAAGGGCTGGCCGGCCGGCGGCCGGCTAGCGGGTCGGCGACCCGCCCCAGGGCAGCGCCACGGCTACAGCATCTGTGATTTGGCTCTAGTGCCCCTTCCAGCGGTACACGAAGCGGTCGTCGTCCTGGTAGAGCCGCTCGAAATCGCCCGCCGCCTCCCACACCGGCTGCCCCCAGTCGCCGAGGTAGATGACGTACGCCGGCCGGGGCGCGGTGGCGAGCGAGGCGCGGATCCGGGTGGCGAGGCTTTGGAGATCGAGTGGGTACAGCGGTTCGTTGAAGTAGAACACCGAGGGCGCCACCGGAAAGGCCCAGGTGACGGCGTCGCCCCACTCGACGCCGATGTCGGTGCAGCGCTGCTCGGGGCGGCGCAGCGCGGCCCACCGCGCCAGGTGGCGTTCGGCCGAGGCGTAGAGGTCGCGGTCATACTCCACCCCACGAATGGCGTGAAACGGGTATTCGGAGGCCAGCATAAGGGCGCGTCCACGCCCGCAGCCGAAATCGCAGAACACGAACCCGCCTGCGGCAATATCCACCTGCCGCAGGAGGGCGGCGAAGTGCAGCAGGTCCACGGGCCCATATTCCACGCCCGGCGCGGCTGCGCGCTCGCCCGGCACGTCGTCGCCGAGGTCGGTGGCCATGCCGAACTCAAGGTCAAAGCCGGGCGGCGAGGCGCGGCGCCCGTGGCGGAGGTGAAAGGCGGCCCACCGGGCGGTGAGCCGAGCCGTGCGCCGCAGACCGCGATAGCGCAGCGAACGCCACAGCCGCGCGCCTACCATCCCCGGCTCCGGGCGGCCGCGGCCAGCAGCCGTCCGCGGACGGTTGGCGCGAACAGCCGCAGCTCGACGAGCGGCAGGCGTTGGTTGCACCAGCGGCGTTTTTCGAACTCGTCGGCATCGGCATACATCTCCAGGCAGGGCTCCCCGTTCGCGCAGCACCAGTCTATTAGATGGTGAAAGAAGACGAACCCGGGCCCGCAGGCGCGGAAACGCGGATCGTAGGCCGTAAGCAGGCTCTTGTAGCCGGCGCCATGGCGGAATCCGAACCCCACCGCCGCCAACGCCTCACCCAGGTAGAGCGCCATCGCGTCCAGGCGTCCGTGCGCGGCCAGCGCCGTGAGCAGGCGGCGCGTGAACGCGGCCCACTGGGCGCGGGTTGCGCCCAGCTCCTCCTCGGGCGGATAGCGGCCCGGTCCGTTGTGCCGCAGCTGAAACTCGATCATCGCGGCGATGCGCACCGGATCGGTCTCGCGCACCAGGCGCACCGGCCCGGCCGCAGCGGCGAGCCGCAATGACCGGCGCAGGTTCGCCTGCATGCCGGGGCGGAGCGCGGCGAAGTACTCGCCGGCCGATTGCGCCGCGGACGTCAGCGGCACCACCACGCGACCGCTGCTGCCCGCAGGCCGGGCGTACCAGCGCAGGCCAGTCTGGGCCCACCAGCCCGGCTCGGCGCCCGTTGCCTGGCGCTGCAGCGGCAGGTGCAGCCAGCTCCAGCCCGGCAATCCGCGCAAGGCCCGGCCCACGGCGGCGCCGAGCCCGGCCGCCGCCTCCGCCACCCGGAACGGCTCGGTGTAGTTGGCGAACCCCAGCCCCGCCATGCGCAGGCGCGGCTCGCGCGGCCAGCGCCGCCGCCGCGACACAAACAGCGGCAGGCCGCCCACGATGGCGCCGCCCTGGCGCAGCACCAGGACGCGCAGGCCGGAATGGGGCGTGAACGTTTCCGCCCACAGCAGCAGAAACTGGCTGAGGACGAAGGGATTGTCGGTTCCGCTGGCCTCAATGGCTTCATCCCACGCCGGGGCCAGCGCCTCGAATTCGGCCCGCGACCGCACCCATACCGCCGTCACCGCGGCCCCCGTCGCAGCCCGCGCCCCAGCTTGCGGCGCAGCGCGCGCCGGCAGGCCGCCGGCAGGCACACGACGCGCTTGGCGTCCACCAATGTCACGCCGTCGCCCACGGCGGCGAGCGTGTGCCAGCCGCGCCGGTGCGGCCAGTCCGCGTACGGCGCCAGGCGAGCGGCGGGTTCCTCGGCGAAGGCATCCGGCGTGAGCTGCCGGATGCGGTTGATCACCACCGCGCCGCCATAGGTCGTGCTGCAATCCTGCGCCGGGCGGTACAGCGCGCCCTGGTGCCGGAACGGCGTGCCCGCCGGACGCGCCGAACCGTAGTCGCTTTTAGCCGGCTGCTGCCGGTGCGCCGTCCAGGGGCCGCCCAGCGCGGGCGCGTGCCATAGATACAGGTCGCGGTCGGCGTCGCGGTCGTGGCGCGTACAGGCCAGCCACCAGCGGCCCTCGTGGGTAAAAATCGTCGGATCCACGCCGGGCACCCCGGGCAGCAGCACCGCTTCCAGCCGCCAGCGCGTGGGCGGCTCAAGCGCCCGGTACAGCCGCACCTCGCCCGACTCCCAGCATTCGGGCACGCAGAACAACTCGCCGGCTTCGGCCAGCAGGTATGGGGAGGAGCAATGCAGCGATTCGGGCAGACCCGCGAGCGGGCGGCCGACGCTGATTAGCGGCGCGGGCCCCTGCGCTGCATCGCCGTACGTCCCGCGACCGGGCGTGAGCGCCGCCAAATGGCCCCGGTCGGTGGCGGCATTGTAGTCCTCGCAGAGGACATGAACCTGTCCCGACGGATCGCGCCATCCGAACGGGTCGGCCTGGTAGCCGCGCCGGCCCGGCCGCGGCAGCCAGCGCACGCTGGGGCGGAAGCCGGGCTCCAGAAAACGCTGGATCGGGGCTTCCACGACCCCAATTTGCCACTGCTCGTGGCAAAACAACTCCTCCCAATGGCGCCGCCAGTCCACCGGGGTTCAGCATAGCCGAGGACGGCAAGCGGCACGGCTGCTCTGCTCTGGACGCCCTCCCGACGAGGCAACTTGGACGGGCAGCCGCCCAGCGGTAACCTTTTGCAATAGCCTCGGTATAGGAACATGAGCCGATGTCCGCCGTAGTGCCGATCAATATGATTGTCGCGAGCGACGACGACCTGATGGCCCAGGTGCAGTCTGGCCAGGCCCTCGCTCTCTCGACGCTGTTCGAGCGCCACCAAGGGGCGCTGCTGAACTATTTTTTGCGCCTGGGCACGACGCGCGCCCTGGCCGAGGATTTCGTCCAGGACGTGTTCGTCAGAATTCTCAAGTACCGGGCCAGCTACCGCCCCGGCAGCCGCTTCGCCACCTGGATGTACTACATTGCCCGCAATGTGCGGCTCGACGGGCTGCATAAACGCCGGGGCGAGGTCGGGTGGGAGGAAGAGTACGCGCCCAGCTTCGAGCCCGCCGACGCGGCGCAGTCGGAGCAGGAACACCGATTGCTGCGGCAGGCGCTCGAGCGGCTGCCGCGGGAGAAGCGCGAGGTGCTGGTGATGAGCCGGTACCAGGATTTGAAGCACGACGAGATCGGGGCCATTTTGGGCTGTGCGGCCGGCACGGTCAAAGTGCGCGTGCACCGCGCCATGCTCGAGCTGCGCGAGCACTACGAATTGTTGGCCGCGGGAGGGGCATGATGAACACATGTGAAACCGCCGCCGGGCTGCTGCCCGGCTTCTGGCAAAACGAACTTGACGCGCCCGAGCGCGCCGGCGACCGTCTGTGGCTGCACCAGCACTTGGCCAGTTGCCCGGAGTGCGCCGCCATGGCGGCGATGTGGGAGCGGCTGGGCGAGCTGCCCGCCGCCCCGCCTCATCCGCGACAGCGCCAGCGCTTTGACGAGATGCTGGCCGCCTGGCAGGGGGGGCTGGAGGCGGCCTCGGCCGCGCCCCTGCCCGCGCGCGCCACAGCGTTGCCGGCGCGTCGCGCCGGCGGGTGGGCGGCGCTGGCGTGGCGGCCTCTGCCGGCGCTGGCGGCGGCGGCGCTGTTGGTGGTGGGCCTGGCGGTGGGCTGGCTGGCGCGGGGCACGGCGGCGCCGGCCGCCAATGCGAGCGAGGCCAGCCAGATTGCCGACCTGCGCCAGGAGGTGCAGTCCACGCAGCAGCTCGCGGTGCTGTCGCTGCTGCAGCAACGCTCGGCGAGCGACCGGCTGCAGGGGGTGAGCTACGGCGCCCCGATCGCCGGCGCCGATCCACGGATCACCGCGGCGCTGCTGAACTCGCTGAAATACGACTCCAGCCCCGATGTGCGACTGGCCGCGCTGGACGCCCTCAACCGCCACGCGGCGATCCCGGCCGTGCAAACCGGCCTGATCGAGGCGTTTTCCTATCAGAGCTCACCGCTGCTGCAGGTGGCGCTGGTGGACAGCTTCATCCAGGACCGCGACGCGCAGGCCCGCGCGCTGCTGCAGCAGATCAGCAGCGACAAGAAATTTAACGTGGACGTTCGCCAACGCGCCGCCTGGGGCCTGGCGCAACCCACTTGGAACTGAACGGAGGCAAGCATGAGGATTCTGGATTTCGAGTTTCGAGTTGCGCATTTGGCCGCGGCGCCGTTGATGATCCTGGCGGCCGTGGCACTGGCGGCGCCGCTGGCCGCGCAGCGCACCTGGTACAACCCGGACGAGTATGCTTACGTGTCGAAGCCGCAGGTGACGTCGCAGACGCTCGCGGCCGGCGCCACGCCGCTGCTCGCCGTGAACAACCTCAATGGCCCGATTACGGTCACCGGCGACGGCGGCAGCACGGTGCGGTTCACCGCGACCGAAACCATCGCCGCCAAAACCCAGGACGCGCTCGCCGCCGCCCAACGCGACATCCACCTGGACGTCACCCACACCGGCGACAGCGTCACGCTCTATGTGGACGGCCCCTTCCGCTGCAACAGCGATGACGCCACCAGCCGCTGCGACCACTGGGGCCGGCACTGGAACAATCCTGGCTACAAAATCCAGTTCGCCTTCGAACTGCACGTGCCCGCCGGCGCGCGGCTCGACCTCAAGAACATCTCCGGCGACATCACCTCCCGCGGCGCCGGCGGCGCCTTCCAGGTCCGCACTATAAATGGCGCCGTGGACCTGGAGGGCCTGGCCGCGGCCGGCAGCGCCTCCACCATCAACGGCGCCGTGCGCGCCGCCTTCGCCGCCAACCCGCCGGGCGACTGCAGCTTCCACAGCATCAACGGCGCCATCCGGCTCTACCTGCACCCCGGCCTCAACGCCAATTTGAAATACCGGACGCTGAATGGCGCTGTCTATAGCGATTTTGCGGTAAGTCCACTCGCCGTGCCCGCCTCGTCGGACCGCCACGGCAACATGCGGGTGTTCCGCACCGGCCGCAACGCCTCCGGGCGCATCGGCCAGGGCGGCCCCACGCTCAGCGTCAACACGCTCAACGGCAGCATCTTCCTGCACGAGGTCAAGTAACCCGCGGCCCGGTGCGCCGGTTTATATCCCCAGAGGCCATTATGAAAATGCAATCGTTCCTTCCCGCTGTTCTCGTCGCCGCGCTTGCGGCCGCCATGCTGGCGCCCGCGACACTGGCCGCCCAGGCCGTACCGCCCGTCCCGCCCCTGCCCCCGCTGCCCGACGTGGCCGCGGTTGTCGCTCGCGCCGCGGCCGCCGTCAATGCCGCCCTGGCCAATCCCGCCGTGCTCACCGCCGCCAGCGATGCCGTAGCCAGCGCGGACTACGCCGTTGACGCCGCGCTCGCGGCCACGCCATTCGCCGGCCAGAACGCCCAGGCCAACCAGATCACGACGGTCAATAACAACGGCCAGCTCGTCGTCCCCCTGAGCCACCCTTCCCAGCCGGCCACGCTCAATATCTCGTCGCTCAACAGCGCCATCACCGTCACCGCCTACAGCGGCACCCAGGTGCTGGTCAGCTCACAAGGCGATGACGGCCATGCCTGGCGCCCGCGCCGCACCCCGCCCGAAGCCCAGGGCATGCGCCAGCTCAACTCCAACGCCGGCGTCAGCGCCGAAGAGGACAACAACATCGTCACCGTCCACACCTCGATCATGGGCGGCGGCCAGAACGTGGCCATTCAGGTGCCCGTGCACACCGCGCTCAAACTCAGAACCATCAGCGGCGCCATCACCGTCACCGGTGTCACCGGCGACATTGACGTCGAGGCCACCAATGGCCGCATCACCCTCAACCAGGTCAGCGGCAGCGTCGTGGCCCATGCCCTCAACGGCCACCTGCAGGCCACCATCGCCCAGCTCGACCCATCCAAGCCCAGCGCCTTCAGCAGCTTCAACGGCACCATTGACGTCACCCTCCCCGCCAATATCCACGCCAACCTCGCCATGCGCAGCGACCGCGGTAACATCTACCTCGACGACGGCTTTACCTTCCAACCCACCGCCCATCCCGCCTCCGCCACCACCGGCAAGCGCGACGACAACGGCATGTACAAGGTGAAGCTCGACAACACCATCTACGGCACCCTCAACGGTGGCGGCCCCGAAATCCACTTCGAGACCTTCAACGGCAGCATCTTCGTGCACAAGGGCAGGTAGGGGCGGGAGCGGCAGGGCGCGTCATTGATTGGCGCGGGCCCCTGCCCCTGCTCGCTGAGACGCTCGCAGCGCCGTGCCCGCACTTGAAGGGCAGTGGAGCGCCGGCTCGGGGGCCCGGCGAGCCCAAGGGGGCGCGAGCGGCATTTTTCCATAGGGGCCGCGCCGCTTCGCTTGCCGGGAGCGGTGAAAGCGCCACTGGCGCTTTCACTC
>JBOGKJ010000087.1:0-13288 GCA_050745565.1 Terriglobales bacterium | reverse complement strand
GGTGACCAGGTAATCCGCGCCCCCGGCGAGCGCGCACGCGAGCACCATATCGTCGTCGGGATCGTGCGCCGCTCCTGCCAAGACCGGGGGAGCGCCGACGTGCAGCGCGTGCCGCCGAACGTCCTGCAACGCTCCTTGCACCCGGCGCGTGTCGAACCCGAAGCCAGGTCTCCCCAGCACTTCGCGGTATTCGTCGAAGAGCAGGTCGGAGATGACGGGGATGAACATTCCCGATGCGGCCAAGTTGAAGACGAGCGCCTCCTGGCCGCTGTCCCTCAAGAGGGCGGAGACGATGATGTTCGTGTCGAGGACCGCCTTAACGCGCGGCACGGCGGCGTTCCTGGCGCACCTGCTTGATCGCCAAGTTGATCTGGCGGAGCGACAGCTTGTTGAGTCCCCGCGCCTTCGCCTCGCGCCGGATGGCGGTCACCGCCGCAGACGGGCGCTTCACGAACTTCTGCAGGTATTCCTCAACGCTCATGATGACGGCCTGCGGTTCGCCGCGCTTATCAACCACGAACCGTTCTTTGTTTTGCTTCACCCGCCGCAGGATCTGCCCGAACTGCGTCCGGGCGGTCAGAGCGGGAATGATATTGGCCATTGGTTTTGCTGTGGACATGGATATGCTCCGAGCGACCTTTGATTGAACTGATTAATTAGTTCATGTGAATTATAGCGCGGGGCAGCGCCACGCCCGCGGTCGCCAAAGGTCGCCCCAAGCGCGAGCGCGAGAGCAAGCTGCAATGGCTTGCGGACCGCCTTGACCGCCCAACGATCGAACTTGTCTGATGAGCGCGATCCATCGCCGGGTATTGGCATTCGACGTGCGCCCCGGCCGAGCGGGGTTCGTACTATTGGAAAGCCCCCATCATCTCGTGGACTGGGGCTGCCTTTACTATTCCCACCGGGGCGTCTCGCCCGGGCGCCAGGCGGCTCGCCTCATCGAACGATCACGGCCCGAGCGGATCGTCCCCGTGACCCCGGCCAACCAGACTCTCGCCTCAACCAAGATCCGGAAGATGGTCGGCACGTTGAAAAAGTCGTCTCGATCAGCCCGAGTCCGCGTGATCGCCTTCTCGCGTCGTGGCGTCCTCCAGGCACTCAGCGTGCCCCATCGGTACGCGGCGGCGGGGCTGGTGGCCGAACGTTTCCCGGTGCTCCGGGCGCGGCGCCGGCGTGGGTAGAAGCTGATCGCCATAATTCGAACTGTTTTGGTGTCCGTCTGGTGTCCATCTGCCGTACAAATAGGGCAAGATCAGGCCGACAGAATCCAGGCAGAAATAACGCTCAACCACTTCTAAGTCAATAGGTTACGTTGAGACGCAAAGACTTGCATTTTGGGGCGTGATCGGAGCCACAATCCAGCGCTCTACCAAGCTGAGCTACACTCACCGCCACAGGGCCGCCGCAGCGGTTGTTTCCAGTATACCGGCTCGCGCCGCTCAGCCGCCGGTGCCGATCAGCCCGTCGAGGGCGGCCAGCATTTCCCTTACCAGCTCGGCAATCAGGCGCCAGTTATCGTTTTTTTCGGCGGCTTCGATGCGGTTGAGCTCGCTTTTCAGGCGGGCGGCCTCGGCGGCGTGGTCGGGGGCCACCTCGCGCAGGGCCATTCTGCAGGTGCGCAGGCGCGCGGCGCGCTTCAGCTTGCCAGGCGTGGATGTGCCCTCGCGCTCATAGTCGGCGATCTGGGTGCGCAGCGTCAGCAGCGAGGGTTTCCAAGGTCCGGGAACCAACACCGGGCCCGGTGGGCGGACTTCCATGTTCCGTCATTATGCCGGGGATTGGGGAAAACACCAAATCCGCGCCTCCGGGGGGCAACTCAGGCGGCCGCCTCCGGGGCGGCCGGCGGCGGGGGCGCGAGGGTGGCGAGGGCGGCGCCGGAGAGGGCGGTGGCGTCTTCAAACTGGGCCCAGAGTTCGCGCATCTGGGCGGCGAGTTCGGCGATGCGCTGCAGCCGCCCGGCGAGCGCAGGCAGCATGCGCTTGCCGCCCGCCCGGCCGGCCTCGGCGGCCAGCTCGGCATTGCCCAGAATGCCGGTGAGCGCATTCTTCAGCCGGGCCTGGAGTTCGGCCACCGTCGCGTCCGTGGGCGCGGGCGCCTGCCGCAGGCGCCGCAGGTAGGCCGTGGCGAGGTGCTGATGCAGGATGAAGCACAGCTTGGAGCCGCTGGTGTCGCCGGCGACCACGTCCAGCACCCGGGTGGCGGGGAAGGGGGGGACGCGGCCCGGGGCGGGGGCGGCGCGGGAAGGGGAATGAAACCACAACAGCGGCGCCGGCTCCGATGTCGGCAACGCCGCGGCGGCGGCCCCCTGGCGCCCGTCAATCAACAGCAGCAGCCAGCCGCGCGGGTCGCAGGCGGGGGCATAGCGGCTCTCGAGGTGCAGCTCGAGCGGCAGGTGCGCCGGCAGCGCCCGGCGTACGCGCTCGGCGAGTTGAACATCGTCGCTGATGAGCAGCAGGTGGTGCAGCATGGCGCCCTCCTTGACTAGTGCGCGCCGCCCGCCTGGGCGGTGGCAAAGGCATATTCCTTCAACTTGCGGTAAATGGTGGTCTTGCCAATGCCGAGCAGCTTGGCGGCCAGCAACTTGTCGCCCTTCACCTGCTGCAGCGCGTCCAGAATGGTCTCGCGTTCGATTTCCGCCATGGCGCGAATGGCGCCCGGGGTGTTGGGCGCGACCACCCGCGGGTGCGCCTGTTGCAGATAGCTGGGCAGGTCGGCCGCCTCCAACCGCGGCCCCGCCGTCAGCGCCAGCGTGCGCTCGACGCAGTTTTCCAACTCGCGGATGTTGCCCGGCCAGTCGTAGTTCATCAGCCGCGCCATGGCCTCGTCGGTGAAACTGCGCACCGGCTGGCCCGGGGGCGTGGCCCGTTCCAGGAAGTGCTCCAGCAGCAGCGGAATGTCCATCAGCCGCTCCCGCAGCGGCGGCAGCTTGATGCTCACCACGTTGAGGCGGAAGAACAGGTCCTTGCGGAACTTCCCCTCGGCCACCGCCGCCTGCAGGTCGCGGTTGGTGGCGGCGACGATGCGGACATCAACCTTGATCCGGCGGGTGCCGCCCACCGGGCGAATCTCCTTTTCCTGAATGGCCCGCAGCAGCTTCACCTGCAGGTCGGTCGGCAGCTCGCCGATTTCATCCAGGAACACGGTTCCGCCGTTGGCCACCTCCAGCAGCCCCTCGTGGTTCTGATGCGCCCCGGTAAAGGCGCCCTTCACGTAGCCAAACAACTCCGATTCCACCAGCGTCGGCACCAACGCGCCGCAATCCACCGGCAGGAAGGGCCGGTCGCGCTCGGGCCCGGTGTAATGCAGCGCCCGCGCCACCACCTCCTTGCCGGTGCCGCTCTCACCCAGGATCAGCACCGAATACCGGCTCTGCGCCACCTTGCCGATCAGCCGGAACACCCGCTGCATGGCCGGCGAGGCGCCAATCAGGTTGCCCGCCGCGTACGGCCCCCGCGCCGACAGGCGCAGCCCGCGCGCCTCCCGCTCCAGTTGCGTCTGCCGCACGCAGGCTTGCAGCAGCAGCCGCAGCTCTTCGATCTCAAACGGCTTGGTGAGGTAGTCGGCAGCCCCGTACTTCATGGCCTCCACCGCCGTCGCCACCGTGCCGTAGGCGGTCATCAGCAGCACCGGCAGCCCGGGCCAGCTCTGCTTCATCCGTTTCAGCAACTCCACCCCGTTCATGTCCGGCAGCCGCACATCGCACACCAGCACGTCGGGCGGGTCCTGGTCCATGAGCCGCAGGGCTTCGCGGCCGCTGCTGATGCCGCTGGCGCGGTACCCCAGGCCATGGCTCACACTGAGGCAGATCTCGCGAATAGATTCCTGGTCATCGGCAATTACGATGTGCGGTTGGCTGACCATAACTGACTGCTCCTTCTTCACAGCTCCGCCCACGACTGCTGCAGGCCGGGGGCCAATCCACCGCCGCGCCCAGAGCGAAATGTAAGCGGCGCATTGCCAGTGGCTTGGCGGCGGCGGCGGCCGGCGCCAGGCGGCGCGCGGCGGCGGCCGCCGTCGAGGGTTGGCCCAAAATGGGCAGCCGGTTCCCTATTGGATGCCCGGCGGGTGCCAATACGGTTCTGGGCGGAAGGTTCCAGGGGATTGGTCGGCGCCCACGGCCGCCGTGGCGGGCGCCTGCCAGAGGCGGGCCAGCATGGGGGCGGCGCGCGCCAGGGCTTCGCTGGCGGCCGGCAGCGCCACGGGCGCCCAGTGTGCGCCGCCGTCGCGCGAGCGGTAGGCCTGATCGCTGTCGGCGGCCAGCACGTAGAGGCCGTCGGGCTGAACATGCACGGCGCCGATGGCGCTCGCCGGCAGCCCGTGGCCAGCCAGGGTCCAGCGTTGCGCCTGGTCGGCGGACAGGTACAGGCCGCGGCTGGTGGCGGCCAGCAGGAGGGTGGAGCCGCCGCTGGCCGGCGCCGCCGCGAGTTGCAGAATGCGGGCGTGGGCGCTGCCGCCGGCATCCAGGCTGAGCCGGCCGCCGAGAAAGTGCTCGCCCAGGTCCGGGCTGCGCACGACGAAGCCGGCGCCGGCCACCAGCAGCCAGTCGTGTTCCGGCCCGCGCGTCACCAGCAAGCGATATAGGGGCGCGGGCGCGGACCGCATCGGCCGCCACGTGCGGCCGCCGTTGTCGCTGCGGTAGAGGCCGGCCTGGCCGGCGGCGAGCACCAGGGCGGGGTTGGAGGCCGGGCTGGCGAGGGCGTAGACCGGGAGGGCGGGCGCGCCGGGAGGCGTGGACCATTGGCGGCGACCGGCGGCCAGCAGGGCGAGGCCATGCGCGGTGGCGGCCACCAGCCCGGCCGGGGACCAGTGCAGCGCCAGCGCGTCCTGCTGCTGCGGCAGCGGCGGAAGCTGCTGCCAGCGGTCGGCGCCGGGGGCGAGGAAAAACACGCCGCCCCAGCGCTGGTCGCCGGTGATGGCCAGATAGCGGCCCGCCGGGGTCGAGAGGGCGGCGGCCACCTGGCGGTTGGCAAAACCGGCATTGGAGGCAGCGAAGCTGCTCCCGGCGTTGTCGCTGGCGAACACGCCGGCGAAGTCGGTGCCGAGCAGGATGCGTCCGTCCAGCAACAGTACGGTGTTGACCCGCAGCGAAGCGGGCGTGATGCGCCGCCAGGTGGCGCCGCGATCGGGGCTGACCCACAGGCCCTGGGTGGTGCCGGCGTAGAGGGTGGCGGGATGGAGCGGGTCGGGTACCAGCGCCGGGGTGCGGCGGGCGGAGTAGGGGATGCCCTGAATCTTTTGGAACTGGTTGCCGTGATCGTCGCTGCGATAGATGCCGCTACAGGCGCTCAGATAGACGGTGGCGGGAGCGGCGGGCGCGACCGCAATCGAGAAAACGTCGGAATCGTCAATCACGCCGTTGCGCATCTGCCACCAGTCGTGGCCGCCGTTGATGGTCTTCCAGGGCAGATGCCAGGTGCCAACGTAAATTTCGTCGGGGTTGGCCGGGTCAATCGCCACCGACTCGATGTTCATCAGCTCGCGGTCGCCGGCCGGGGAGATGCGGTTCCAGGTGCGGCCGGCGTCGCGGCTGCGGTAGACGCCCTCGAGGGTGGCGGCGACCAGCTCGTTGGGGTCCGAGCGGGCCAGAGCCAGCGCCCGCACCGCGTGGTGCAAGAGCAGCGGCGTCCAACTTTGCCCGTCGTCGCTGGAGGCGTAGACGCCGCCCTGGCCCCCGCCGCGCCAGCTCCACAGCGCCGCATACCAGCGCCCGCGTTGGTGCGCATCCGCCACCAGTGCGGCAATCACCCAGTCATCGTGCCCGGCGATGCGGCTGTAAAACTGCCAGTGCCGGCCGGCGTCCCGGGAACGGTAGATGACATCCACCGTGGTGCCCAGCAGAACGGTGTGTGCCTGGAACGGGTCCGCCGCCAAGGTGCGCACCGATCCGCCCGGCGGCAGCGGCGGCGCCGCCCAAGCGGCGGCTGCCAGCAGCGCGGTGACCGCCGCCAGCAGCAGGCGGTGGCAGGTGGGATGGCGCCGCTGGGCAGACGAAGGCATCGGCTTTTCTCATCCTAACGGAAACGGGGCGGCGATAACCATCGCCGCCCCGTTTGCGGATGGGTTTCTGTCAGGACGCCGGTTCCCCGCCGCCCGGGCGGCGGGGAGCCGGGCCACGATCAGCGGTGAGGCGTGCGCCGCACCGCGCGGTGGGCGGGAGCATGCACCGCGTTTTCGTCGAAGGTTTCACCGGGTCCGGCGTAGGTGGCGCCCTGCGGCACGATCCAGACCTCAGCCTTTTGCGGCGCGTCGCCATGCCGCACCTCGATGCGGTCGCTGGCGATGCCCTTCTCCTGCACCAGGTAGGCCTTGGCGTTGACCGCGCGTTCCTCCGCCAGTCGCAGCGTGGCTGCGGCCGACAGCGGCCGGGTGCGCTCGGTCGAGGTGGCGTAGCCGATGATGACGGCATGCGCGGTGGCGTCCTGCTGCAGCCGCAGCGCCACGTCGTCGAGTGCGGCCTTGGCCGCGTTGTCAACGCGCGAGCTGTTGGGCTTGAACTGCAGCGTGGTGGCGAGGGAGGCCTCGGGCGGCGGCGCCGGCGCCTGAATGGTGGCGTCGGCGGAGCAGCTGGCGCTCAGACCCCGGTCGTCGGTTACCTTGAGGGTACCGGTGACGGCGCCGGGAGCGCCGCCGGTGGTGTCCAGATGCACGCTGGCCTGGCTGTCGGTGTCGAGATGGCCGGCGCTGGCGGGCGAGACCTGCCAGCTATAAGTCAGCGGCCGCTGATCAGGGCTGGAGGCGGTGGCGCTGAAGGTCAGCGTCGCGCCCGGCAGCACCGAGCTGGGATCGACCGCGCAGGAGGCGGTCGGAGGATGTTGTGGCGGCTGCCGCACCTCGACCTGCGTCTGGCAGTCGGCGGTGGCGCCGGTGGCGTTGGTGGCGCGTCCGGAAACGGTGTACATGCCGGGCACGAGTCCGGTGGTGTTCAGCGCCGCCGTACTGTCGGAGGGCGTCAACTGGCCTCCGGTGGTGGTCCAGGCATAGGTGTAGGTGCCCTGCGGGCTGACCGTCGAGCTGATGGCGACGGTCGCCCCCGGCGCCACCACGCTCTGGTCCACGCTGCAGGCCAGCGTCGGCGGCGGGGGCGGCGGCGGGGGCGCCGCCACGAACGGCGGCGGGCCAAAGCTCAAGCCAAACACAAACCCGCTGGGGTTGGTGCGGGGCGAGTCAGCGGCAAAACGGTAGCCGGCGTTGATGCCCATCCAGCTCAGTGGGTTGATGCGCACGCCGCCGGTCAAATCCATGGGATGGACGCCCTCATAGGGGTCGCCCGAGGCGCCGGCGCCGAACTCCGTCGAGCCGTTCAACTCGACGATGCCCTGCAGGCGCGCGTGCAGCGGAAAGATCTCGCCAAAGCCGTAGTTGAACTGGTCGCGCAGCGGAATGTTGACGCGCCCGCCGGCGTCGGCAGTGCCGTTGTGTTGGTAGCCGACGTTGAAGGCCATTTCTCCGCCCTCGCCCAGCCACTTGTCAATCAGCACGTTCTCCTGAAACTCGGGTTCGGTGGTGCCGACCCCATAGTTACTCACGCCGAGTCCATAATCGGCGGTATAGGGGAAGTGCTCCATGAACTGGATCGCCAGCCCGAATTTGTCCCCGCGCGCCTGCGACAGCAGGTTCAGCGTCGCCCCCAGGCTCCAGTCCACCGGGCCCACCAGCAGGGGGTTGCGGGCGAACGGCGCGGTGCTGTTGAAGGCGCCGAAGGTGCCATCGGGGCCAAACGTCAGCTCTTCCGGGTGCGTCAGCCGGACGCGGCGATAGGGCGTGGTGACGTAGCTCAATTCCAGCCGCGAGGTGATGCCAACCGTCCAGCCGGTGTCGACGTCGGTGAACACCAGCCCGCCGGGCGCGCGCGAGTAGCGCTGGATATACGCGCCCGAGCTGACCTGGCCGGGCGCCAACGTCTCGGCGAACTGCGTGCTCCACAGCCCGGGCGTGCCCAGCAGCGAGCCCTGCATGGCGCTGGCGCTGAAGCCGCCCGTGGCGGCGCCCTGCGCCGCCGCCGCGTAGGCGTCAAATGGATTCGTGAATCGGAACCCTGCTCCGGCCGCGGCCGTGCCGCTATCAGCCGCGAGCCCCGCCGCTGCCGGCGCCTGCGCCAGCAGCAGCCCGCTTCCCAGGGCCACGGCCACCACCAGCCGGCCCACAGTCCATGCCTTGCACCCTGATCCTGTCATTACTTGTCCTCCTGAACTTCCATTTTGCCAACTGGCATCCCGCTTGCTGACTGAGGAATGAGTTGCACTTCAGCAGCCAACTAACACACACAACACTCAATACAAGAATTGTACCTTCAGGTGGTACTTTTTACCACATTCAGCCCAATTTTCGCTCTTGTTATGATGCATGCCTCCATTGCGAAGCAGGAACATCCACAGCATATGCAATCTCGGTGCCGCCCCATGGCCGCTCCCTCCACCTCCCGCCGACATGGTTCCAGGCGGGTTAGAGTGGAACTATGATGCGGGCACGCGTGCTTGTAGTGGACGATGAGGGCAATGAGCGCCAGGGGCTGGCGGAGCTGCTCGACGCCTGGGGCTATGCGGTCGAGGTGGCCTCGGACGGCGTGGAAGCGCTGGAGCGGCTAGCGGAGCATGTGCCCGACGCCCTGCTCACCGACATCCGCATGCCCCGACTCGACGGGCTGCAGTTATTGGAGCGCGTGCGCCAGCGCTACGGCGATCTGCCGGTGCTGGTGATCACCGGCCAGGGCTCGAAGGATGCGGTGATTGAATGCCTGCGCCTGCGGGCCAGCGATTACATTGAAAAGCCGGTGCGGGCGGAGGAGCTAAAGCGCCGTCTGGCGGATATGTTGCGGGGTCTGGACCAGGCATCAAGTCCGGGGCAGGAGCCGGGCTTTGTGGGCGCGTCGGCGTCGGCGCAACAAATCCGGGCGCTGATTCGCCAGGTGGCGCCCACAACGGCGAGCGTGCTGATCACCGGTGAGACCGGCACCGGCAAGGAGGTGGTGGCGCGCCAGATACATGCGTTGAGCCCGCGGCGCGAGCGCACCTTCCTGGCCATCAACTGCTCGGCGATTCCCGAAAGCCTGATGGAGAGCGAGATTTTCGGCCACGAAAAGGGTGCCTTTACCGGGGCGCAGGAGCGGCGCGCGGGCT
Source organism: Terriglobales bacterium (assembly GCA_050745565.1). Classification (GTDB taxonomy): domain Bacteria; phylum Acidobacteriota; class Terriglobia; order Terriglobales; family SCQP01; genus SCQP01. The sequence continues at coordinate 4,169 of JBOGKJ010000087.1, read as the reverse complement.
GCTTTGAGCTGGCCGAAGGCGGCACGTTGCTGCTGGATGAAATCGGCGAAATGCCCATGGCCACGCAGGCCAAGCTGCTGCGCGTGCTCGAGGACCGCCACCTGCGGCGCTTGGGCAGCAAGCAGGAGATCGCCGTCAACGTGCGGGTGTTGGCGGCCACCAACCGGCCGCCAGCCGAAGCCGTGGCGCGGGGGCAGTTGCGCAACGACCTGTATTACCGCCTGAACGTTTTTCATCTTCACCTGCCGCCGCTGCGCGAGCATCTGGAGGACTTGCCGGAGCTGTGCCAGACGCTGTTGCAGCAGCTCAACGAGCGCCACGGGCGCAATCTGCGCTCGCTGTCGCCCGAGGTGCTGCGGGACCTCGGCACCCAGCGCTGGCCCGGCAACGTGCGCGAGCTGCGCAACACGCTGGAGCGGGCGCTGATCGTGGGCGACGGGACGGTGCTGGAGCGCCGCCACCTCCAGCTCGCACCCGAGGCGCTGGCCGTGCCCGCGGCCGCCGACGCCGACAGTGTGAGCGTGCCGCTGGGCGCCACCGTGGGCGAGGCCGAGCGGCTGCTGATCATCAAAACGCTGGAACGGGAACGCAACAACAAAACCCGCGCCGCCGAACGGCTGGGCATCAGCCTCAAGACGCTGCAGAATAAGCTGAAGGAGTACGCCGCGCGCAACGCCGGCTAGCCAAGCCGGCCGCCGCCCGGGCGGGACCGGGGCGGGCGCAGAGGCCAGCATGCAGCTCAAAACCAAACTCACGCTGACGATCGCCGGCCTGGTGCTGCTGGTGGTGCTGGCGGTGAATCTGGTGTTCGGGATCAACCTGGTCAACCAGCAGCTCAACGACGTCTACTCCCATGCTGACGTCGTGGCGCGGGATATCTACCTGCAGATGTTCCAGGAGATGACTGCGCAGCAGGCCGCCGCGCCGGGCACGACCACGCCCGCCGGCGTGGTGGACCATTTCTGGCAGACGTTGGCTGCCAGCCCGGCGACGACCGCGCTATTGAGCTCGGCGATCGGCTACAACACCGCCATCCGCGACGTGGCCCTGGTGCGCCCCAATGGCCGCGTGGCGCTGGACTCCAACCCCCAGCTCGCCGGCCAACTTCAGCCCCAGCGCCGCCTGATGGCCGCGCTGCTGGCGGGCAGTTTATGGGGCAAGCTGCGGGCGATTTTCGGGCCGGACACGACCTACAACGTCAGTCTCGGCACCCAAGTGGGCCAGCAGCCGCTGGCGACCATCGAGGTGGGCGTGGACGCGGTGCTGTTGCGGCAGGCGGTGGAGGCCCGCATCCAGCAGGCGGCGCTCTATGGGTTGCTGATCCTGCTGCTGGCGACTGGCGCCGCCTGGGCGCTGGCCGACCTGCTGCTCTCGCCGCTTTCGGCCATCAGCGCCCAGCTCGACCGGGTGAGCGCGTCGGCCGCCGCCGCGCCCCCGGCGCGCGATGTGCTGGGGCAAGTGCAGTCGAAAATCGAGCGCCTGGGCCAGGAGATGGAGGACGTGCGCCAGGTGTACTCCACGCTGCAGGAAAACGTTGGCCATGTGCTGGCGGGCGTGGACGAAGGCCTGCTGCTGTTTGACAGCGGTGGCCGCAGCGTGCTGGCGAGCACCGCTACGCCGCGGTTGCTGGGGCGAGTGGGGCAGGACTTGGCGGGGCTCACGGTGGAGGAGCTGTTTCCGGGGAGCGAGGGGCTGGACCGGGTGGTGCGGCTGGCGGTGCGGCAGAACCTCGCGCTGACGCCCCGGGAGCTGGCGCCGCCGGGCGGCGGCCGCCCGCTTTGGGTCCGGCTGGACTTGGTGAGCGACCGCCAGGGCGCGGCCGGGGCGCTGCTGACGCTGCGCGATGCGGAGCCGGTTTTACGCCTGGAAAACGAGCTGGAGGTGGCGCGCCGTCTGTCGGCGGTGGGGCGGCTGACCCGGGGCGTGGCGCACGAGGTCAAGAACCCGCTCAACGCCATGGCCATCCACCTCGACCTGTTGCGGGAAAAGGCCGGCGCCGGGCGCAACGGGCTCACCCCGCACATCCAGGTCATCGGGCGCGAGATCGAGCGGCTCGACCGCGTGGTGCGCACGTTTCTGGACTTCACCCGCCCGGTCGAGCTGCAACTGGCCGCGGCAGATCTCAGCGAGGTCGCGCAGGGGGTGGCGCAACTCATGCAGGTCGAAGCCCACAACCAGGGCGCGCGCATCCGGCTGGAAGCGCCGCACCCGGGCCCGCCGGTGTGGCTGGACCGCGACCTGGCTGAACAGGCGCTGCTCAACCTGGTGACCAATGGTTTGCAGGCGATGCAGGACCAGCCCGGCGGCGAGTTGCGTTTGGAAGTCTCGCGCCAGGGGCAGGAGGGTCTGGTGCGGGTGGCCGATGCCGGGTCGGGCGTGGCGCCGGAACACCGCGACCGCATCTTCGATCTCTACTTCACCACCCGCGGCGAGGGCACCGGCATCGGACTTTCCCTCGCCGCCCGCATCATGCAATTGCACCACGGAGCAATCGAGCTGGAGGCCGCCTCGGGCCGCGGCGCCAGCTTCCTGCTCCGGTTCCCGCTGCGCCGCATGCCGGCGCCGGTGGAGGTGGAGGCATGAGCGGGCGGCGCGACGCCGGAGGGCGCGCGGCGGCGGTATTGCTGGCGGGACTGAGCTTGGCGGCGGGCGGCTGCGCGCTATTCCATGGCCCGCCGCCGCTGCCGCCGGTCATCATCCCGCAATCGCCGATCCTGTTTCTGGCCGCACCCCCCAGCCCACCGCCCATGCCACTGCCCAACGCGCTCAACCCGGCCGTGGCCGGCAGCGATGCGCCCGTGTTCGCCGCCCTTGCTATGCCGCCGGCACCTGTCCCGCCCCGGCGCGCGCCGGCGCCCGAACGCCGCGCGCCCGCCCCGGCTGCGGCCGACGCACCACGCCCGCAGCTGTCGGCCGAACTCTCGCCGGCGCAGCGGAACGCCTACCGCGGCCGGGTGCAACAGTTGCTGGGGCGCGCGCAATCCGAGCTCGCCACGCTCTATCGCCGCAACCTCGGCAACGAGGCCGCCGCCACCCGCGCCCAGGCGGGCGAGTTTGTGCACCAGGCGCAGCAGGCCATCGAGCAGGGAGATTGGGTGCGGGCCGAGACGCTGGCGCAAAAAGCCGACGCTTTGGCGCGCTACCTGCTGGGGCAATGAAGGCGCGCCCGGACAGCCTGGAGCGCGTCGACTTGGACGTCGAACACTGCCGCCAGTGCCCGCGGCTGGTGGCTTATGGCGCCACCGTCGCCCGCGAGCGCCGCCGCGCCTTCGCGGATCAGACCTACTGGGCGCGCCCGGTCGCCGGGTTCGGCGACCCCGCCGCGCGGGTTCTGCTGGTCGGGCTGGCGCCGGCCGCGCACGGCGCTCACCGCACCGGCCGTATGTTCACCGGCGACCGCAGCGGCGATTTCTTGTTTGCCGCTCTGCACCGCGCCGGCCTCGCCTCCGCCCCCGAAAGCCGCCACCGCGACGACGGCCTGCGCCTGCGCGGCGTTTATCTCACCGCCTCGGCGCGCTGCGCGCCGCCCGACAACCGCCCCTCCCCGGCCGAGTTCGCCCGCTGCCGTCCGTTCCTGCTGCGGGAACTCGCCCTGCTGCCCGGCGTGCGCGTGATCGTGGCGCTGGGCCGCCTCGCCCACCAGCAACTGCTGCTGGGTCTCGGCCTGCGCGCCGCGCTGTTTGCGTTTGCCCACGGGCGCGAGCACGACCTCGGGCGCTGGCATCTGCTCGACTGCTACCACCCCAGCCAGCAAAACACCTTCACCGGCCGGCTCACCCCGGCCATGCTCGATGCCGTGCTGCAGCAGGCGCGCGCGCTGGCGGAATTGCGAACTGAATCGGGCGGGAAGGCTCGCCGACTTACTGCCGCGGGGCCGCGTCAGCGCCCGAAGTAGGCGGAGTTTTTCTCCGTGAACGCCTTCCACTGCTCGGGCAGGTCGTCCAGGGCGAAAATCGCCGATACCGGACACACCGGAACGCACGCGCCGCAGTCGATGCACTCGACCGGATCTATGTAAAGCTGCTGGGCGGGCTCGAAGTCCGCTTCATCCTTCTTGGGATGAATACAGTCCACCGGGCAGGCATCGACACAGGCGCTGTCTTTCGTTCCAATGCAGGGCTCGGCAATCACGTAGGCCATAGAGCCGCTAGTATAACGTGAACCGGGCC
>JBOGKJ010000086.1:0-6115 GCA_050745565.1 Terriglobales bacterium | reverse complement strand
GCGGCGGCCCGGCCGGCTGCGCGCTGCAGCCGCTGCCGGCGGGAGCGGTGACGCCTTCGGCCGTGCTCGCCAACCTGCAGCAGCCGGAGGTGGTGGTGGCGGCGCTGCGGACGGCGCTGCAGGCGTTGGCGGCGGCCGGCGACGAGGTGAGCCTGCTGGTGCCGGACCTGACCGCCCGGATTGCGGTGCTGGACTTCGATGCGCTGCCCGGCCGCCGCGAGGAGATCGAAGCGGTGGCGCGTTTCCGGTTGCGCAAGAGCCTGCCCTTTGCCGAGGCGCAGGCCGTCATTTCCTGCCAAGTGCTGTCGTCCACGCGTTTGCTGGTGGCGCTGGCGGACCGCGCGCGCCTGGACGAATACGAGGACTGCCTGGAGGCGGCCGGGGCCCGGGCCAGCCTGGTGCTGCCGAGCGGGCTGGCGGCACTGGCCAGCCACGCGGTGCTCGACCATGGGGGACTATTGCTGCGAGCCGAGCCGGGGTGCCTGACGACGGCGTTCTGCTGGCAGGGCCGGGTGGAGTTCTACCGGGTGCTGGAGCTGAGCGGGGCACCGGTATTCGATGACGTATTTCCGTCGGTGGCGTATTTTCGCGACCGGGTTGAGCGCGAGGCCGGGCACGAAAGCGGCCACTGGCTGCTGTACAGCGCCGGGCTGGAGGAGGGCCTCAACGCCCGGCTGCGGGAAGAAGCACCCTGGGCGGAGTGGCGCTCGCCCGAGCCGCCCTCGGTCGCGGCGGCGGGAGCGGCGCCCACGGCCGGCGACATGCTGGCGGTGACCGGCGCCCTGCGGGGGCGGTTCTCATGATCCGCACCACGGTCAACCTCAGCCGCCACCCGGCGGAAAACCTGCGCCGCATACGGTTGTTGTGGGGTGGAGGGCTGGCGCTGCTGCTGGTCCTGTTCGTGGTGCTGGCGGCCGCGGCGGCCGTGGGCTGGTTCGGCAGCCGCCAGATCCAGGCGGAGACGGCCGCGGTGCATGCCCGCATGGGTCCGCTGCTGGTGGAACAGGCGAGGGATCAAGCCCCGCTGCGCGACCCGAAGGTGCAGTTGGTCATCCAGCGCTCCCGGTTTCTCAACCAATTGATTGACCGCAAATCCATTTCATGGACGTTGCTGTTCGAACGCCTGGAGCAGATCACGCCGCCCGGTGTCGAGCTGTTGTCGCTGCGCCCGCAGGAGCGCAACGGCGCCCACGCCGTTGACATACGATTCGCCAGCCAGACGCTCGACCCCGCGATCGGTTTTGTGCGCGCGTTGGAGGCGTCCGACGATTTCGCCGCCGCCCAGGTGGTGCGCGAGACCGAGACGGTCCCCAGCGCCAATGCCGCCCCCGGCGTGGCGCGCACCAACTCCAACGCCGAGCCGCGCTTTCAGATTGAGATCACGGCGCTCTACCAGCCACGCCTGGGCCAGCCTCCGAAGCCAATTCCGGCCCCGCCCTCGGCGGGAGTCCAGCCATGAAGCTGGGCTTCGGCAAGCGGATCGCGGGCTCGGCTCCCCGCCACCGGCTGCGGCGCAACCTCATGATCGCCGTGATCCTGTGCGCGGCGGTGGATCTGGCGCTGGCGGGCTGGCTGCTCTCGCCGCGCGCGCCCTCGAAGTCGGCCACCCTCGGGCAACTGTCGCAGGCGCAGTCGCAATTGGTGGTTCTGCGGGGCGAGGCTGCGCAACTGCACCAACTGCAGCAGCGCATTCACACCAGCCAGCGCCAGATGCAGGAGTTGATGGCCGAGGGCATCCCGGACGAGACCGATTCCAGCTCGAAGTTGCTGCGCGAGTTCAGCCGTATCGCCGGGCTGAGCAATGTGCAGGTGTCCGGCGCCGAGTTTCATCCCGACAAGAAGGCCCAGTTGGGCCTGCGGCGGGTGCAGGTGAGCTTGCAGGTGGCCGGGCCTTACGCGGGCGTGGTGCGCTTCTTGAACCAGATGGAGCGCTCCCCCATGTTCTTTCTTATCAATCAGGTGAGCGCCAGCGGCTCAACCAGCACCATCGCCAACGTCAACAGCGGCCAGGTAAAACTTCAAGTGCAACTTGAGGTCTACGAGCAGACGGTGGCGCCATGAAACTGGGGACTGAGAAGAAGGGCCAGGTGATCGCGCTGGTGGCGCTGCTGGTGGTGGCGGCCGGCCTGCTGTGGCGGAGCTTTGCCGGCCCGGGCGGAGCGGCGCCGCCGCCGGCGCCGGTCGCGGTGTCACCGGGCGCAGGCGAGCCGCTGACGCGCATCTCGCAACTCGACCCCCGCCTGCACATGGAGGTGCTCGACCAGCTTCGGGCCCGTACCTACGCCGGGGACGGGCGCGACTTGTTCAGTTTTGGCCCCACCCCGGCCGAGATGGCGGCCAGCGCTGCGGTCAACCGCGCCAAGGCGGACGAAGCGGCGGAGACCAAAGCCGCAGCCCGCATGACGGCGCCGGCCGGACCGCCGCCGCCGCCGCCGATACCGCTGAAGTTCTATGGCTTTGCCCAGGCGGAAGGGCTGCCCGAAAAGATTTTCGTGCAGATGGGCGAGGACAACTACGTGGTGACGCAAGGCACGACGATTGAGCACCGCTATCTGATCGAGAACATCAGCAAGGTGTCGGTGCGGGTGAAGGACCTGTCAACCAACTCGGAGCAGGAGCTGCCGCTGCAGCAGGGCCAGCCCACGCAACCGTAGCGGCCGGCTTTTTTCCGCTACGCAGAATTCAGCCGCGGGTTTTGGCGATGGCGGGAGCTTCGTCCTCGCCGTTGGCGGCGGGGCGGAGGTAGAGGCGGTCGAGCTCGGCGGTGAGCAGTTGGAAGGCTTCGAGCGGGGTGTCGGCGAACTGGAAGAGTTCGAGGTCGGCGGGCGAGATGGTGCCCCAGTCGGCAAGCGCCTGGAAATTGATGATCTGTTCCCAGTAGCCGCGGCCGTAGAGGATAATGACGATTTTCTTGTTGAGCTTCTGGGTCTGGACCAGGGTGAGCATTTCCATGAGCTCATCGAGGGTGCCGAAACCGCCGGGAAAAGCGACCAGCGCCTTGGCCGGATAGGCGAACCAGAACTTGCGCATGAAGAAGTAGTGAAACTCGAAATTCAGGCCGGCGGTGATGTAGGGGTTGGGCGCCTGCTCAAAGGGCAGGCGGATGTTGAAGCCGATGGTTTTGCCGCCGGCCTCGTCGGCGCCGCGATTGGCGGCCTCCATGATGCCGGGCCCGCCGCCGGAGGTGACGACGAAGCGGCGGCGGCGGCTGGGCAGGGAATCGGACCAGACGGTGAGCAGGCGGGCGAGCTCGCGGGCGTCTTCATAGAAGCGGGCGAGCGAGAGGGCGCGTTCGGCGGCGCGCTGGCGCGCCTGCTCGACCGCCTGATCGGCGGGCTGGCCTTCGCGTTCGGCGGCGCGCCGGTTTTGGCGGTCGAACTCAGCGAGCTTTTCGCTTTCCGAGAGCGCGGCCTGGGCGGCTGCGGCGCTGGCGATGCGGGCGGAGCCGAAAAACACGATGGTGTCCTGGATATTTTCGCGGCGCAGGCGGGACTGGGGTTCCAGGTATTCGGCGACGAAGCGGAGGGTGCGCGCTTCGGGGCTGTTGAGGAAGCGCTCGTTCTGGTAAGCGAGCGGGGCGCGGCCGGGCGGGACTTGTTCGTCCATGGAGACGATTGTACCCGGAGGATAATGGAAAAAGAGCCACATCGTCTCCCTTGCCCGACATGGCCGTAAAAGCCAACTCGCTGCCGCCGGTGGGGGCGCGCGCCCAAGCGGCGTTCCAGGAACTGGCCGCCGGCCTGGCGCGGCGGCGCCCGCTGGACGAGCACGCGCTGCTGCATCGGGCGTTCGACTACGCCGCCCGTCTGCACGCGCGACAGCGGCGCCGGTCGGGCGAGGCCTTCATTCTGCATCCGCTGGCGGTGGCGGCGGTGCTGGGGGAAATGGACATGGACGCGGTGTGCATCAGCGCCGGGCTGCTGCACGATGCGGTCGAGGACACCCCCGCCACCATTGAACAGATCGCGCGCGAATTCGGGCCGGTGGTGGCGCACCTGGTGCAGGGCGTCACCAAGATGGACCGGCTGGAGACGCAGCCGCCGCTGGGCGCGGCGTTGGCCCGGGATGCGAGTCAGGCGGACAACGTCCGCAAGATGCTGCTGGCGATGGCGGACGACATCCGGGTGATCCTGATCAAGCTGGCCGACCGGCTGCACAACATGCGGACGCTGGAGCATTTGGCGCCGGAGCGGCAGGTGGCGATCGCGCGCGAGACCATGGATATCTACGCGCCGCTGGCGCACCGCCTGGGGATGGGCAAGATCCGGGGCGAACTCGAGGATCTGGCCTTCAGCTACTTGGAGCCCACGGCCTACGTCCGGCTGCGGGAAGCGGTGGAGAATCGGCGCGCCGGCGGGGAGGGGTTCCTGCAGCGGGTCGAGGGGCAGGTGCGCGCGGTGCTCAGCGAGCACGACATCCCGGTGCAGGTTGAAGGGCGCATCAAGCGCCTCTACAGCATCTACCAGAAACTGCAACGGCAGAGCATTGACGTGGACCAGGTTTACGATCTGCTGGCGCTGCGCATCATCACCGAGTCGGTGAAGGATTGCTATGCGGCGCTGGGCGTGATCCACAGCTTGTGGCGCCCGGTGCCGGGCCGGATCAAGGACTTTATCGCCACGCCCCGTCCCAACATGTACCGCAGCCTCCATACCTCGGTGATCGAGGCCAGCGGGCAGCCGTTTGAGGTGCAGATCCGCACTGGCGAGATGCACCGGATGGCGGAGGAGGGCATTGCGGCCCACTGGAAGTACAAGGACGGCCAACCCGCCGGCGCGCCCACCGCCGACGACGAACGCATCCGGTGGCTGCGGCGGCTGGTGGAGTGGCAGCGGGAGATTGCCGACCCCAGCGAATTCCTGGCGATGCTGAAGGTGGATCTCGCGCCGGAGGAGATCTATGCCTTTACGCCCAAGGGGCTGATCCTGCCGCTGGGGCGGGAAGCCTGCCCGGTGGACTTTGCTTACGCCGTGCACACCGAGGTCGGGCACCGCTGCGTGGGCGCCAAAGTGAACGGGCGCATGGTGTCGCTGCGCTACCGCATCCAGACCGGCGACATCGTTGAGGTGCTGACCCAACCCGCGCACACCCCGAACCGCACCTGGCTGGGCTTTGTCCGCAGCACGCGCGCGCGGCAGAAGATACGCCACTGGTTCAACCTGCATGAGCGCGAGCGGGCGACCGAGATTGGCCGCCGGGCGCTGGAGCGGGCAGCGCGGCGGTTGGATTTACCCAATAGGATGCTGTCAGAAGCCGAGTTGCAGCGGGCGGGCGCCAGCCTGGGCTGCACCAAGGCGGAGGAAGTCTATGCCGCCATCGGGTATGGCAAGATTTCGTCCCGCCAGATCTTGGTCAGGCTGGTGCCGCCCGATCAGCGGACGCCGGACCAAGCCCGGCGGTTGCGGGGCGATCGTCGCAAGGGCAAGCCGGTGCGGCCGGCGAGTCCGATCCTGGTGCGGGGCTTTTCCGACCTGCTGGTGTACCGCGCCGCGTGTTGCGAGCCCATCCATGGCGATCCGATTGTGGGATTCATCACCCGCGGCAAGGGCGTGGCGGTGCATGCCGAAACCTGCCCGAACGTGCGCAACCTGATGTACGAACCCGACCGCAGGATCGAGGTGGCCTGGGCGCCGACGGCCGCGGAGCCGCAAACGGTCAGGCTGGTGCTGCACTCCGATGACAGCGCCGGGATGCTGAATGCGATCACGCAGGTTTTGTCCGAGGGCGGTACCAACATTCGCGACATCGGCACCCGGATCGCCGCCGGCCAGGCGGTGATTGATCTGTCTCTGGATGTCAGCGGGGCGGCCGCGCTGGAGAATATTCTGCTGCAACTGAAGCGCATTCCCGGGCTGCACGACGCGGTGCGGACGCTGAAGGCCTAGCTGCCAGGCCGCATCCAACACCGCAGTGCCCGCCCCATTTCGCGGGAGTCGCGCCGTTTGCACTGCGGGCAAAATCGGCGCGAAGGGCCGCGGAATTCCAACCGGGTGAAAGCGCCAGTGGCGCTTTCACCGCTCCCGGTAAACGAAGCGGCGCGACCCCCCTCCAGGGCCGAATAAACGCAGGTGTGGCAAACCTAGCCGCCTTCCGATCGGCGCCACCTCCCGTGGGG
>JBOGKJ010000085.1:0-22986 GCA_050745565.1 Terriglobales bacterium | reverse complement strand
CCATCTCCCCTCCATGCGCGTTCAATTCGGCGCGCGTGCGCGGCAGGCTGCCAGGATAGTGTTGCTGCAGATAGCCGATCAGCCCCTCGCGAATAATGCAGCGCAGGTCCCAGGCAGTGCCCGCGTCCCGGGCGTCGGCCAGCGCCCGCAGCTCGATGGTGTACTCCTTCACGTCGGAAACCTGCAGCACGCACACCTTGCCCATCCATTTGTCGCTCGCGTGCACAATGCGCTCCAGCTCCCGGCGCAGTTCGTCCACTGGCACCGTGTAGTCCACGTATAGGTACACCGAGCCGATCAGTTGCGCGCTCGCGCGCGTCCAGTTCTGAAACGGATTTTCGATGAAATAGGTCAGCGGCAGCACCATCCGCCGCCAATCCCACAGCCGCACCACGACGTAGGTCGAGGTGATCTCCTCAATCCAGCCCCATTCACTTTCAACGATGACGGCGTCCTCCATCCGGATCGGCTGCGTCAGCGCAATCTGCACCCCCGCCACCAGGTTGGCCAGCGTGGGCTTCATCGCCATGCCCAGTACCAGCCCCGCCAGCCCCGCCGATGCCAGTAGGCTGGCGCCGATCGCGCGCGCCGCCGGGAACGTCAGCAGCATCGCCGCCAGCGTGAGAATGACCACCACCACCCCCACCACGCGCCGCAGCACCTGCACCTGCGTCTGAATCCGCCGCGCGGCGAGGTTGTCGGCCACATCCACCCGGTAGCGGGCCGCGATGAGGTCGGCCAGCACCGCGACCGAAAGTATGATCAACCACGCCCCGCCGGCGATCAGGCCCAGGCTGAATAGGTGCTCCAGCCCCAGCCGCAGCGTTGGGTCCATGGGCGCCGCCGGCAGCACGAACAGTAGCGCCACCAGCGGCAGCAGGTATCGCGCCGGCCGCCGCCCGTGCCGGTACAGCGACGCCTCCAGCACCCGCCCCGGTTTTGCCCCCAGCCGGCCCAGCCCCGCAAACAACAGCGCCTGCACCACCAAACCCGCCGCCACTGCCCCTGCCAACAGAACCGCCGCCGTCAGCGGTCCGTTCCAACCCGCCGGAATCCAACCCAAATGCGCAAACATCCTCTCATTGTGAGCTTCGCCGCGCCGCCGGCGCAACCCGCCGCGCACGCGCGCTCGCCGCGCGCTTCTATCGCCCGCCGCCGGCGTGGAGAAAATCAGGCTCAACCTATCGTAGCCGAGAGCACGCGGACGCCGCGAGTCGCAGGCGGCCGCGCCTACGGCTCGTTGCGTTAAGCCGCGAGGGGGTCGAGCGCGGCTTCGTTCCCTCGCGCCCGGCGGTTCAGGCCGGCGCTCCTGCCATCTGCCGCAGCCGGTCGCTGGCGAAGTACTGGGCTTGCCCTTCCACGATGGCCTTGACGATGAGCGCGGCGACGAACTCGGGCGTATCTCCTTGCGCGTAGCTCGCCGACGGGCCGCCCCCGGCGGGATTGCCCATGCGGTTTTTCCCGAAGTTGGTCGCGGTAATGAACGGGTACACTTCGCTCACCACAATGCCGTCCTTGGCAAGCTCGGCTCGCGCCGTGAGGCTGAACCCCAGCAGGGCGCGCTTCGAGGCCGAATAGACGCTGTAGTCCGGTATCGTCATGAACGCGGTTCCGGAATTGATGTTGACGATGCTGCCCTGACCCTGCCCGCGCATGATCGGAATGACCGACTGCATCGCCACGATCGGCCCCAAAACGTTGAGATGGAAAATTTCATCGAATACCAGCGGATCAATTTCTTCCACCGCCGCCGCATAGCTGCGGCCGGCATTGTTGACCAGTCCATCCACCCGGCCATAATGCTCGCGCACCGCCCGCACCCCGTCGCGCACCTCGCTCAAGTCGGTCATGTCCACCGTAACCGCCAGGCTTCCGGGAAGTTCCCTGGCCAGCCCATCGAGAACCCCCGTGCTGCGAGCGAGCAGCGCCACCCTGGCGCCTTGAGCGCTCAGCGCAGTTGCCGTCGCCAAACCGATTCCCGACGACGCACCGGTAACGATAAAGACCTGATCCCTGATCTGCATGGCTTGCGGCACCACCGCTTCTGCACCCTCATGTTAGCAACCGCCGCCCATGGCTGGCGCGGATATCCGAACCGTGGCGACATTGTTGGGGCAGCGGCCTTGCCAGCGCTTGCCGCTGACGCTGCACTTGCCCGCCACTGACGTTCCTGTGATCTCCGGCCGGCGCTTGGCTCGGCCTGTCCGGCTCCACGGCGCTCAACCTGTATCGCAAGCGCAAGATTGAGGTGCTTCAAGCCAAGAGGCTCCCCGCCACCATTCGGCGCAAAGCGATCCTGGTTCGCGAATTGCTGGATTTCGCGGCCGGGCCATCCAGCGGCGGTGCGCGAGTTGCGCGACGGCACGCTCCATGTGCTGTGGCGGGGCCGGAAGCTGGCTTGGAAGGAAAATGCAAGCCCGCCGGATCGTCTGGTCGAAGCTTGACAATTCATGGCGGGTCTGTTCTATGATCCTGGACGTATGCCACTCCGGCCCCTGCGAGACTTTTCACTCCGCGCCTTTGCGGTCACGCTGTTGGCGGTCTCCGTGGCCGCCTGGGTCCAAAAACCAGCATCCAAAACCCCCACGCTGCCGCTTGGCAGCGGCAGGTCCGCCGTGATCGCCCAGTGCTCGCAGTGCCACGGACTGCGGCGCATCATCGCCGCCCACCTCGATCGTGCCGGTTGGGAAAATGTCGTGGATGATATGGTCCAGCGCGGCGCCGACCTCACCGACGCCCAGGTCAAGATCATCGTGAGCTATCTCGCTCTCCATTTCCCCAAGCAGCGCCATCCGGATCCCGGACTGAATCATGAATAGGCTAACCATAATCTGCGCGCTCGCCGCGGCTCTGCTCGCCACCGGCTGTGCCACTAACCAGACCGTCTCGTGGCCCGAATGGGGTTACGACACCGCAGCCACTAAATACTCGCCGCTCACCAACATCAACCGGAGCAATGTAACCCATTTGCAGCAGGCTTGGGTCTGGAAGACGGGCGAGACCCGCCTTCCGCAGTACGGAACCTCGCCCGGCATGTTTGAAGACACGCCGCTGATGATCGGCGATACGCTCTACGTCACGACGCCCTACAATCGCGTGGTGGCGCTCGATCCGGTCACAGGAGTCCAGCGCTGGACCTATGATCCCAAGTCCTACGTGGACGGACAGCCACCCAACGGCACCGGCTACGTCCATCGCGGCGTGGTGGCTTGGTCCAATGGCTACCACCTCGACCTATTTCTGAACACGCGCTACCGCCTCATCTGCCTCGATGCCTCGACCGGCAAGCCCGTCCCCGGCTTTGGCCACGACGGGGTCGTGGATTTGAGCCAAGGCCTGATCTGGCCGATTAACAAGCTGGACTACACCGAAACCTCTCCCCCCGTGATCTATAAGGACCTGGTGATCGTAGGCAACGGGGTCGGCGACCGGCTGATCTATCATAACGATCCGCCCGGCGACGTGCGCGCCTTCGACGCCCACACTGGCCGTGAAATCTGGAGCTTTCACACAATCCCGCAGGCCGGCGAGTACGGCAATCACACTTGGGGAGACAACGCCTGGAAGTTCACCGGTCACACCAACGTCTGGGCGCCGATGACCCTCGATACCCAGCGCGGACTGCTTTACCTCCCGGTAAGCACCCCGAGCAACGACTTTTATGGCGGTGCCCGCCCAGGCGATAATTTGTTTGGTGAGACTCTCGTCTGCCTGAATGCCGCCACCGGGAAGCGGGTCTGGGATTTCCAGATCGTCCATCACGGCCTCTGGGACTACGACCTTGCTTCCCCGCCCGTGCTGCTCACTATCACGGTCGGCGGCAAAAAAATTGACGCCGTGGTGCAGCCCACAAAAGAGGGCTTTCTGTTCGTCTTCAATCGCCTCACCGGCAAGCCCGTCTGGCCCATTGTCGAACGCCCGGTTCCGGCAAGCAATGTACCCGGCGAGCACGCCTCGCCCTCGCAGCCGTTTCCCACCAAACCGCCTGCCTATACAGCGCAAGGCGTTACGCTGGACGACGCCTTCAACCTGACACCGCAATTGCAAGCCCAGGCCCAGGCGCAGATGAAAAAATATCGCTTGGGGCCGCTGTTCACCCCGCCCTCGCTGCAGGGCACTCTGGAGAGGCCAGGCGACATCGGCGGTGCCAATTGGGGCGGCGCCGCGGTGGACACCAAAACCGGCTGGATTTTCATCAAGAGCAGCAACAGCGCCAACGTCTACCAGGTCATCCGCCCGGACCGTTCTGCCGACAACCCCCGCGCCGCGGAGAACACGGCTGAATGGAGTGGCAATCTGACTGGCTTGTATGCCAATTTTGACCACGGCCTCCCCCTTACCCGTCCTCCCTACGGCACGCTCACCGCGATTGACCTCGACACCGGCTCGATCGCCTGGCAGGAGCCCTTCGGCGACAACCCGCGCCTGCGCCGCCGTCTCACCGCGCTCGGCATCTCTTATCCCCACCAGCTCGGCATCCCCGGCCCGCAGGGGCCCATGCTCACCGCCGGTGGTCTACTGTTTGTCGGCTCCGAGGACACCGCGCTGCATGCGATTGATGAAACCAACGGCCACGATCTGTGGCAAGGCAAGCTGCCCGACCGCGCCTTTGGCGATCCTATGACCTATCGCACCCGCGATGGCCGCCAGTTTGTACTCGTTGCCACCGGGTCGGGCCCGCATGCCGAGTTGGTGGCGTTCGCACTTCCCACCAAATAGTCGCAACAGTCTCGAGGTTACCTATGCAACGACGCAGTTTTCTCCGCTGGACGGTGGTGACCGGCGTTCTTGCCCGCGCACCCATCTGGGCCTGGGCGAAGCCAGTGACGCTCACCCCGGGCGAGCGGGCAAACCTGGATGCGCTCGGCCTTCTGGTGCTGCCTACCTCGCTGGGGCGTGAGCAACAGCAGAATGTGGTCGAGAACTTCCTCGCTTGGTGTGCCAACTACCACCCGCACGCCGACCTGGGCTACGGCTACGGTCGCCCCCGCACCCGCTGGAGCGGCCCCAGTCCTGATCGCGACTATGCCGCCCAACTGCGCGCGCTGGGTCCGGATTTCCCTCGCCAAGCGCCCGCAGTGCAGCGCGCCGCCGTGGAAACTGCGCTGCAACAGGCCGGAGTGGAGCGCATGCCCCGCCGCCCCAACGGCCAATTTGTGGCGAGCGACTTGATGGGCTACTACTTCAACGGCGCTGCCGGCGAGGACTTCCTCTACAACGCACGCATCCTGCGTGACGCCTGCCGCACCCTCGACCACAGCGAACAGCGGCCGCAGCCGCTTGGGAGTTAAGCAATGCCCGTGTACGAATCCGACGTCTGCATCATTGGCGCAGGGATCACCTCGGCGATGGTGGCGGAAAAGCTAGCCGAGCTCCGCCCCGGCCTCTCCATCAGGGTAGTCGAGGCCGGACGTCGTATCTTCGACCTGAACCGCCGTTTCGCCCTCCGCAAGCGCAGCCAGGAATACGGCGAAAATCCATGGCCCAATGACTTCATACCCGATCAGATCGCCGATGGGCAGATCTCCCACACCATGGCCGTAGGCGGTCAGGCGCTGCACTGGGGTGGTACCTGCAACCGATTCTCCGCCGAGGACCTCGAACTGAAAACCCGCTATGACCTCTACGAGGACTGGGCGCTGAAGTGGTCCGAGCTTGAGCCCTTCTACTGTGAGGCCGAGCGCCGCCTGGGCGTATCCGGTTCCTACAGCCTCTATCCGGACGACAAGCAGTCCCAACCCTATCCGATGGAACCGATGCCACTCAGCTGGAACCTGATCCAGTACAAAGAGTGGGGGAAAAAGTCGGGGCTCGACTTCCAGGGCGTGCCGCAGGCGAAAAACACCCGACCCTACGGCGGTCGCGCCCAATGCCAGCGCTGCGGCACATGCGCTATCTGCCCCACCGGCGCCAAGTACTCGCCCGACTTCACTTTCCAGCAACTGCTGGCCGCCAGAAGAATTACTCTGGACGATCGCACCCTGATCCGCCAACTGGTGCTTGATTCCAGCCGCGACACCATTCTGGCGGCTCGCGGCAGCCGCTACGGGACCGGCGAGCAAGTCGAATACCACGCTCCCATCTTCGTCCTCGCCAACGGCTACACCTGGAGCTCGCATCTGTTGCTGCTGTCCCGCTCGTCGCGATACCCCAACGGGCTGGCCAACCGTACAGGCCAGGTGGGCAGATACATGAACGGGCACGAGTTCACCACTGCCATGGTCGAAATGGACGCGGCCATCTATCCCGGCATGAACCCTGACTACGGACTCGTCTGCCGCAAATTCTTTCGCTGCAAGCCCGGAGGTCTCTACGTGCGTCACGATCTGCGCATCTTCGAAGCCGAACGTGACCAGGCTCGACTGAAGAACGAGCACGGTCAGTTGATGTTCGGCGATGAAGTGGCCGCCGACTGGCGCAGCCGCCATGTGGTTAACGGCCGCACCCGCGGCACCGCCCGTGTGCGCGCCTACTGCGACGTGCATCCGGCCCAAAATAGCGAGCTCACGCTCGATCCGGCGCGCAAAAACGAGTGGGGCGATCCGCTCCCCAAAATCGTGCACCGCTTCGATGCCGCCACCCTCGCCCGCGATGCCGCCACCCAGCAGCATCTGGCCCAACTCTTCAGCCAACTGGCGCGGGAGAACAACGGCAAGGTCCTCGCCAGCTCCCGCGGCAACTACCTCGACCATCCCGCTGGCGGCTGCCGTATGGGCAACGATCCGGCATCGAGCGTCTGTGACAGCTACGGCCGCACCCACAACCACGAGAACCTGTTCGTGGTGGGTGCCCCGACGCTGCCGACCGCCGGCTGCACCAATGGCACGTTGACTTTTTCCGCCGTCTCGCTCCGCTCGGCCGGCGAGATCGCCAAAGCCTTCCCCGCGCGCGCCTGACGTGGGGCCGCGCCGACGCTGAGGTTGCCCGCCAGCGTGTCGCCCGAGCGGGCGAGGTTGTCCGCCGCCTGCTTGCAGGCTAGCCGGCGAACTGGGCACGCCCCACCCGTGCACAGCGGCGGGCGCCAAGGCGCGCCTGGGGACGCCAGTCGCGGGAGTCGCGCCGTTTGCACGGCGGGCAAAGTCGGCGCGAAGGGCTGCGAAAGCCCGGAGGGGTGAAAGCGAATCAACGTAGGTGTCGCAAAACCAACAGCCCTCCGATCGGCGCCACCTCCCGTGTGGGGCGGGGCGCTGACCCGCGCGCCGGCCGCCGGCCGGCGCCACGCGGCAGTTCGCGTAACTACAGCAACTGTGCTTCTGCCGTAGCGAGATGCCGCTCGCGCCCCCTTGGGCTCACCGGGCCCCGGGGCCGGCGCTCCACAGCCCTTCGAGTGCGGGTCCGGCGTAGCCGGGCAGGGGCCCGCGCCCGGCAATGTAGCGAGCGTCTCAGCGGGCAGGGGCCCGCGCCCGTCCAGCGTTTTCCCCCGGCGGCGCACCCGCCGCCTCCTGACTGCACGCGGCGGCCATGGGATCTGATTGGAACCCCATGGCTGCGCCCTGCTGTGCCTGCGATGGGGCGCTCCTCGGCCTTCGATTCGCCTTCGGCGGAGACGACTCGACCCTCGCCGCGGCCTGGTCAAACCCCAACCAAGACCTGACTGCTGCCTGAGCCTCGCACCATACAAAAACACCGTTGACTTAATGTATTCGGGCACATATACTCCAGCCTTCCGCACGACCGCAAAGGGCGGGCCACACAGGAGGGAGCTTTCAATGGCAAAGAGGTTATTGCAGTTTCTGAGCACGCTGACGCTGGCGTTGCTCTTTCTGGGCGCACTTCCGGCCCTAGGTCAGTCCTCCAGCGGCCTGGCGGGCGTGGTCAAGGATTCGTCGGGCGCGGCAGTGCCAGGGACGGTGGTAACCGCCACCAGCCCGGCCGAGCAGGCGCCGCGCACCACGGTTACCGACCAACAGGGTGTGTACAAGATCATTGACTTGCTTCCCGGTGAATATACTGTGACATTTTCGAAGACCGGCTTCCAGACGGTGAAGCGCTCGAACATCACGCTGGGTGCCTCCTTCACCGCGACGGTCAATGCGAGTCTGCCGGTTGGCGCTGCCTCCACCGAAGTGACCGTGACCGCGGCCGCACCGCTGGTGGACGTGAGCGATGCGCAGTCGCAGATTGTGATTGACCGGCAGTTGCTGAACCTGATCCCGAGCGGTAAGGACCCGTTCGCGGTGGGCCAGGATATGCCAGGAGTGACCACGAGCACGCCGGACGTCGGTGGCACGCAGACAATGCAGCAGCCGACGCTGCAGGTGCACGGTTCAACCGGCAGCGATAACGTGTTCATCGTCAATGGCATGTGGATACAGCACGCCGGTTATGGCGGCAATCAGACGGGTTTCTACTACAACGACCAGGACATGCAAGAGATTGGCTATCAGGTGAGCACGCTGCCCGCGGAGGCGCCGATCGGGGGCATACAGATCAGCATGATCACCAAGGCGGGTGGCAACCAGTTCCATGGCGATCTGTTCGCCAGCGGCGCCAATCACAGCATGCAGGCCGACAACAGCACACCGGCACTGGCGGCGGCCGGGCTGGTGGCACGCAACCGCATTGACGACGTGTACGACATCAATCCCTCTTTCGGCGGGCCGCTTCTCAAAAACAAGCTGTGGTTTTTCGGCAGCTATCGCCGCTGGGGCGCCAACAACTACGTCGCCAACACCTACACCTCCCCGGGAGGTCCGCAGGCGCTCGATGACAGCCACCTCAACGATTACACCTTCGACATGAGCTGGCAGATCGACAAGAACAACAAGCTGTTCGGCATGTACGATGGCGACAAGAAGTTCCGCGGGCACCGCACCAACAACTACATCGGGGTTGACTTCTCGGCCTCCGATGCCGATGTCCTGCAGCACACGGTCGACAATTACATGGCGCAGGTGAAGTGGACCGGGATTCTCTCCAACAACCTGGTGGCCGAGGCCGGCTATACGCGGATGCCGGTCGATTACAACCTGCTGTTTGAGCCCACGGCCGATCCCAACGCGGTGGCGATCTGGGATACGGTGCTGTCAACGATGACCGGGGTTTCGCCGCGCCAGGATCTGGACTCGGCGCTGATGCAGACCGTGGTAGCCGATATTTCCTATGTGAAGGGAGCGCACAACGCGAAGTTCGGGTGGGATTTTCGCAACGGCGACGAGCAGGAGGCATTTCAATCGCGGCATGACCTGATCATGGAGTATGCCAGTGGTCTACCGAGCGAAGTGCGTCTGCTCAGCACGCCCCAGACCCACCAGGAGGACCTCAACGATGACCAGGGGTTTTATGCGGAGGATTCGTGGCAGATCACCCGGAATTTCACTTTGACCCCGGGGATCCGCTTCGATCACACGTCCATGGGCTGGCCGGCGCAGGGCGGCGGAGGAGGAGAGTGGTTTGCGCCGTTCAGCGAGCCGGCCGACAAGAACGTGGTCAACTGGAACACCTGGTCGCCGCGCCTGGGCTTCGCCTGGGATGTATTCGGGGATTCGAAGACGGCGGTGAAAGGCGGTCTGAGCAAATATGACGTGCTGGAAGGGACATCGCTGTTTCAATCGAGCAATCCGAATGGCAGCCTGAGCTACTATACCTGCCCCTGGACCAGCACGACGATTCCCACACCGCAGTCGCTGGACCCGGCAACGGCACCGGGGTGCGTGCTGAGCGTGAGCCGGACACGCGAGACGGATCCGAACCTGAAACGCCCCTATCAGTGGGAGTACACGGTGCTGATTCAGCGCCAGATCGGGAGGAGTTCGGCGGTCAGCCTGGGTTACTACGGCCGCACCTATCGGGATATGAACGGCACCGAGAACACGCTGGTGACGTCCTCGGATTACGCGCCGGAGACGATTGCCAACCCGTACGGCGGCTCCGTCACCGTCTACAACCAGAACGCCTCAACGACGAAACTGAACGCTATCGATCTACTGACGATCCCTGGGCTATACGAGAAGTACAACGGGGTCGAGCTGCAGTTCAACACCCGCATCCGCGGCATCAGCCTGTTCAGCGGCTTCACTGTCGGGCGTTCCTACGGCAATTCGGTGGGCAGCGACGCTAACAACCCCAACAACTACATCTTCAGTGCCGGCGAGATCGGCTACAACGCGCCCTATCAGGTCCGGGCAGGCGGCAGCTACACGCTCCCTCGCACCCACGGCGTCGAGCTGGGCTTTTCGCTGCGGGAGTCGTCAGGCCTGCCGCAGTCGATCCGCTACGTGGTGACGAAATCAGTGATGGCCGCCAACGGGCTGGCCCCGTTGAATCAGGGGAACACTTCGATCCACATCACTCCCAGCGGGCAGACCCGTTATCCCTGGCAGAACCTGCTGGACCTTCGTTTCTCCAAGGTGTTCCAGTTGAGCGATCGCTTCAGCCTGAAACCGACTGCTGATCTGTTCAATGTATTCAACAGCAGTGCCATCACCAGCGAGACGACCACCTACGGACCAGGCTTGGGGACGCCCTCCAACATCGTCATGGGGCGGATGTTACGGCTGGGCGCACATGTAACGTTCTGAACCAGGCAACTTGGACGTGCCCTGAGCTGAGCAGGCGCAAGTTGCCGCCAAAGCGAATTCCGGCCGCAGCCCGACGCCCGGGGCCCCCAGGGCGCGTGCGCCTTGGGGTGGGAGCATCGGGAGGGCGTCCTGAGAAGGGCGGCCGCGCCGCCCTCGACCGATGCCGGCGGCGGCAGCGCGGGAGTGCATTTTCATAATGGTATTCAAGAGCCTTCGCGTAGCAACTACCCCGAGGTCGGTCGGCACCGGGACGCTCCAGGAAGCAGGGGGAGGTTTTTCATCCCGCCTAGCAGCGGGTAGGCGGCCATGGGATCGGGGGCGGCGCCGTTTATCTCGCGAAAATGGTAGACGGCCTGCACCCGCTCGGTGCGCCCGCACACGATGCCGCAAATCATCCCCTATCGCGCCAGGCCAAGAGCGGCAAGAGTTTGGCGGTGGCCGCGGCGGGATTCGATCGCTAGCTAGCCCGGAGGTCAAAACTATGAAAACCGTTGGCGCGTCCGTGAAGGCGATTTTGCTGGGATTGGTATTTGCGAGCGCGGCGTTCGCCCAGGCGGCGCCCTACGGGCGGCTGCCGTTCCGCTTCATCGGGCCACTGGGGAATCGGGTGGCAGCGGTGGCGGGGGTGCAGGGAAACCCGCTGGTGTACTATGCCGGGGCGGCATCGGGCGGCATCTTCAAGACCGCCGATGGCGGCATGACCTGGAAGGCGATCTTCGACGGCGAGCCGGTTGCCTCGATTGGTTCGCTGGCGGTGGCCAAGTCGAATCCGAACATTGTGTGGGCGGGCACTGGCGAGACATCGATCCGCAGTAATATCTCGCTGGGCTGGGGAATTTATAAATCTACCGATGCCGGACACAGTTGGCAACGCATGGGGCTGGAGAAGAGCGGGCGCATCGGGCGCATCCTTATTGACCCCGACGCCCCCGATACCGTACTGGCATGTGCGCTCGGGACAGCTTACGGCCCGCAACCGGAACGCGGCGTCTATCGCACTACGGACGGCGGCCGCACATGGCAGAAGACGCTGTTTGTGGACGAGAACACCGGCTGCAGCGATCTGGCCACCAGCGCCAAGAACCCGAAGGTCATTTACGCGGGAATGTGGCAGTTCGTGATCCACACCTGGGGACAGGACAGCGGAGGGCCGGGCAGCGGAATATTCAAATCCAGCGATGGCGGCGCGACCTGGGTTCGGCTGCAGGGACACGGCCTGCCCGATCAGCCGGTGGGCAAGATTGGCTTGGCGGTGGCGCCAAGCCGTCCCGACCGCGTGTACGCCATTATCGAGACCGGCACTGGTGAACCCTTCCACGGGCACCCGACCGCCGCAGGCGAGCTATGGCGCTCCAACGATGCGGGCGGCACGTGGCAAATGATGGCCCCGACGCACGATGTGGCCGGACGAAACCACTATTATTCGCGGATGGCGGTGAGCCCGGACAACGAGGACGAGGTGTATTTTCTTACCGCCTCCTACGCGATTTCCGAAGATGGCGGCAAGACACTGAAGGTCACCCGCGGTTATCCGCTCACCGCGGGTGGACACGTGCTGGTGACGCCGCCGCTGGGCGATTTTCACGGCATGTGGATCGATCCGACCAATCCGAACCGGATGATCGTGTGCAACGACGGCGGCGTTGGCATCAGCGTGAATCGAGGCGCCACCTGGAGCCGTGTCCAACTGGCCAACGCGCAGGTGTACCACGTCGAAGTGGACGATCAAATCCCCTATAACGTCTACGGCAACCGGCAGGATGGGCCGAGCTTTCGCGGGCCCAGCAACAGCCTGATTTTCGGCTATGGCCACTTCGCCCCGACCATCTCGATGTCGGACTGGCTGACGGTGGGCGGGGGCGAAAGCGGCTGGACCATTCCCGACCCCACGAACCCGACGATCATCTACGCCAGCGGAACCGCCGCCGGGCCGATCGGCGGCACGATTGACCGGTTCAATCTGAGCAATCGACAATACCGGAGCGTCGAGGTGTGGCCGGATCAGACGGAGGGCTTCCCGGCGGGTGCGCTGAAGTACCGCTTCAACTGGACCTTTCCGGTGGCGGTGGATCCGCTGGATCACGTGAAGGTCTTTGCGGGCAGCCAGTATGTGCACGAGAGCACGAACGGAGGGCAGAGCTGGAAGGTGATCAGTCCCGACCTGACGCTGAACGACAAGAACAAGCAGGGGCCGTCGGGCGGCCTGACCGGCGACAATATCGGACCCGAGTACGGCGATACGCTGATTTCGATTGTACCCTCGCCCAAACAGGAAGGAGTGATCTGGGCAGGCAGCAACGACGGCCAGGTCAGCGTAACGCGGGATGGTGGCAAGAGCTGGACCAGAGTGTCGAAAAGCATCCCGGGCCTGCCGCCGTGGGGCACGATCTACAGCATCGCCGCCTCACCCTACGACGCCGCCAGCGCCTACATCACCGTTGACCTGCATCAGCAGGATGATTTCGGCACGTATGCGTACAGAACCAAGGATTTTGGCCGCACCTGGACCCAGATCACCAGCGGTGTTCCCCAGTCTCCGCTCAGCTACGCGCACGCCATCGCCGAAGATCCGTGGCGGCCGGGGCTGCTGTTTCTGGGCACTGAGAATGGGCTTTACGTCTCCTTCAACGATGGCGACCACTGGCAGCCGCTGCAGAACAACCTGCCGCACGCGCCCGTGTACGGCATCGTCGTGCAGAAGCGGTTCCACGACTTGGTACTGGCGACCTACGGGCGCGGTTTCTGGATCATGGATGACATCAGCCCGCTGGAGCAGATGAACACCGACATCACGGATGCACCGGCACACCTGTTCGCGCCGCGAAAGGCGTACCGCTTCCGCGGCCGCACGGCTGAGGTTTCCCACTCCTACGAGCCCGCCCAAGGCTTCAACCCGCCGCCGGGAACTGATCTGAGCTATTACCTTAAGCAACCGGCGGTGGGGCCGGTGCGGCTCACGATCCGCAATTCCGCGGGGCAGGTGGTGCGCACGCTGGCGGGCGGCAACCACGCCGGCGTCAACCGGGTCTGGTGGAATTTCGAGTCGAACCCAGAGCCGGCAACCCCTGTGGTCATGCACACCCATCCGATCTACGCGGCCTGGGACACGCCCGGGCCGAACGGGCGTCGGGAACGGGGCGGCATGGCGATTATGGAGCCCCCGGGAACTTATACGATTGAGCTCAGCGTGAACGGACGGCAGTACAAGCAGCCGCTGACGGTGCTCAAGGATCCCCACTCGGTGGGCACCCAGGCGGACATCGAGGCGCAAATGGCGCTGCTGCAGAACGTGCGCGCGAACATGCAGATCAATGACACGATGATCAACCAACTCGAGCTGGTGCGAGGGCAGCTCGAGTCGCTGCCGAAAGCGGCGGCTGGCAATGCGAGGATCGCCGCGACCGCGGCGGCTTTGGATGCCAAACTGGGCCGGTTTGAGGAGCAACTGGATGATGTTCGGGTTACCGGGGGACAGGATGGCATGCGCTGGCCGGCGGGCATGAACAGCAAGCTTTCCCACTTGGCCAGCGTGACGGCGGTGAACGACTTCGCACCCACCGATCAGGAGGTCTCGGTCAACGCCATGTTCACGCAGGAACTGGCGCAGTGGAAGAGCGAGCTGGCGCAATTGATGAGCCAGGATGTCGCTGCCTTCAACCGCCAACTCCAGACGGCGCTCCTGGCGCCGATCTCCACCGCCGTGCCGGCGTACCGGGCTGAGGCGCCAGGCCGGAGACGCCGGCAGTGAACGGAACACCCCCACCCCGGTTCGTGTTCGCGCTGCGGCTGCTGGATCCGGCTTCGGGCCGAGTGCTGGCAAACGCATGGGTAACGGTGTGCGATGGGCGGATCGAATCGCTGGCCGAGGGGCTGGCGGGACCGCCCACGGGCCCCGCGGCGAATATTGCCGCCGCCCTGCGCAGCGGCACGTCGGGCAGCGACATCCCCTCACAGCCGTGGTCCACCGATAGGGTGCCGGAAGGGGCTGGCGTGGACGCAACCCGGCAGCGCATTTCCCAACATGCCAGTGACTTCACTAACGGCCTAGTCTCGAGTTTGTTCCAGTCCGTTGATGGTCTGCGGACGGCTGCTGGCCTGCAGGCGTTCAATAACCAGCAAGTCGGCGAACTGAACAAAGCTTTTTCCCGCGGTCTGGCGTTCGGGATCAACTATACCTTCTCACGTTCCCTAGATGACTTCGCCGAAGTTACCAATGACTCGGGCAACGTACCCACCGCGTTCTTTCACAATATCGCATACGGACCGTCGCAGTTTGATCGCACCCATGCGCTCAACGCCACGGTGGATTACACTCTGCCTTTCCATCCCGGATCGGGCCTCCTGAGCAACCTCGTTGGCGGTCGGAGTATCGCCAGCATCATTACCGCCGACAGCGGCCGACCCGATTTTTTCTCCGAAGGCGGACAAGCGCTAGGTGGCGGGACGCGCGCCATGCAAGATACGGGTATGATACCGACGGTGGGCATCTCGACTCTGGGAGAGGGAGTCCACACCGGCGTGGCCGGCTCGGGCGGTTTTGGAGCCCCCGGAGACCCGACCAGCGGCGGATCTGGTCCGAACCTGTTCGCCGATCCGCAGTCAGTGTACAACGACTTCCCGCCGGTGCTACTAAGCACGGATACCAGTGTGGGTAATTCCAATCCCATCCGCGGACTGCCATTCTGCGAAGTTCACACCTCGCTAGCCAAGGCCTTGAATGTCACTGAGCGCGTGCACGGCACCTTCGAGGCCGAAGCCTTCAATCTCTTTAACAACGTGATCTTCAACGATCACGATCTGTCATACACGAACAAGGCCTCTTTTGGTGTTTTGGACAGCCAGCTTGTGCCTGCGAACCGGATTGACGGTAGCCGCTGGATTGAGCTCGGCTTGCGCCTCGATTTCTAAACTGCCCGCGGGAGACTCTTATGTATAAACTCAAAACACTCGCAATCGTAATCGTGGTCCTGGCGGTCGCCGCTGGCGCTTCGGCGCAGCTCCGCCCTCAATTTTTCATGCCCCAGGGGCAGCCGGCGGCCGCGCCGCCCACCGCATTGATCGAGGCCGGAACGGTACTCGACGGGCACGGGCATGCGCTGCATGACACCCGTATCCTAGTGCGGGACGGCAAAATTGCCGCCATCGGCCCCGACCTTTCGGCGCCCGGGGCGGTAGTCTACGACTTGCGTGATGCCACCGTGATGCCGGGCTTGATCGATGTCCACGTCCACCTCACCCGCCACTTCGGCCCCAACGGAAAGGCGTCCGATCCCCGCGAATCACCCGTGCAGAATGCCCTGGGGGTGGCCAACAATCTGTGGGTTGAGCTGAGGTCCGGCGTCACGACGGTGCAGAGCGTGGGCGAGCAGGAGGATGTGGTCCTGAAGCAGTACGTGCAAAACGGGGTGATCCCGGGTCCGCGCGTCATTACCTCCATCCAGGATATTTACGGGTCGCCCGACATGGGCGGCGATGATGTATTGCTTGGGCGAGTGGCTATCTTGCACCTGGAGCATGCCGGACTGGTGAAGATCTTTGCCTCTGATAGCATACGCGACGGAGCCCACCCGATCCTCACGCTTCACCAACTTCAGGTCCTCTGCGGCGAAGCCAACAAGTTGGGCATGCGAACCCTCGTGCACGCCTACAGGGTTTCGGTTCACAATGCCACGGTGGCCGGCTGCACCGAAGTCGAGCACGGAACCTTTGGTACTCAGGCCGACTTGGATCTTATGGCGAAGAATGGAACGTATTTTGATCCCCAGGTCGGCGTGGTGATTCAGAACTATGTCGCTCACCAAAAGCAGTTTATGGGCGAAGGAGACTACGACCCAGCCGGCTTCCAGCGGATGCAACAGGCCGTAGACCTCAACAATCGTTTGTTCCAGGAGGCAATTCACACGCCCGGTTTGAAAGTAGTGATGGGGACAGATTCGGTGGCGGGCGCTTTCGGACACGCAGCCGACGAGCTACTTGCGCGCATTAGGGACGGCCAGTCCGCGATGGACGCAATCGACGGGGCGACTGCGTTGAATGCCGAATCCCTGCGCATGGGCAGTGAGATCGGCAGCATCCAACGCGGTCTGCAGGCCGACATTATCGCTGTGAGTGGAGACCCTTTGACAGATCCCAGCCTGCTCCAGCACGTTTCGTTTGTGATGAAAGGCGGCACGGTTTACAAGGATTACGTTTCGGCTCCGTCGTCCAATTGAGCCCTTGACAGGCCACGAGGGGCGGCCATGGCTCGCCACTTCGGGCCCACCGGGAGGGCCTACGATCCCAGCGAATCCGGTGCAGGACACCCGGGGGTGGTCAATAATCTTTGGGTCACGTTGTCTTCGGGACGTGTCCGGAATGGTCAGTCCGCCATGGACGTCATCGGGTGGCGCGACCTCCCTCAACTCCGAATCTCTGCACATGAGCCATGAGATCGGCAGCATTCGTGATGAAGGACGGCGCGGCCTCAGTCCTTTTGTCTAACTGATCCCCTCACAGACCACGCCGCTCGCGTCTTTCCCCATCGCCCCCCGCGCCAAGCCAAAAGCCACGGCTCTGTTTGCGGACGCCGTCCGCCGGGCCACCTTGCCGGCCTTCGCGCGGGGCCTACGCCATACCTTCCTCAGTCGCCGCGTCACGGCTGGCGTGGATATCCGAACCGTGGCAAAATTGATGGGTCGGCCGGCCTGCCAGCGCTTGCCGTTCCGTAGCTTACGTCCATTGTGGCCAGGTAGCTCAGTCGGTAGAGCAGCGGACTGAAAATCCCAAATCGGCCTTTTCGCACCGTTCCGCATCCGTTCGCATAATCCCGTATTTAGCCAATGTTTACAAGCCTTTTCTTAGTTTTTCGTCTCGCGCCGCCGCGCACCGCCCCGCACCCAAATTCATTCCCAACAGCCACCAGAACAGCCACCGAAGAACAAGCGAAAGCGCCCTCGCAACGGTTTGAATGCGGCATCAACGATTGGGTTCTCGGCAAACCCAGCGTAAAGTGCGCCGTTTTCGGGGAGCCAAGAAAAAGTCTGTTGTGCGTGGCTTGTGGCGTTCATGCCCGGGGCAACCCGGAATGTCCTCCGCTTGTGCGCTCCGCTGGGGTGCGCAGTGGCTGGACCAGGCGCTGGCCTAAATCGTGCGAGCGCAGGTGGTTGGCGGCGACTCTGCCCGTCGGTTACAACTGCCCCATGCAGCGCCACCGCCGTTTCGTGAAATCGCCATTTGTGGCTCGCTTTTCCAATTATGTCCCCGCCCGGACATTCGGCCTTGGTCAATCCCTGTTTGAGGTCAAAGCCGACAATCACGAGTTGACCGACTCCGACGGCGTGCCGATCACCCTAGGTCCGGACGAATTATATTTCGAACAGGACAACATCGGGTTCCGAGTCAACGCGCGCAAGTTCTACACGTCCACTGAGCCAGTTGGTCAGACGGGCTGACGTTGAGCAAATTCCCCACCCGGTAGTGCAAGCTGCTAGAAGGAATTCGCCGAAGCCGCCGCCCTTTTCGGCACGCGTGGGCCGGGAGCCTTCCCGGGGCAAGCTGGGGCCTTGGCACATCGGTAAAATGGGCCAAATTTCCCGTTGCGGAGTTTCGTTGGACCGCCGCAAACAGAACATTCCGGCCCGTCTTTCGGTAGATCTGCCGAACTGAAGCGCCGTCCACCCTCTGCCGCATCGAGGCCCTCCCTCCAGCCACATTTGGCTTCGCAGGAAAAATACGGGCCAAAGCGCCCCTCGTCATAATACGTGCGCCCGCCGCAACTCCCACAACGGGGATTCTCGGCGTCTGCAACCGCCTCTGCCGCCTTGCTTGTCGAAATTCGCCTCTTTGCCATGTTTGACGAGACGGCGTGGGCGAAGCCAATATTTACGATTCGAGTCATGCTTTCGTCGGTGCGGTGGTTGTGGCTTAGGGCGTTTAATGACCCATGCCACACAATCTCCTTATCGATAACGATAACCTTTTCGTGAATGCGCGCGCGGCAGTCGACGGTACAACCGATTCCTTCGAGCGCATCGAGCGCCTCTTTCCCCCGCTCGGGGTCGATTGTGCCGTTGAGGTGTGGAGGTCTGGTTACACATCTAATTTTGGCTCCTTGCATGAGCTTCGTGCGGAGCAGATCGCCAAATCGGGCGACGCCGCCCGGCGTGACAAATCCGGAAAAGATGACCACGGACGAGCGCGCCGCGCCTATATCGGCCTTGACCGCTTCGTCGAAGGTGTCGCCGTTGAACAATCCGCTGGCGTCCGCTGCGAAGTCGAGCTTTACTCTGCCGCGTAACCCAGCCAAGTCCTTCTCGATCGGCCGAAGGGCGAGGAGGTCCGTCGCGTCAATTACACGGCCACTTCTCTGGATTTCCCACAGGATGCTTCTGAGAAGTGATGAACTTGGCAGACGAGTGTCGAGGTAAGTCAGGTTCGCCAGAATGATGAGACGCAGCCTGGCGCGAGTGACGGCAACATTGAGAAGTCGCGCGCCGATCTGCTCGGGTGGAATGCCCTGAAGGAATCGCCCGATGCGCCGAGCGGCCCCGTATCCTTCAGGGAATTCAAGCACCACGGTGTCGCGCTCGTCGCCCTGAAATCCATGCACGGTCCGGACCTCGACATTGTCGCGGCACGGCTCGTCTTCTAGGAGTTTTTGAATCAGTTTTGCTTGTGCTGAGTATGGCGTACATACTGCCAGCCCGCCGCGTTGGTCGGGGTATCGGTTCCGATGGAAATGCCAAGCCAGGTTGCGCACAAGGAGGGCATGCATTAGGTTGAACCGTGAGAAAAATGCATTCACGCTCTCGAAGGGCCAAAGTGTGGATGTATCGACAATTGTCAGAACGCTGTCGTACGGCGATGGCGGGCGCACACGCGTTACTTGGCCGCTGGCCGGGTTCGTCTTGAGCAGCCCGCCG
This sequence comes from Terriglobales bacterium, assembly GCA_050745565.1. Lineage (GTDB taxonomy): Bacteria > Acidobacteriota > Terriglobia > Terriglobales > SCQP01 > SCQP01. The sequence continues at coordinate 3,566 of JBOGKJ010000085.1, read as the reverse complement.
TACATCGGTTCGGCAACTAGCTTGCAAATTGCTTCGTCCATGCGATGCTGCACCTGCAGCGTCGCGGCGCGCGGATCGTCGAGAGGCGGCTTGTTTAATTTCGTTGCCTCGAAAACGTCCGGGCCCAGAACGTTGAATATCGAGCCCTGCTGGGTCTGAATTATTGGCGGGAGCTGACGAAAATCTCCGCAAACGATCACCCGCTCAGCGGCAAGCCCAGCGGCGAACCAAACCATGGGCTGGAGCACCATTGAGGCTTCATCAATGATGATTACCCCGACAGGCCCAATTTCCTTGGCTGATAAATACGTCTTGGTGCAAGTCGCGCCAATGACCTTCGCATCGCGCATCACCGAGGCTCTAATGTCTGCAAGGGCCGCCTCGATCTCCCTCAGCTCCACGAGAAGTGGCTCCTTTAGCGCCTCGGCGCCGTCAACCTCCGCCTGAGCGCTTCGCCTATCCAGGCCTTCGACGCGTGAAGCGAGTCCCGCGCGAGTGCTGATGGCGGCATCGAGGCTTCTCGCGGCTTGGCTGTGGATTGTAACCGCATCACGGATATCCGGCGCTACTTTCTGCCGCTGCCTTTGCGTATCCTCGATCTCAAGGCTAATTGCAAGCTCGGTCCGCCTAAAGAGCTTGAAGCGCGACTGCTGGCGCCCCTTCATTTCCTCCGCCAGCGCCTGGAGACGAGAGGAAAGCGCAGCGTCCTTCGATTGGAGCCCGCTGACCGCATCGGCCAATGCGGTCAGTCGCTCCTCCAGGTCCTTAACAGCTTGACTGGCGTCATCCCATTCCGAGAATAGGCCGAGCACTTGGCGAGACCGCGATGCGCGGGCGTCGATTCGGCCGATGTTATCCTGCACGTCCCGTTTTCGGTCGATAAGCTCCTTGGAGCGCCTTTCCACTATCCCGTCGATCGTCACGTAGGCGCCGAACTCCGCCTTCAGTTTGTCGTCGGAGACGACCCCAAGCCGGACAATCTTTCCCTGCTCCATTGCGGGATGCCTTGCGCCGAGGTTCTTGCAGGTCCGATGCAGAACCTGATCCACTGCTCTATTTGTGTTCGAGCAGACCAAAACGCGCTTGTCGGCGGCAAACGTGGCCCTCACGATTTCGGCCAAAACGACAGTCTTGCCGGTCCCGGGGGGACCCCAGATGTAGGTAATCGAGGAACGTAGGGACTTTCGGAGTGCCTCTCGCTGCTGGTCGTTGAGCCTCGTATCTGATTGCACCATTCCGATCGGGCTTGGGTCTGGCGGCTTGGAAAGGCGACCGACGGCTGCATCCGCGATTGCGCGGTTGAATCCCATTTCACCGGCGCGTGCCCGGCCGATTTTGTCCTTCAAGGCTTCAAGCAGGGCTGTCGCATCGATAACGATAACGGCACGGGGCACTGTCGCACCGAGGTCGCTCTCGGATGCAAGACGAATCCGGCCGTCGGATATGGAAACGATGGAGGCTTTGGCGCGGCGGCCAGGTATCTCGATTTCAACGGCGGCATCCTCGAAAAGATCCGCAGTCTCGAGGAAGATGAACTCGTATATATGGACGTCGCCAGTTCTCTCGACGCGAGAGCCATTCTCCAACTCATAGCGTTTCTGCCCAACGCCGGTCTTCTTCATCTCATCGATGAGAGCCGCAAGTGCCGCGATGTAGAGCTGCGGAACGTCGGAATCCGGCGGCACTCGCAACGGAGCGCCAATTTCAAGTCGCGGATTCCAGGCGTCGGGTAGCCCCGGCGTTCCTGGGGGTCGGATGAGTGTGAAGGATGGGGGAAGTCCACGATCGCTCGGCTGCTCCCCTGACTCTGTGGTTGGTTGACCTCTTCGATTTTTGCCCGAGGCAATCAGCGGCCCCACCTCGGGGCGCTCTGTGCCTTGTGAACGGGAGTTCGTCTTGACAATCGAATCAGAAGTTTCGACCTGTGTGCTTTGCGGCGTGCTCGTACCGGCCGCAACCACTCGACCGTGGCTCGCCGTGCTGACCACTTTGGGGCTAAGCGGATACGCTCCGTGCGGTTCAGCGCCAGGGAGTTCAACTTGCACCGGCCTTCCCGTTGAAGGTCGCGCCGGCTCGCCTTCATCCCGGGTTCCTTCGCCGACGGTGTCGGCCGGAGCGAGTTCGGCGAGCCGGCGTTGCACCTTTTCAAGTAGGCGACGGGCTCGCGGTGTCGAGCGGCAATTGAGCTCCTCTGAAATCGCATCCAGCGCTCTTGCATCGCCGCTGCTCGCCGCGACGAACTCTTCGATTCGGTCAATCGACCAGCGTATGTACTGCCTGGGCATCGAATTGCTCTCGGCTCCAACCTGCAGCCTGCTCTTCCCCTCGATCCGCGCCGAGTATAACCCACTACACCGAGAAAATACGCGCGTGCATTGTGGCATTCGCAGCTAGCCGGATTCGAGCAGCTTACGCGCTATCCTTATTATGAGTAGGGGCTGCAAATTCGTAGCCATGATTGCGGCCACCGACCCACCTTAGCAGGCAGCAGGAGGCATCGTGGGGCGAGGTTTAGATCGAGACGAATACACTCCCAGCCCACTGGGCGTCAGGGAAATCGAGCCGAAGCGACCCCCAGCGCGGACCGCCAGACCCGAACCGACGCCAGCGGGCGCTTCGGTTGAAGATTTTGGCCGCAATTACGCCGATGGTCGGCAAGCCAGGCTCCGCGCCGGCAGGCCGCACGGCAATGACGCGGCAATACGAGATCGAGTCCCGCCAGATAACCGAAGGAACCGTTCGCGCGACCGTTCGGATTATCGCCGAGAACAAATCCGAGATTTTCTTCCAAGACCACCGGCGCTGACGGAACTGGAAGCTCGGGTCATGACGGATATTGGCCGCTTCCGTGTCGTCCGGCTCGACGACCTGGAACAGGTGCATTTTGAAGGCGATCGTTTCCGTTTCCCAGCGGCGATTGAGGGGCTGCGGCGGCAAGATTTGATCGAGGTCCATACGCTGCGCCGGTCTGTCCAGGGCCGGACTGGTCAGGACCGCGTGCTGGTCGCCTCGCTCACCGGCGCCGGCAAATCCGCGTTGCGGCGATGCCCTCAATTCGACCGCAGCCAAGTCGTCTACTCCGAAATGGTGAAGCCGAGGGAGGCTCTGCACGATAGCAACCTGTACCGGATGTACCAGCGGCATGCCTCCGTCTTGGCCGGCCAGGGAGCAAGAGTATGGCGAGTGGCGCTCGATTTCGAGCTGAAGCGCGAGTACCTGCAGGACCTGCGTCGCCACGAGAGGCGAGGCGGAAGGGCGGGCAATGCCCTGATCGAGCAGGTCGCCGCGGAGCACCGGCTGCCGGTCCAGCACGGGAAGATTCAATATCCCGACCTGCGGATCGAGTACGAAAATCCTGGTGGCGACCTTGGTAGGGTGGATTTGGAGTTGGCTACGGCCTCCTACCACGCAAACCACATCGCTCAGAAGCAACAGGCTGGCTTTGTGCTGTACGCCGCATCAGAAGACGTCGGGCGGTTGGGTGCTTTCGTCAATGAATTCTGGCCCCGGCGTGATCATGGAAATTGGCCCCACCCGGGGCGGGTTGATAAAGCTGCGCTGCGGGC
>JBOGKJ010000084.1:0-1784 GCA_050745565.1 Terriglobales bacterium | reverse complement strand
GCGGACGGGTGAAGGCCGGGGCCGCGGCCGCCGCGGCAGCGGCCCCGGCGGCGAACGGGGCCATGTAGAAGCGGTCGCGGCGGTGCAGATCGAGCAGACAAGGCGAGCCGCAGCGCTGGCCGCCGGGGTCGTCGAGCAGGGCGCGCAGGCGGGCGGCGAGGTGATCGAGGGGCTCGCTTTGCTGGCGGGCGTCGCCAAACAGGCCGCTCTGGACGCGGCGCGGGGCGGTGGGCTCGAGCTCCAGCCGGGCGGCGCGGATGGGGGCGGTGGGCGGCTGCTGGGCGAGGGCGGTTTCGATTTGCGCCAGCAGGCGGCGCGGGTCGCGGTGCGGCAGCGCGAAGCACTGGCGCCAGGTCCAGGGCGCGGGCGGCGACGCGGCCGCCCTTCTCACGACGCCATTCCGCTGCTCCCACCCCAAGGCGCAAGCGCCGTGGGGACCCCGGGCGTCGGGCGGCGGCCGGGATTCGCTTGGCGGCAACGCGCGCCCGCTCGGCTCGGTGAACGCGCCACCGGCGCCTTCACCCGTCCCAGGTGCCTCGTTATGCAACTGGGGGCCGTCGAGGGTCAACTGCAGCGCGGCGCTGGCCCAGGCACGGTCTCGGGCGGCCAGGTGCGCGGCCTGCTGGCGCAGTTGGACCTCGAGCCAGGGCACAAGCGGCAGGTAGCCCTCGAGGGCGGGCTCGAAGTGGGTGGTGAGTTCGGTGGGCGCCGGCGGAGACGGGGCGGGCGCCAGCAGGCCGACGTCCTGGCCGCGGGCCCAGCGCTGGCAGTTGAGCCCGGCCCGGCCCAGCCGCTCGGAGAGCGCGCGCGCCGGCAGGCGCGCCACCTCGCCCAGCCGCCGCAGGCCCCAGCGCTGGAACAGCGCGCAGCAGGCGGCCGCCTCCGGGCCATAACCATCGAGCGCCGCCAGCACCGCAATCGGCAGCGCCGCCAGCGCCGGCGCCGGGTCGGGGACCTCAACCGCCTCTACCCGGCACGCGCCTTGCGGGCGGCCGCCGGCCGTCGCGGCGAGCAGCAGCGCGGCGGTGCGCGTCGGCCCCAACCCCAGCCCGGCCTCCAGGCCGCGCGCCGCCAGTTCGCCTCCGAGGCGCGCGGCAATCTGCGGCGCCGGCCCCAGCGCCGACTCCATGCCGGCGAGGTCCAGCAGCCAGCGCGCATGCTCTGGCGCGGCCTCCGGGCCGGCTTCGTCCGCCATCCCGCTGGCCACGGCCGGCTCCGCCGGCGAGTGCCAAGGCGGTAGCAACTGTACGCGGTCGGAGTAGCGCTCGAAGACGGGGGCGAGCGCTGCAACCACGTGCGGCGGCGGAGCCGGGAGCATGACGGCCAGAAAACGGCTCATGCCGATCGCTCCTCGGCCGCATCCGGCGCGGGAAGCCGGGCCACGCGCGCGGCGCAACCGGGGGTGAGCGGCGCGGAGGCGAGCACGAGCAACGCGGTCTGGCGCGTGCGCTCAAGCGCGCGCTGCAGCCGGAACCAGGCCGAGCGCGGCGTCCGCCCCAGCTCGGCGAGCGGCCAGTCGAGAAAATCCGCCACCACCAGCGGCAGCAGCCCGCTGTGGACCACCACACCCAGGATTTCGTGCCAGCGGCTGAGGCCGACCAGACCCGCCAGCGCCGGGCTGCCGCGCAGCCACAGCACCTGCTCGAGCGCCACGCCGGCGCGCTGCGCCGAGTCCGGATCCCACTGATCGAGCGGATCCATCCAACATACCGCCGGGCCGGCGGCCCGGCGCGACGCCACGCCCGCCTCCGCCGCCTGCTGCCAGCGCCTGGCCAGCCGCAGAG
>JBOGKJ010000083.1:0-13975 GCA_050745565.1 Terriglobales bacterium | reverse complement strand
GCGGCGTTGCTGCGTCAGGGTTTCCCCCATTGCGCAAAATTCCCCACTGCTGCCTCCCGTAGGAGTCTGGACCGTGTTTCAGTTCCAGTGTGTCCGTGCGCCCTCTCAGGCCGGATACCGATCATCGCCTTGGTGGGCTGTTATCCCGCCAACTAGCTAATCGGCCGCGGGCCCCTCATTCTGCGCCTTGCGGCTTTGATCTCCCGGCGATGCCGCCCGGAGATGGTATGCGGTATTAGCCTCGCTTTCGCGAGGTTATTCCCCACAGAACGGTAGGTTGCCCACGTGTTACTCACCCGTGCGCCGCTCTACTCACCCCCTTGCGGGGGCTTTCGCGCTCGACTTGCATGTGTTAGGCACGCCGCCAGCGTTGATTCTGAGCCAGGATCAAACTCTCAAGTAAAAATGAACACCCGCGGCTTGCGCCGCAGGCGGACTTGACGAGCGTGTCGTCTGGCCTAAAACCCGAAATCGACTTGCATTTCTAGCGTGTTCAATCCAGTTGTCAAAGGCGTCTGGCCGAAGCCTCGCGCCATCGACGGCTGCTGGCAACTTGCGTCACCGGCAGTGGCCCCTGGGGGCCGTTTCCAAGCCGTGGAGTGAGCTATTGCCCTCTCGCACCGCTCAGCCTCGAAAACCCTCTGAGTGTAGCAAAACCCGGGCGCAAATGCAATCTCCGGGTCCACCCAGCCAAAACTTTGGGGCTTGACGCCCTCTCGCCACCCGACCAGCCGCAACCGGCAGTCCGGCGTTGCGGGGTGATTCACGTCCTCATTCCCCGCCTGCTGATTGAATTTTGAGGCTTATCGCGCTACAAAATCCCGGGCCCAACGCCCTCTGATTAGACTACCACAATCGGGCGCCGCCCTGCGCATCGCGCGCCGCATGCCTGCGACCGCGACCGTTTGACGACTGTAGCTAAGTTCCGCCTGGAAGTCAAGCGCCCTTACGGGTAGATCCATCTGCCGTGCAGATGCTGGATGCTGTCCACCACGATGTAACGGGTATGGCCCGGCGCAAGGGTCGGCACGAGCCCCAGTTGCTGCTTCACCAGCGCCAGCTGCGGTACCGGCGCGGGAAGCACGCCCGCGCCGGTGGCCGCCGGCGGTTCCGCGGATGTACATACAACCGGCGTGCATGTACATGTGTTAGGCGGGGGCGGGATGGAGGTAGTGCGATGGCGAACGGCGCCGCGAAAATCCATAGACATGTTCGGCTGAGCGGGGACAAAATCCGGCGCGTCCGACTCGCCTTCGGCGTCACCACGGAAACGGAAGCGATCGAGCGGGCGCTGGACTACGTCATTGCCGAAGCGGGGGCAAATCGGCTGGCCATCAAGAGCCATATCCGGTTCCTGCGTGGCGGGGCTGAAATTCGCGACGTCTACGGCGCCTTGGAGTCGTGAGGCGGCGCAGCAGCACTTCTCCAGACGCCCTCCCGCTGGTCGGGCTGCGGCCGGAACCCGCAGGGCGCGTCCAAGCTACCTCGTCGGGACCGCTGCTGTTTGACACCTCGGTTTACATTCGCGATCTGCGGAGCCGGGGCGAGGGGGCACTGAGTGCCCGGTTCCTGCGCGGCGGGGCGGCGGTGTGGCTGAGCGCGGTGGTGCTGGAGGAGTTGTTCGCGGGCGCTTCCGGGCGCGGCCTCAGCGCCGTCGAGCGACTGGAGCGCGACTTCACCAAATCCGCCGGGTTTTGGTGCCCACTCTCGCTGACTGGGCTGCTGCCGGACGGATGCTGGCCGCGTTTGGCAAGCAGTTCGGCTTCGCGGCGATCGCCCGCGGGCGGCTAACCAACGACGCCCTGATCGCGGCCAGCGCCGCCCGGCTGGAGATCGCGGTTGTGACCGCCAAGGCGCGCGACTTCGAGCGTTTGGCTTCCCTGCGACCGTTCCGGTGGCAGTTGGCACCGCCGGATTGGGGGGACTCTGGCCGCGGGTCTACCCGAGCAGAATCAGCGTAGGCGTGGCTCGCTTCGGGCAGCGGCGTGCGGCCTTTCCGGGTGGAAAAGCCGCATGAGGTCTGGCCTGCTGAGCTACGGCGGGGCTGATTCCGCCCTACGGCAGGATCACAGTTGCAGTAGTTACCCGAACTGCCGCGTGACGCCGGCCGGCGGCCGACGCGCGGGTCGGCGACCCGCCCCACAGCAACGCCGCCGCTACCGCATCTCGGATTTCGCCTTAGGGCGCCTGGGGGGTGGCGGCGGCGATGAAGGCGTCCATGTTTTTATGGAGCAGGGGCAGGGCGTCGGGGTTGACGTAGAGCATGTGGCCGACAGGGTAGTACTGGAACTCGATGTGGCGGCGTTCGGCGGGGGTGACCTGCAGGTGGGCGGCGGTGTATTCGGTGGCGAAAAACGGCGTCGCCATGTCATAGAAGCCGTTGTTGAACTGGACGTGCAGGGCGGGGTCGTTATTCATGGCGCGCGCCAGGGCGGGGGCGACATCGGGGGCGCCGCCGCCACCGCTAAGCTCGCTGAGCGGCGCGCGGTACTGCATGTCCCACTGCCGGTTCACGACGTAGCTGAGTTGGGTGTAGATGCGGTCGCTGGTGAAGTGCAGCGTCTGGCTGACGTAGCGCTCGAAGAGCACGGTGACGGCGCCCATAACGGCGCTCGATGAGGGCTCCTGGTCATCTTGACCGGGCACCGGCAGCAGCGGCTCAAGTTCGGCTCCGGTGAAGCGTGAGTCGTAGCGGCCGATTTCGGGACCATCGGGGCCGGCGAGCCGACGGCGGAACATATTGAGCGCGATGCGCAGGCGAGCCCGCATCCAGAGCGAGGCGGGAATGCCGGTGAACTGCTGCAATTGGCCGGCAATGGACTGTTGCTGGGCGGCGGGGAGATTGGCGCCGGCAAACAGCGCTGCGGCATAGGGGCCGGCGGCGAAGCGGCGCACGTCGGTGAGCAGCGCCTCGAGGCTGGCCGGCCGCGGGCTGAGCTTATGGTGGTACCAGGCTGCGGCGGCGTAGGAGGGCAGATAGAGCACGTAGGGCAGGTCGTTGCCGGGACCGAATTCGGCGGTGGCGAAGTTGAGGATGGTGGAACACATGATGACGCCGTTCAGGTAGACGCCCTGGTTGACCAAGTCATCGGCGAGCACGGCGTTGCGCGTGGTCCCGTAGCTTTCGCCGAGGATGAACTTGGGTGAGTTCCAGCGGTGGAAGCGCTTGAGGTAGCGTTCGATGAACTGGGCGAAGGTGGCGCCATCCTCGCTGATGCCGTAGAACATTTTGGACGTGCCGACGCCGACGATCTGGCTGTAGCCGGTGCCGACAGCGTCAACGAAGACGAGGTCGGTTGAGTCGAGGATGCTGTCGGAGTTGTCCTCGAGGCGGTAGGGAGGGGCGTAGGCGGTGTAGTCGTCCACCTTCGGCCAGGCGACGCGGCGGGGGCCGAAGCCGCCGATATCCACCAACGCCGAGGCGCCGCCCGGACCGCCGTTGTAGGCAAAGGTGACGGGGCGGGTGGCGGGGTCGGTGACGCCGTCCTTGGTGTAGGCGATATAGAAGACGCTGGCGGTGGCTTTCTGCTGGTCGTTGTAGAGCAGCAGCGTGCCGGCGGTGGCGGTGTAGCGGATGGCCTGCCCATTGATGGTCACGGTGGCGTGGGTGACCTCGGTGCGCTCGCTGGGCACGGGCAGGGGCTTGGCGGCGGCCGGGGGCGGCGGCGGCATCGGCCCGCGTTGCGCCGCCGCACTTAGCGGCAGCGCGGCCAGCAGAACGGTCAACCCCCACATCGGCACCGGTCGTATCGTCATCGGAGATATTCCTTTCCTCGCAGCGGGATCTGCCGTCAGTGTACAACCACGCCCAGCGCTTGCAAATGCCGTGCTCGTTAACGAACGCTAATTAACTAAAACTATAGTTGACATTGCAGCGGCGGCGAAGTAGGGTGGGGTCATGGCGAACAAGAAAGTCGCACGGGCGCTGACGCCGCTGGAGCTGGAGATCATGCAGGCGCTGTGGGAGCTGGGGGCGGCGCCGCTGCAGGCGGTGCACGCCCACGTGGCACGCCGCAAGCCGCGCGCCTACACCACGGTGCAGACGGTGCTGCAGGTGCTGCATCGCAAGGGCAAGGTGGCGCGCGAGAAGCGGCAGCGCGCCTATCTTTACCGGGCGCTGGAGACGCGGCAAACCGTGGCGCGGCGCGCTCTGGGCGGGTTGTTGGACAACCTGTTCGGCGGCTCGGCCGAAAGCCTGGTGCTCAATCTGGTGGAGTCGAAACAGCTCGATGCGGCAGCGCTGGAGCGGGCGCGCCGTCTACTAAAAGGAGGAACGTCATGACCGCATTGCTGTGGGCCCTGCTTTGGCAGACGCTGGTGGTGGCGGGTGCGGCGGCGGTGGGCGCATGGCTGCTGCGCCGGGGGCCAGCGGCAGCCCGGCACGGGGTCTTTCTCGGGGCGTTGCTGGTTTCGGCGCTGTTGCCGGCGGCAGGAGCGTGGATGCATCTGACGCTGGCGCGCGCCCCGGCTTCGGCCACGGTTGTCGTGTTGGCGAGGCAGTCGGCGACGAGCAGCGGGGTGGCGGCCGGAACCCGAGACCGAGCGCCCTTGCATCGCCCCGATCTGGACCTGGTTCTCGGATTTCTCTGGGGCGGCGTGATGCTGCTGCAGGCGGGTGGCCTGGCGCGGCGCGCACGGCGTGCGCGGCGCGCGGTGCGGGGGGCTGCGCTGGAGCGGGTCGTGGACGGGGTGCCGGTGCTGCGCGGCGAGGGTGGCCCGTTCACGGTGGGCTGGCTGCGGCCGCGGATCGTGCTACCGGCGGCGCTGCTGGAGCGCGAGGCGTGGTCGCGGGCGGCGCTGGCGCACGAACTCGAGCACGTTCGGCGGCGGGACTATCTCTGGGCATGGCTGGGTGAGCTGGCGTTGCTGCCGCTGGCGTGGCACCCGGCGGCACGCTGGCTGGAGGGCAGGGCCGCGTTGGCGCGCGAAGCCGCCTGTGACGAAGCCGCGCGAGCCGCCGATGCCACCTATCCCACCCACCTGGTGGATATCGCCGCGGCGCTGCACCTGGCCGCGGCGTCGCACGCCGGCCAGGCTTTGGCGCGCTGCCAAGGCTTCGAGCAGCGCATTGCCTGGCTGACCGCGGCCGCGCCGCCCCGTTCGCGCGTGCGCATGACGGTGGCCGGAGCCGTGCTGAGCGTCGCGGTGACGGCGGCGTGGGCGCTGGGCGGCGGCGTGCGCCGCGGGCCGGCGCCGGCGCCCCACACGGGACCGACGCAGGCCGGGCCGGCATTTGACGCCGCCTCCGTTCGGCCAGCGCCGGCGCGCGGTTCCTTCCGGCAGCGAGGGGAGTGGGGGTTCGGGAGCCGCAACGTTACTCCTGGGGGCCTGCACGTGCCGGCAGCGACCTTGGACAATATCTTCGCCTTCGCCTACGACGTGAAAATTGCCACGCAGGTCACTGGCCTGACCGGCTGGATGCAAACCGAGCGCTGGTCCATCGAGGCGCGCGCACCAGCCGGCACTCCCGACCTGACAGCGAACATCGCGCTTGCGCGGCGCATGACCCAGCGCCTGCTGGCGGACCGCTTCAACCTCAAGCTCACAACCGAAACCCGTGTGCTGCCGGTCTACGAGCTCCGCCTGGCCGGTTCCGCGCCCAAGCGCGTGACCGCCGCCAAGGATACCTCGCAGGCGCACGAGCTGTTTCTCGACGGACGCGGGGTGTATGCGGAGGCCGTGACCATGGCCGACCTGGCGAGAACGCTGTCGGGCCCCTTAGGACGCGTCATCATTGATCACACCGGCCTGACCGGCACCTATAAATTTAAGGTTAATACCCCCGAGGTGCCGAATGGAGCGCCCATGTCCGACCTTGCGGCCATGCAGTTCCGCGACCTGATCGGCGCCCTCGGCCTGAAGCTGGTGGACGCGAAGGCGCCGATCAAGGTGTACGCGGTTATCACGGCCGATCGCCCGCAGCCAAATTAATTTTTGGGACCGCCCAAATACGGGGTTTCGCCAGCGCGTGCTCGGCTGAGACGCTCTCACCACCGTCCCCGCGAGATGACCTGCGGCGGCATGGTGTATTCTGCCTTTTCCGGCAGGCAGGAGACATTCACCGATGCGTGGCTTCAATTCTGATTTCCGAACGGCGCTGCTTGGCGCCGCCGCGCTACTGGCAATTTTGGCAACCGCGGCCGCGCCGGCGGGGGCGCAGCAGGTGGCCCCGGCGCTCTACCAAAGCCTCTCCTGGCGCCTGATTGGTCCCTTGCGCGGCGGCAAGGCTACGACGGTCACCGGCGCGCCTGGGGATCCGTCCACCTACTATTTCGGCACCGCCGGCAGCGGCGTCTGGAAGACGATCAACGGCGGCCAGACCTGGACGTGCGTCACCGACTCGATGCGCCTGGCCGGCATCGCCTCGGTCATGCTGGCGCCCTCGAACCAACAGATCGTCTACGTGGCTCCGGGCGGCGGGCGCGGCGCCGGCAGCGGAGGTGGCCTGCTGCGCTCGACCGACGGTGGCCAGAGTTGGGATCAGGTGATCCCGGGCGCAGCCATCGCCTCGGTCCTGGTGGACGCCAAAAACCCCGATCGCGTGCTGGCCGCCGGCTCGACCGGCGTGCTGCAAACCACCGATGGCGGCCAGACTTGGAAGCTCACGCTGGCCAACGCGGGGCGCGGCGAAATCCTGGCCGCCGATCCTGACAACCCCCAAGCCGTCTACGTCGGCGTCGCCGCGCCCGTCGCCGGCCGCGGCCGCGGCGCGGGCGGATTCGGCAGCGCCCGCGTCGGCGCCGGCGGCGTCGCTCCCGCGATGACGGCGGCAGAAGCCGCCGCCCATCCCCATGAGGTCTACGTGACCCACGATGGCGGCGCCTCCTGGGCCGCCGCCAGCGAGGCCGGCCTGCCCGGCGGCAACCACGGCACCTTGGGGCTTGCCGTCGCCCCCGGGACCGGCGGCCAGCGCGCCTACATCTACCTCGCCCAGGGCATCTGGCGCACCGACAATGGCGGCGCCTCCTGGACCAAGGCCACCGTGGACCCGCGCCTCATGGGCGGCGGCCAGTTCCACTCGATCTATGTAGACCCGGGCAATGCAAACGTGCTCTATGCCACGCAGACCTCCTTCTACCGCTCGCTCGACGGCGGCTCGACCTGGAACTCCTGGGTGGGCGCCCCCAGCGGCGCCGACTACAACAATCTCTGGATTGACCCGCTTAACGATAAGGATATGATCATCGGCGCCGACCAGGGCACCGAGATCACCATGGACGGGGGCTCCAGCTTCACCACCTGGTTCAACCAGCCCACCGGCCAGATGTACAACGTCGTCACCGACCACCGCTTCCCCTTCACGATGTATGCCGCCCAGCAGGACAGCGGCACCGTCGCCGTGCCCATCCGCGCCAACGACGGCGAGATCACCTACCGCGACTGGTACACCACCAACGGCTTCGAAACCGCCAAGATTCAGCCCGACCCGGCGGATCCCAACATCATTTATTCCACGGGCTGGTACGACTCGATTCTGCGCATGGACCGCCGCACCGGCCAGACCCAGCATATTTTCGAGGTCCGCGGCAGCGGTGAGTATCGCACCGCCGGCTCGCCCCCGATGGCGTTCTCGCCCTTTGACGACGACACCCTGTACGTTGGCACCCAATACCTCATGCGCACGAGCGACAGCGGCCGCACCTGGAAAAAGGGGAGCCCCGACCTTTCGCTCGCAATCGGCACCGCCGCGCCTGCAGCCGCACCCGCGCCCAGCCGCGGCGGCCGGAGCGCCCCCGCGGGCGCCATCACCTCGATCGCGTTCTCCCCGCTGGCCAAGGGCGAAGTCTGGGTGGGCACCAGCAACGGCATGATTCAGCTCTCGTGCGACAACGGCGCGAGTTGGAAGACCATCCCTGCTCCGGTGGCGACGCCGGGCTCGATCACGCTGGTCGCCTCTCACGCGCAGCCTGGGCGCGCCTACGTCCTCATTGGCGCCCGCCGCGGCGGCTTCGGGCGCGGCGCGGCCCCCGCCCGGCCCTCCCTGCCCGAGGTCTACCGCACCGACAATTTCGGCCAATCCTGGACGCCGGCTAACCAGGGCCTCGCCCCGGGCGCCGCCAATGCGCTGGTGGAGGATAACGCCAACCCCAACCTGCTGTTCCTCTCAACCCCCGCCACCGTTTACGCCTCCTTCGACGGCGGCGCCCAGTGGCAGTCCATCGAACTGAACCTGCCCAACGGCTCCAACCGCGACCTCGCTTTGGAACAGAGCACGCTCGTGGTCGCCACCTACGGCCGCGCCCTCTGGGCCATAGACGACATCGGCCCGCTCCGCACGCTGGCTTCGCCCCACGCCGCCGGCATCGCCAAAAGCGACGCCTACCTGTTTCCGCCCACGCCCGCCATCCGTCTGCAGTGGGACACCTACACCGACACCCCGATCAACCCCGATGTCGCCATGTCGAAGAACCCGCCCGACGGCGCCATCATTGACTACTACTTGATGGGCGCGCCCACCGGCGACATGCGGCTCGCCATCTACGACAGCCGGGGCAAGCTCGTGCGCGCCTTCAGCGACAAGGGCCCCACCCAGCTGCCGTACAAGGTCAACGTCCCCAGCTACTGGCTGGCGCCGCCGGCGCTGCTGCCCACCCGCGCGGGCGAAAACCGCTTCGTCTGGAACCTCCGCTACCCCGACCCGAGCTATCTGCTCTACACCTACTTCGGCATTCACTCGGCCTATTTCGAGTACACGCTCGCCGACCATGCCATCCCCGGCAACACTCCTTGGCACGAGCCGGAGGGCCCGCTGGTCACGCCCGGCCGCTACCAGGTCCGCCTCACCGTCAATGGCAAGACCTACTCCCAGCCACTCGAGATCAGCGAAGACCCGCGCCTGAAGTCGCTTCTACCCGGCGACCTCGACCGCCAGCTTGCGCTCTCGCTCGCGGTGACCCGCGCCATGGACGAGACCTTCACCGCCTATCACCAGGTGGACGCCGCCCAACAGGCCCTCGCCGCCGATCAACCCAAACTCACCGGCCCGCTCGCCGCTACAGCCGCTACGCTCGCCCGCGCCCTCGATGCCATGACCGCCGGCACCAACTGCACCCCCGGCGCCAGCTTCGGCACCACCAACTGCGAGCTCACCCGCTATCTCATCGCCGTGGACCAGTCCGACGCCGGGCCCACCCAGGAAGTCGCCCACGTCTTCGACCCCATGTGCGCGCAGGTGAACGCCGACCTCAAATCCTGGACCGCGCTGCAGCCCCAGCTTCGGTCTTTCAACCAGCAATTGCGGCAGCAGAACATCTCGCCACTTCCCCTGCCGCCAGCCCTCATCCCCGCGCTCGCCTGCCGGCGATAGCCCGCTTTGGGCGCTTGCTCACCGGCTAAGCCAGACCTCCACGATCCGGTTGCCGGCGGCCTGCACGCGGGCGTGCAGGCCCTTCAGCGCGGTGCAAGGGTTCATCGGGGCGGCGGGGGTGAAGTTTTCCGCCTCGAACGGTACGCGCAGGTAGTCGCGCGCTTGCAGATGCTCGATCCCGGCGGTGGTACGGACCGCGATGCGGATGGGAAAGCTGGCGCCGGTTGGATCATGACCGCACTCCACCTCGACGATCGTGCCGGTGATAACGCGGGACGCCCTACCCTGCTGCGGCCCAACAAAGCGTTGGAAGTCGGACGTTTGCCGCTGCATTTGCAGAATCCATTCGCGGTTATCGCGGTATCTTGGCTGGCCGGGATCAAGCTGGATCGCCTGGGCCTTGAGCCTGGCGGCGGTATCCAATTGCTCACGCCGCAGGCCGTAGGCGACCGCCAACTGATCGTAGGCGGGCGCGAACACCGGCCGCAGCTGAATTGCCCGTCGCCGTTGTAGCTCGATCGCCGTAGCGGTGGCTGCATCCATATCCGCGCGGTGGAGGTGGAGTTCCGCGGCGCCGCAGTGAAAGGCGGAAGCGAAGTCGCCGGCGCCGGCCGCCGCGGCCTGGCAGTACCAGCGTCGCGCGGCGGCCCAATCGCCGCGCCCCAGGGCGATCCGGCCCATCGCCGGGGACGCGGCGGGGTCGGGCATGGCGTCCCGCGCCCGAGCTTGGGCGTCGTCCTCGCGTCCCTCGTTCGCGAGCAAACCCGCGAGCATGGCTGTCCCGTCGGCCTGGCTCAGTGAGGCAATTGTGCTTGCGCTCTTGTCATCCTCTGGCGCGAGCGGCACCAGCAGTCGGAGGCGGGCCAGAGGCGCAGGCAGGTTTGTTCCTCAACGTGCCAAAAGAGAGTGAAACGTCACCGGCACGCCGTCCAGCGAGAACCAGATAACCCACCGAACTACGGTGGCGATGGCGAGGCCGCAGGGCGGACCGTGGCCGGCGCGAACTGCTTCATGTAGAGCTCGGCGCAGAGACCGGGCTGGGCGACAAGCTCGGCGTGGGTGCCGCACTGCACAATGCGTCCTGCGTCTAGTTTCTGCCGAGCCAGCGCAGCATTGCGCGAGTTACAATGTGCACATGAAGATCATCAGCATCCGTGAGTTGCACCTCGATACCGGCCGCTGGGTCAGGCATGCGGTGGAGGTCGGGCCGGTGGTGGTGACGGATCGCGGGCGCAAACTCGCCGCGCTGCAACCTTACGCCGCTGTACGCCCTCGGCGCCGGCTGCCGGACCGCGAGGCGGCGATCCGCCAGCGCCAGCGCATCGTGGTGGACTCGGTGATCTACCAAGCGGAGGACCGGGAGCGATGATCTACTTCGACGCTGCTTATATTGCCAAGTGCTACCTGCACGAGCCCGGGGGCGAGGGAGTACGGGCGCTGGCGCGCGAGGCCGATGGCCTGGCGTCGTGCGAACTGGCGCGGCTGGAATTTGCCGCCCTGGTGTCGCGGCAACGGCGTGAGCGAAATATGCCGGAGCCGGACTACCGCAAAACCATGCAAGAGTTCGAGCAGGACGAACGAGGCGGGGTATGGCAGTGGCTCCCGGTCACCCCGGCGCTGATCGAGGCCGCCCGGCGCTCGCTCGCCGGGCTGCCGTCCTCGGTCTTCTTGCGCGCCGGTGCTGCCCTGCATCCGGCGTGCGCCCAGCAGAACGGCTTTGCCGAGATTTACAGCAATGACCGGCATCTGCTGTCCGCCGCCCATCATTTCCGGCTTGAGGGCGTGAACGTGGTTGTTTGATCCCGCTCGGGGTGCCGTTGGCCTTCGCGGGCCCCGCCCTTTTGCACTGCGGGCAAAGCAGGCGCGGCCCCAGGCGACGCGCGCGTCGGGTAGGGGCTCATGGGGTCCCCGACCCGGCGTGGCGGCGGAATTGGCGAACGCCTTGCGTGGAGCTCAGGCGGGCGATGGCGAGGCGCTGCTTTTCGCCGCCCGAGAAGCGGTAGCCGCGCTCGCCCACCAGCGTGTCCAGGCCCTCGGGCAGCCCGGCCACCAGGGGATAAATCTGGGCGGCGGCGAGGGCGTCGCGCAACTCAGCGTCGCTGGCGTCCGCTTTTCATAGAGCAGGTTGGCGCGGATGGTGTCGTGGAACAAATGCACGCGCAGCTCCATCACGATGCGCGCGCCCACGGTCGAGGCCAGGCCGGTCTGCAGCCAGCCCCAGGCCGGCGTCCACCACGGCGAGGCCTGCCAGCACCGCCGCCAGCCGCACGATCAGCGCGGGGTCGTGCTCCAGGATCCCGTGATCAATGATGGCGCGGTCGAGCAGCGGATTGATGACGCTGACGGCGGCGTCGAGCACCACCACCAGGAGAAACAGTCCCAGCCAGGCGGAATACGGCCGGGCGAAGCGCACGGTGCGGCGTAGGGTGTCGGGCTTGACCTGCTGCTTGAGCACGGAGGCATCCTGCCCCAGCAACCGCAGTGCGCGATACATCCCCGCACCCGCACCCATGGCTCCCTCCGTGTCGCTCCGGCCACCGGTGTACGCCAGCGGAGCGGCGGCCCATTGCGTCTTCAGCGGCGCAGGCGGGCGAGGGTTTCGATATGGGCGGTCTGGGGGAAGAGGTCGAAGAGCTCAAGGCTTTCAAGCGTGTAGCCGGCAGCGAGCAGCAGCGCGAGATCGCGACCGAGCGTGGCGGCGTCGCAACTGAGCAAGCGCAGTTCGGCTGGCCCGAGTGCGGCCAGTGCGCGGGCAAGCTCTCGACCGAGGCCGGCGCGCGGCGGGTCGGCGACGACGAAATCGGGCACGGGGGCTGACGAGGGGCGCTGGGCGAGGTAGGCGGCCGCCTCCAGAGCGGCGACACGGATGGGACCGCCTTCGGCGTTGTGACGCAGGTCGCCGGCGGCGACCGCATTGGCCTCGACCGCCTCGATCTGGCGGAAATGCCGCGCCAACGGCAAGGCGAACAGGCCCACGCCACTGAACAGGTCGAGGGCGCAGGCGCCGCTGGCATTGCCGGTCACGCTTTCAACCAACGCCGGCGTCAGAAAGCGGTTGACCTGAAAGAAGGCGCCGTTCGAGACGCGGTAGCGAAAGCCGGCGACCTCAAACTCGAGCGGGGACTGCGAGTCGAGCCCCTGATCGTCGTTGTTGGCGGCGAGCTCGACTTCCTCGCGGCGCGTGACCGGCTCGGCGGCGAACCGGGCGACGGCCTGATCGAGGGCAGGCGAGGCGATGGGGCAATGGGTGACGGGCAGCACGCGATGGCTGTCGGCGCGCCAGTAGCCGACGCCGACCGCGGGCACCGCCTGCAGCCGGATACGGTTGCGGTAGGCCCACGGGGGCGAAGGGTGAAGGGCGACCTCGCCGGCCCAGCGCACGCCGCCGGTGCGGGCGAGGGTTTCGAGCAGGATGTCGCGTTTGAGGGTGATCTGGTGCTCGGGCGAGGTGTGCTGCAGCTGGCAGCCGCCGCAGTGGGTGAAGTACTCACAGCCTGGCGCGATACGTTCCGGTGCGGGGGCAAGCACCTCGAGCAGGCGGGCGGTGCGGCGGCCCCCGGCGCGGGGGCCGAGCTCGACCCGCACCCGTTCGCCGGGCAGCACAAAGGGAATGAAGACGGGCTCGCGGCGTCCGTCGGCGGCGGCAGGCAGGCGGGCGAGGCCGTCGCCGCCCTGCACCAGCTTTTCGATGTCGAGCTCGACCGTCATCGTTTCCTGGTCCGTTGCGCCGGTCAAAATTCGGTCATGACGCCGGCCCGCCTTGCGGCACGCTGCAGCGCCTGGTCGAGCGTCGCCAGCGGAGCCTGCAGGCGCAGGGACAACTCGAGGTAGGCGGCATCGTAGACCGTAAGATGATGGCGCCGGGCCAGCACCTGAGCTGCGTTCACGGCCGACGGCGGGCGCTCGTCGGTGGCCACCAGGGCGAACCAGTATTCGGCGGAGCGCCAGGAGTCGGCGAAGCTGGCGCCCAGGATGTCGCGCCGCTCCGCCATAACGATGCTGTTGGCCACCTCCCACTGCCAGAGATCAGGAGCCATCGCCCGTATCCCGCCGACCACCAGTTCCCGGGCGCGCCGAGCCAGCGGCGGCACCTCGCCCGCTAAAATCCAACGCAACACGATCGATGCATCCACAACGAGAGCATTCACCGGCGGCCCTCGTTGATGAGTTCCTTGATGGGCGGATTGCGCATCAGCTTGGCGTGTTTGCGGTACTCGTCGAGGTACTCAAAGGCCTGCTTCCAGGTCACCGCGGGCTGGGCGGGCGCGGCCGGCACCAGCCGGGCCACCAGCTTGCCGTGGCGGGTGATGCCGATCTCTTCGCCACTGCGGGCGCGCTCGACCAGCTCCGAGAGTTTTTGCTTGGCCTCGAACAAACCCACGCTGCCCATTTCCGACCTCCGGATTCTGGATGAATCATCTAGATGAATTATCGCACGGCAGGCGCGAAGATGCGGCGGCCGGAGGCCGCCGCGCCGGTCAGAGACCGGCCCCACGGCTGCGAACCGCGGCAGCTATTCCATGTAGAAGAGGCTGAGGCGGGGGAGGCGGTGGTGGTCGAGGAGGCGGCGCTGCTCGAACTGGCGGGCGATCATGGTGATTTGTTCGGGGCGGAGCTGGCGGCGGTAGGGGGCGAGATCGCGGTCGAGCGCGGCGCGGAGCGCGACCA
>JBOGKJ010000082.1:0-7527 GCA_050745565.1 Terriglobales bacterium | reverse complement strand
TGCAGGATTACGGCGCGGTGATCACCGATCAGACCGGCGGCGACGCCATCGGGCTCTACTCGGCGCTGGCCACGGCACCCGATCTCAGCGGACTGCAGCAGGCGCTGCCGCACTTGTGGATCTACTACTGACCGGCGCGAGCCCCTGCTCGCTGAGACGCTCGCGGCATTGACGGGCGCGGGCCCCTGCTCGCTGAGACGCTCGCTACGCCGCGCCCGCACTCGAAGGGCTGTGGAGCGCCGGCCCGGGGACCGGTGAGCCCAAGGGGGCGCGAGCGGCCTTTCGCCCCGGCAGAATCACAGTTGCTGTGGTCACCCGAACTGCCGCGTGGCGCCGGCCGGCGGCCGGCGCGCGGGTCGGCGACCCGCCCCACGGGAGCGGGCCGTCGGTTGGAATTCCGCGGCCCTTCGCGCCGACTTTGCCCGCAGTGCAAACGGCGCGGCTCCCGCGAGCTGAGCCGGCCCGAACCTTAGAAGTTAATGCGGCGTTTTTCCTGTCCCGCACAGGCGAAGCGCGGAGTCTTGGCAGGCCTGAAGTGACCTACTGTTCGAAATACAGTTTGCGCCACTTCGTCGGGAAGAGGCCTGCCATTGATTCGACTGACCGCTCTCCGACCGTCCGTTCTGTTCCTCGCCTCCGCACTGCCGCTGCTCACCTTGGGCTGCGGCGGCGCCGGGCAACCCGGCTCCGCCGTTGCCGCCGCGCCGCCCGTCGCCCATATCGAGCCGGGCACGATCACGCTCACGCCGGGCGCCACCGCGGTCTTCACCGCCAGCTTTGACTCCACCGCGCCGGCGGCGCTGACCTGGACCGCCAACGGCGGTACCATCACCCCGAATGGCTCCGCCAACACCACCGCCGATTCCACCTTCACCGCCGGCAGCACCCCGGGCACGTATAACGTCGAGGTCACCACCCCGGCCGCACCCGCCCCCATCGCGATGGCCGTGGTGATCATCACCGCCGTACCAACGCCGGTGCCGGTACCGGTCCCCCAGCCCACACCCACTCCGACACCCACGCCCACCCCCACGCCGACTCCTACGCCGACGCCTACACCCACCCCAACACCCACGCCGACACCCACACCCACCCCAACCCCGACGCCGACGCCAACCCCCACACCGACCCCGACGCCAACGCCGACACCAACGCCCACCCCCACGCCGACTCCTACGCCGACGCCAACCCCGACACCCACGCCAACGCCCACTCCAACGCCGACGCCAACCCCAACACCCACGCCAACCCCGACCCCGACGCCGTCGGGCTCGCGCCTATTCACTTCCTCCAGTGCCGACTGGCTTTATTCGGCGCCGACCGGCACGGGTTTGAACATCTCCAACATCGCTGGCGGCATGACGTTTCAGGTCAACACCCACTCCCAGGGCTATGACTACCCGGTGGTTTCGACCGACGGCACCCACGGCTGCACCACCTTCACCGACACG
The DNA here is from genome assembly GCA_050745565.1 of Terriglobales bacterium. Classification (GTDB taxonomy): domain Bacteria; phylum Acidobacteriota; class Terriglobia; order Terriglobales; family SCQP01; genus SCQP01. The sequence goes on along the minus strand of JBOGKJ010000082.1, from coordinate 6,076 downwards.
CTGCAGTATGCCTATTCGGACAAACTCTGCGTGCCCAATCCGGCCAACGGCTTCTTTCCTTCGATTGGTGGCTGGGGCTATAACGACGGCCACTTGATCGTCATTGATACGGCTACCGGCGACTACTACGATTTCTGGAAGCTGTATGTGAATGGCAGTGGCGTACCGCTGAGCACCAACGTGGGCGGCATCGTCACCGGCAACCTGGCGACCAGCAGCGGCACGCCCGGGCAAACCGCGACCGAGATCACCGGGTTGGCGGGCGACATCCTGGCCGGCGAACTCGACTGCGAGACCTGCCTGCAGCACGCGCTGAGCGTGATCGTGCCGTCGGGCATGAACAGCAACCAGGTGGGCAAGCAATCGCCGGCAGTCAAGACCGACGGCTCGGTCCCGGGGGCCGTCTTCCGCGAGGGGGCGAAGCTCCGCTTCGATCCCAGCGTGGACGTGGACTCGCTGTCGGTTTCCACCGCGGTCAAAGCCATCATGAAAGCGCTGCAGCAGTTTGGCGGCGTAATCACGGACCAGACCGGGGGCGCGCAGATTGCGTTTTACTCGGCGCTGGCGTCAGCGCCCGACCTGACCGGCATCAACCAGATCGGGCAGCACCTGCTGATCTATTACTAACCCGCCATTTACGGGCGCGGGCCCTGCCCCTGCTCGGCTGAGACGCTCGCGGCGCCGTGCCCCCGCTCGATGGGCTGGGGAGCGCCGGCCCGGGGCCCGGCGAGCCCAAGCCGGCGCGAGCGGCCTCTCGCTACGGCAGAATCACGGTTGCTGTGGTCACCGAACTGCCGCCTGGCGCCGGCCGGCGGCCGGCGCGCGGGGCGGCGACCCGCCCCACGAGAGGTGGCGCCGGTCGGAAGGCTGCCGGTTTTGCCACGCCTGCTTTGATTCGGCCCTGCAGGGGGGCCGCGCCGCTTCGTTTACCGGGAAGTGCAAGCGGCGCGACTCCCGCGAGATGTCCCTGCCGTCGAGCCTTCACTAGCAACTGGCAACTAACAACTAGCAGCTTGTCTTCTTGCCGGGCGCGGGCCCCTGCTCCTGCTCGCTGAGACGCTCGCAGCGCCCGGCATCCCGCACTCGAAGGGCGGTGGAGCGCTGGCCCGGGCCCGGTGAGCCCAAGGGGGCGCGAGCGGCCTCCCGCTGCGGCAGTATCGCGGTTGCTGTGGTCACCCGAACTGCAGCGTGGCGCCGGCCGGCGGCCCAATGCCACTTGGTTAAGGCGCAGGCGCACGGATCATGCCTCCATGGCGGTTGCCCTGCGGTCTGGGTAGCCCTGCGGCTGGCGCCAGGCTTCGCGGGGATAAACGGGGCGAGGTTTTGTGCGAGGAGGTGGCTTGCGTTGGCTCCCGCCAATTCAGCCCCAACCCCGTTTTCAGCGCGTCAACCCATGTTGGGGAGACCCATTGCCCCCAAAAGCTCCAAGGGCTTCGTTTGTAGGAGCAGGAATGCGCATATCGCCACCGACAGCCCCTTCCGCCCCTTCCAAATGCCCTGCTTGAGCGTACCTATCTCGCCACTCCCTACCTTAACCAAGTGGCATTGGGCCGGCGGCCGGCGCGCGGGTCAGCGACTCGCCCCACGGGAGCGGGCCGTCGGTTGGAATTCCGCGGCCCTTCGCGCCGATTTTGCCGGCGGTGCAAACGGCGCGACTCCCGCGAGATGTCCCTGCCGCCGAGCCTTCACTAGCAACTAGCAACTAGCAACTTGTCCGGGGCCCGGTGAGCCCAAGCCGGCGCGACCCTCGCACCCTCGCACCGGGGTTCAGCATGAGGACTCCGGCTTTAGGCGCGGACCCCGGCCGGGCTGCGCCCCTCCACCGCGATCTCGCTCGCCCACCCGGCGGCTGGAGCTTGAATGACGATCTCCTCGACGCCGGGCGCGGGCGGCGGCGCCAGAACGGGCGCCGGCGGCAAGCTGGGGTCCACCAGTGCCAGATAATCCAGCACCGTCCGCCGATGTTCGCGCGCCGGCGCCAGCGGCAGCCACAAGGGGGCGGCCGCGGCCCCATGCCGATACTCACCGATGAACTCGATCCACGGCTCCGGGGAGGCGTGCTGACGGGTCAGCGCCAGGATCCAGCCGGCACAGCGCGACAGCGCGGCTTCGGCGCGTTCCGGGTCGCCGCCGTCGGCGCTGGCCAGCCGCAGCCGGAAGCGTGGCGCCGCATCGCGGCTGAACTCGCGAACCTGCAGCACGCCGGAGCGGGCGCTCGCCTTCCAGTGCACCTGGCGGGCGCTGTCGCCGGGCTGGTGGGCGCGGATGCGGTGCAGCTCGTCGGCGGCGCCGCTCGCCGGCAGCGCCCCGCTCAACGCCTCGCCCGGCGCCCGCGGTGCCGGCACGGGCACCGGGAGCGGCCGCGGATAAATCAGAGTTTCCGGTTCATGCCCGCTGGCCTGGAACCGGCGCTGCTTGTGCACCAGCCCAAACGGGAAGCGCGTGGAAAGCACAAACGCGGCGCTGGAGTAGCGGCCGCGGCAGGGAAAGGCAATTTCGCCCGCGGCCGCCTGGCTCTGGCGGCAGGGCAAGTAGGCGAAGTACACCGGAGGCATGCTCGCCTCCAGCACGCCGCCCAGGGCGCGGCTGGCGGCGCTGACGGTGAGCGAATACGCCGGCCAGAAACCCTTGGCGTTGGTGAGCGTGAACTGCACCGGCACGGCATCGCCGGCGAAGATCTCCTCCGGCAGGCGGAAGCGCAGTTCCATGCCACTCAGGTTCAACGCCGAGGTTGCGCCGCTGACCAGCAGCGCGGCGAGCAGCGCGCTGACGACGAGATACAGCAGGTTGTTGCCGGTGCTGATCGCCGCCAGCGCCAGTACCACCACCACTGACAGAAACGGCAGACCCGCCCCAGCGAAGTGCGCTTCCAGGCGCTGGCGCCAGCGCCGGAGCCAGCCCGGGCCGCCGTCCGCGCCGGCGGCGGCCATCATCGCCAGGCCCAGCAGCGCCAGCAGCAGCGCCATGGCAATCAACAGCACCTGCGGATAGAGCCGCGAGGTCCAGTGCGCCAGCCAGGCGCAGCCCAGCGCCAGACCCAGCAGCAAGCCAGCGCCCAGCGAATGGCGCCAGCCAATGTGGCCGTTGTCCATCTGTCTCCATAGTAGCGGGCCCGCCCGCCGTCTCAGAGATTGATGGCCTGGTGGCCAGCCGCAGCTGGATCAAGATTCGTATGCAGGAGTTGGAGCAGGTCCGCATGACGGGCGAGGAACCCAGCCCCCGACAGCACGCGCTCCTGCAGATGGTGCTCGGGAAATAGCAGACCTTCGAGGTGTTGGGCCTGGGCGGCGAGCTCGCCGCTGCGGCGTGTCAGACTGCGCGTGACGCGTCCTTCAAGCTGAGCCAGTTGATGTTGAATCTTCTCGGCGGCGCCGCGGGCCGCGTCCACCAGCGTGGGATCCAGGCGCTGCAGCTCGGCGCTGAGCGCCTCCAGGCCCTGGTCCATGCTGGATTGCAGGCCGCGGACGCGCTGGCCCACCTCGGGCGGCAGTGCGCGCTCACCCAGCAGCTCGCCCGCCTGGGTTTGCCAGATGGCCTCCAGGCCCAGCTCGTACTTGTCCAGCAGGCGCCTGGCCTTGGCATCCACGAGCGTGGCGCTGGCGCGCGGCCATGCCACCGGCTGGCGCCGCCCGAATGCGGTATAGAGCACGGCCGATTGGGCAAGGTAGGCCGTCTCAGCCGGGCCGGTCACCTGCGCCAGCGTCGGGAAGGCCACATCCTGCAGCAACGGGCGCAGCAGCGCCGCAGGCGAGAGTTGATCGGGCTGCTCGAGCAGTCGCTCTCCCTCGCCGGCTTCGAGCCGCCGGTCGCCGCTCCACCAGCCATCCGCGAGCCGGCGCAAGCCGCGCCGGACGCCACGGTCGAGCGCGAACAGCATGCTGGCGGCCGCGGTCTGCTCGACTTGGGCGTGATAACCGGCCTTTTCCAGTTCGGCGGTCCGCCGCGCCAGCAATTCAGCCAGCTCCGCCTGGCGCTGAAAGACCTCGCGGTAGTAAGGCCGCCAAACGGCGCTGGCTTCAGGCGCTTCCATCGGATCGAATACCAACAGCCCCCAGGGTTCGAACCAGCGTTGCAGCAGCGCGGCAAACGCCTGCGCCAGCGTGGCGCCGGTGCTGTAGGTGGCGCGCAGGTCCGCAGCGGGTTCGCCGGTCACGGCCTCCCAGTCCTGGAGCAGTTGGGCGGTGGATTCCGGCAGCCGTACGCGCCCGACCGGAACGCCGGGCTGGGCTTCGAGCGCCGCATGAAGGCATCGCGGAACTGAGCCCGAGTCCAGCGCCCAGGCTTGGTTCACTTCGGCCAGATCGTGGTCCTGGCTGGCGATCCAAAAAACCGGTACGGCGGTGACCTTCTCGGCTTCAAGCTGTTCGCACAGCCGGATGGCGGTCATGGCCTTGTGCACGGTCAGCAGCGGGCCCCCGAATAGGCCGGCCTGTTGGCCGGTGACGATGGCCACGGCGCCAGGGCGGCGAAAGCGTTCCAGGGAGCGCTGCGCGGCGGGGGACGGGTTTTGGCGTGCCAGTGCCGCCGCCATCGCGCCGCGAATGGCTTCCGGATAGGCGACGTCGGCAGCCTGGGCGGCGAGTGCGGGCAGGTCGAAGGCAGACCCGGCGGGATAAAACGGCTGCACGCGTTCGAACGCATACAGATAGTCGGCGAACAGCCGGCTAACGCCGGGAAAGCGCACCTCCCGCGCCGAGGTGTTCATCGCGGCGTGGCCGCAGTCGGCCGGTGGCTTTCGGTTGACGCGGGCCCCCGCGCGGCTTTGCCGAGCGACGCGCTTTCGGCCGCCGTTGCCGTCCGCATCGGCTCACCGAGTGCGGCGATCGCCGCGGCAATGGCCTGTTGCTGCTCGGGGGAGGCGGGAAGCTGCGGCAGGCGGGGTGAGCCGCCGCAGAACCCGCCGGCATCCGCGGCGGCCTTGAGGCCGGCGATGCCGAGCGGCTCAAAGGCGGCGCAGACAGCCAGCACCGCGCGCTGCGCGGCGAGGGCGAGCGCGTGGTCGCCGGCCCGGAAGGCGCGCTCGATCTGGCAGCACGCCTCGGGCGCGGCCGCGGCCAGAGCGAGGATGGCGCCGGCGGCGCCCGCGCACAGGGATGGGTAGACGGTCGAGGCTCCGCCCACCAATAAAGGGAAATCCGCTTCGGCCGCCGCCAACCGCACCAGTTTGTCGAGATTGCCGCTCGATTCCTTGAGACCGGCAATGTTGGGGTGGCGAGCCAGCTCCAGCACCGCCTCCAGGCTCAGGTCCACGCCCGTCAGCGGCGGGATATTGTAGAGCACCACCGGCAGCGGCGAGCGTTTCGCCAGCTCGAGGTAGAAGCCGGCGAGGGCGGCGCGGGTCATGGATTTTTTGTAGTAGTGCGGCGTGCGCACCACAGCGGCATGGTAGCCAAGCTCGCTGGCGCGCTCGGTCATCTCCAGTGTGGCGCGGAGCGATTCTTCGCCGGTGCCCGCCAGCAACAACTTGCCGGGAGCGGCCGCCTGGGCCGCCTGGCGCAGCACGGCAAGCTTCTCGGCGCGGTCCAGCAGGATGGCCTCGCCGCTCGATCCCAGCACGAGGTAGCCAGCCAGCGGCGTCGCGTTGTACTGCTCCAGGTTGCGGCCGAGCGCGCCCAGGGCAACCTCGCCGGCGGCGTCGAACGGGGTGGTCAGGGCGGCGATAATGCCGGCAAGTCTCACGGGTTGATTATGGCATTTTCCGCAGCAGCGGCTGCAGGTAGCGCCAGACCGTCGCCGCCACGATGCGGTTGCCGCGCGGGGTGGCGTGCATGCCGTCGGCCTGCAAGAGGGCGGGGTGGCGGTGCATCTGCAGCAGCAGATCCTGGTACAGGAACGGCAGCAGGGGCAGACGGTGGCGCCGAGCGAGCACGCCGAACACCCGTTGAAAGGCGCGGGCGTAGGCCGGCGGCGCCGGCGGCGGCAGCGCGATGCCGGCCAGCAGCACGTGGATGTGGCGCTCCCGCAGGCGGGCGATGATGTGATGCAAGTTGGCCAGTGTCACCACCGGGCGCCAGCCGCGCCGGCCGTCATTGCCGCCCTGCTCGAGAACCACCCAGGCGGGCCACAGCTGCAGGAC
>JBOGKJ010000081.1:0-13230 GCA_050745565.1 Terriglobales bacterium | reverse complement strand
GCCCGCAATAGCGCATGCGGTGAGTGGGGCGGGTCGCCGACCCGCGAAGGGCTGTGGAGCGCCGGCCCGGGGCCCGGCGAGCCCAAGGGGGCGCGAGCGGCCTCTCGCGCTGCGGCATAATCAGGGTTGCTGGTGTCACGCGAACTGCCGCAGTGCGCCGGCCGGCGGCCGGCGCGCGGGTCAGCGACCCGCCCCACACGGGAGGTGGCGCCGGTCGGAGGGCTGCTGGTTTTGCCACGGCCGCGCCGCTTCGTTTGCCGGGTGCGGTGAAAGCGCCACTGGCGCTTTCACCGCGTTGGAATTCCGCGGCCCTCCACGCCGATTTTGCCCGCCGTGCAAACGGCGCGACTGCCGCGAATTGCGGCGTGACGTCGCCCGCAAATGCGGCCCAAAAGCTTATTGCTGACTGCTAACCCGCATTTCTCACGGTCAGGTCGCGGCGCTCGCGTCCAGGCGCGGCGCGCCCTAAAAAATGGGCGGCGATCTCGAGCGGAGATCAGGACGCGCTGTCGGGAAGGTGATAGCGCCGGGCAGGTGCTGCGCCGCCCATTTTTCTAGACGGGTGCGCTATGCCGCGCGTGGCAGCGGCTGGGTTGGTGAGAAATGCGGGCTAATCGCCAATTGCCAATCGCTTCCCGCATTTCGTGAGAAATGCGGGACCAGCTACACTGAAGCTTCGTTCGCCGGATGAGTACAATCCCCAGGTCCGTCCTCACGCCTCCGCCCCCGGTTCGCGGCTGGAGGACGCAACTTCGCCGCACCCGGCAGGCGTTGCGGATGGAGCACTGGTTTCCCCACCTTCCACTCGCCCTCGGCCTGGCCCTCGCCGGCCTGCTGGTGCTGGCGCTGGCCTTCGGCGGCAGCTTGACCGCCGCCACCGCCCAGTTTCCCGACCGCCTGCTGCAGGTCGCGCCCGCGGGCATGCCGTTCGTCCTGATCGGAATTGCCCTGTTGCTGATGTCGGTCGGCCTGGCGCTGCGTTCCCGCTTCGCCTGGGTGATCGCCGTCCTGCTCACCATTGCCGAGCTCGTCGCCGCTCACTTGTACCCGCACGCGGCGTTCCCGCTTCTGGTCTACTACGTCGGCGCGCTGCTGGTGGCGCTGATCGCCGCCCGGCGCGCCTTCGACCGCAGCAGCGTGGCCGCCGCGACCATTTTTGCCATCGCCAGCAGCCTGTTGCTGCTGATCTACGCGGTCTTCGGCAGCCTCTACTTTGGCGCCCAGTTTTCCCCGCCCATTCACGATCTGGTCACCGCGTTCTACTATGCCATTGTGACCATGGGCACGGTCGGGTACGGCGACATTGCTCCCCGCACGCCCGACGCCCGGCTATTCACCGTCTCCATCATCATCCTCGGTATTGCCGTCTTCGCCACCTCGATCAGCGCCATCGTGGGCCCGCTCGTGAGCGGCAGCCTCAGCCGGATCGTCAACCGCAAGGAGAGTCGCATGCGCCAGACCGGACACTTCGTCATTGTCGGCCTCACCCCGCTGGCCTATAGCTGCTACCGCGAGCTGAAGCGGCGCAACCATCCGGTGGTGCTGATTGCGCCGCAGCCGCCGCCCGAGGGCGACTTCGACCCCGCCGACGTCATCGTGGGCGATGCCAACCAGGTCGAGGTCCTGCGGCGCGCCAACGCCGGCGAAGCTCAGGCGGTGCTGGCCCTGCGCAGCGACGACAGTGAAAACGCTTTCATCGCCCTGGCTGTGAAGGAACTTAAGAGCAAAACCCGAACCGTCGTCGCCGTGAACGACAGCAAACACATGGAGCGGGTCAAGTTGGTGCAACCCGATATCGTGATCGCACCCCAGGCGTTGGGCGGCGAGATCCTCGCCATGATCCTCAGCGGCGAGCCCATCAGCGGCGAACTGCTGCTCGAACGTTTCCTGCACTACGGCTCGGTCAAGCCGGCTTCGTAGCTTCAGGCGATCCGGCGTTCAACCCCGGGCTCGCGCAGCCTGGCGGCGAGCGTGATCGCGACCGTTGCCAGCGCCCGCGAGACCGGGCAGTTGAGCTTGGCGTGGACTGCGATCTGCTGAAAGCGCTGGTCTTCAATGCCTGGCACTTCAGCCTCGGTTGAAAGCTCAATCCCGGAAATCGCGAACCCGCCGTCGCCCGGACCGAAACTGACTTTGGCGTGCGCCTCAATGTGCCGCGGCGGCGATCCAGCCTGCGTCAGTTCCAGCGCGAACGCCATGGCAAAGCACCCCGCCAACGCGGCGCCGATCAGCTCCTCCGGGTTCGTGCCCGGCCCGTCCTCCATGCGCGAACGAAACGAGTAGGCCTCGTCAAAGCCGTCAAACTGAATCCGGCCCCGGCCCCCCGCAAGCGTGCCACGCCACTCGGCTGAAGCGGATCGCACGGGCATAGCCGCTGTGACGCCCGCAGCCCGCCCCGGGGATGTCCGCCCCCGCCCCGGCCCCCGCGCCGAACACGCGACAACCGCTCGAGCCTTCCCTAATGGCTAACGGCTTGAGGCAATTCCCGCCAGCGGCAGCTGGTGGGAATTGCCGGCCATGCCATCATGGCAGCAGCGACGGCCCATGCACATCCTGACCATCAACACCGGGTCGTCCAGCATCAAGGCCGCCACCTTCGATGGCGAGCGACGCCTTACCAGCGGCCAGCGCGGCGAATTGAGTTCGCCTGATGCTTTTGCCGGCGCCCTCGCCGCCCTGCTGCCCCCATTCCCACCGGCAGCCGCCGGACACCGCATTGTGGCCCCCCTCGACTGGAAGCAGCCCCAGCGCCTCACGCCCGCGCTGCTGCGCCAGTTGCGCGCGCTGGTGCCGCTTGCGCCCGATCATTTACCCCAGGCGCTGGCGGCGGTCGAGGCGGTCAGCGCCGCCTTCCCGTCGCTGCCGCAGGTGCTGTGCTCGGATTCCGCCTTTCATCATTCCATGCCGGAGGTTGCCCGCCGCCTGCCCTTGCCCGCGCTCGACCACGCCGCCGGCGTCGAGCTCGCCCGCTTCGGTTACCACGGCCTCTCGTGCGAGTACATCGCCTCCGTGCTCGAGGCCGAAGCCGCCGCCGACCTCGGCCGCCCCTTGCCCGACCGACTCGTCATCGCGCACCTCGGCCACGGCTCAAGCCTCACCGCCGTCCGCGCCGGCCAGAGCCTCGATACGACCATGGGCTTCACTCCCCTCAGCGGCCTGGTCATGTCCACACGCACCGGCGACCTCGATCCCGGCGTGCTGCTCTACCTTCTCCGCGCCTGCCACTACACGCCCGAAGCGCTCAGCCGCCTGCTGAATCAGCAATCGGGGTTGGCCGGGATCTCCGGATTGAGCGGTGACATGCAAACCCTGCTGGCGTCGAAGCTCCCGGCCGCCCGGGCCGCCGTCGCCTCGTTCGTCTACAGCGCCCGCAAGCACTTGGGCGCGCTCGCGTTCGTGCTCGGCGGCGTGGATTTAATAGTCTTCACCGGCGGCATCGGCGAGCACGCCGACGACATCCGCCGCCAGATTGCCGGCGATCTCCCATTCCGCGTCATCAGCACCGACGAGGAACGCATGCTCGCTCGCCACACCGCGCGCCTGCTCGGCGAACACTAAGGCCGAATCAAAAGTCATTCGAACGGCCGCATGGCGCCGGCCGGCGCGCGGGTCGGCGACCCGCCGCACGGGGGAAGGCTGCCAAGTTTGCCACACCTACTACAGCAACTGTGATTCTGCCGTTCACGGGAGTCGCGCCGTTTGCACTGCGGGCAAAATCGGCGCGAAGGGCCGCGGAATTCCAACGGGGTGAAAGCGCCAGTAGCGCTTTCACCGCTCCCGGCAAACGAAGCGGCGGCCTACAATCTGGTGCGGATGCGAAAGCTGATGGCGCAGACCGTCTGAGTCGCGCCCCCGCGTGGCGGTTCGCTGTCCGTCGCAGCCGACAGCGGCCCTTCCCTCTGCCTAACCTGCTGGGAATCGGCGCCCGAACGGACCCCAGCGGGCGCTCGGAGCCGCGCCGCGCCGATTTTCAGCAGCCTGCCAGCCTAGGCGGCCTGGCGCCGGGGCTCGCGCGCCAGCACTTCGATCACGGCGCTGCTAAATGCCGGTATATCGTCCGGCTTGCGGCTTGAAACCCAGTTGCCATCCACCACCACCTCCCGATCCACCCAGTGCGCGCCGGCATTGCGGTAGTCGTCCTGCAGCGTCGGCCAACTGGTGATGGTGCGGTTGCGCACCAAGCCTGCTGAGATCAGCAGCCATCCGCCATGGCAGATCACCGCCACCGGCTTCGCCTGCGCCACCAAGGCGCGAGCGAAGGCTTGCGCCTCGGGCACGATGCGCAAGCTGTCGCCATTGGCCACGCCTCCGGGCAGAAAGAGTGCGTCGTAATTTTCCGCCCTCGCCTCGCTCAGTGCAACGTCGGCCTCAAAGCGGTCAGCGACCTCGTGGTGGCGCATCGCCGTCATGCGGGGATGGCGGGAAATGATCGCCACCCTGGCACCGGCGTTTTCCATGGCTGCCTTGGGTTCGGTCAGCTCCACTTCTTCAAACCTGTCGTCAACCAGTGCAGCCACGCGACGGCCAGCGAGTTGCGATCCTAAAACTGGCATAACGCCTCCTGCCCCAATTGGATGCGGCATGGGTTGGCGCCGGCGCGGCCACCCTTCTCTGGACGCCCTCCCGCTGCGCCCACCCCAAGGCGCAAGGGCCTCGGGGGTCCCGGGGAGGGGCCGCGGCCGGAATTCGCTGGGGGCAACGCGCGCCCACATTGCTCGGTGAACGCGCCATCGGCGCCTTCACCCGTCCAAGTTGCCTCGGCTCCCTAGCTGAACCTCAATGCGGGATGGTGGGTTTTGGCTCGACCGAGGACGATTTTGTGGCTTCCGCGTCCACGCGCTCCAGGTAGGGGTCGAACGGGGTCAACTGCAGCGGCATCTTTTCCCGTGCCGACAGCAACTTGAGCGTCGGCGGCGTGACCAGCGTGACGCTGCCGTCCCAGGGATCCACCTGCAGCCGCCCGCCCAGCGGCAGCGCCGCGATCTGCTCGACCGAGGTGGGCTGCAGCGGCGGCGCCTCGGCCTCGACCGCATGCAGGCGGGTGAGGAAATCGTGGCTGAACCAGGCGTTGCCCAAGTGCGGACTGAACAGATGCGGCGACTGCTGGCGCCGGGCGTCCACCTGGCGCAGGAACAATCCCACCTGCCGAAGCTTGTCCTTGTAGGGGGAGTGCATGAGCAACTCGACCCCCAGCGCATTCGCCTTCGCCTCCTCCGCCGGCGTGCGCTTCAGGTCCAGCAGCCGGAAGGCGTCTTGGTCGGCAAACAACATGCGGTCGGCAAAGGCATAGCGCGTATCGAGTTGCTGGCCCAGGCTGATGTGCGCCAACTCATGCGCCAGCATCGCGGCCAGGCTGGCCTCGTCCGGCAGGCTGTCAACCAGGCCGCGGCTGAGCACAATCGTGTGGCCGATGGCCACCGACTCGAGCGGCGTGGTCAGCAGGATGCGGCAGCGCACCGGAGGCGAGATGACCAGGTGATTGGTAATCACCAGGTTGTCCACCACGGTTTGCAGCACGGTGTCGGCGGGTCCATCCGGCGCCAGCAGCCCGGCCTTCTCCAGCCGCTCGAGCACGTTGTCTTCCGCCTGCCGCTCCCAGGCGCGGGCGCTGCCCAGCGGCGAGGGAGTCACCGGCGGCGCCGAGACGCTGGCCATGCCCGCTCCCTCGAGTGACATCGTGGTCAGCTCCTGTTGCTGCCCCGCCTGGTGCAGGTCGTAGCCCCAGAGGCGGGTTTGGGCCTGAAAGCGCGCGTGGCGAAACCAGCCATAGCTCAAATCGCTTTCTTCGCTGTACACGTAGGTCGGCACCCAGACCCCGGGCTTGACGTTCAGGCGCCAACTGTCAAAGTGCAGGTCCGGGTGCCCGAACCGGTTCTGCCAGAAACTGCCGTTAAAGCGCACCAGCGCGTCGTCCTGGTCCTCGATCCAGACGCGGCCCCAAAAGGTCCCTTTGTCGTGGACATTCCGCGGCGCGACATCGAAGACGTAGCAGAGCACCTTACCCAGGAACTCGCGCCGCAGATAGACGAAGCGGTAGTGTTGCCGGTCGAAGTGGTCAGCGCCGGGAAACAGCATTCCGGCAAAGCTGTTGCGGAACACGTCCAACCCCAATACCCGCCGGCCCGGCCAGGTCATCACATCATCCAAAGGACCAATCCACTGGCGCCAGGTTTGGCGCGGTTCAGGCAAAAACGAGAGGGTCTGGAAGTGACGGTGAAAGTCGAGGATGCCGAGGTAGTAACGGTCGGCAATCGGCACCTCGCCAAGCGCCGTGTCCGGGCGCAGGTTCTGCATGTAGGTTTCGACCCGCGGGTGCAGTTCCTGCATGCGGACATAGAGCTGCTGTTCGTGCGCGCTCATCCGGTCCAGGATCTGGTCGGCGGTCGGCGCCGGCTGCTGCGCTCCGGCGGCAGCGGCCGCCAGGCCCACCCCCGCTAGCACCAGCAGCGCGGCCCCACGCCGCCAGCCGGCGCTGCGGGCCGCCGCCGCAGGCGGCCGCGCCGCATAACTGCTGGCGCGGGCCCGAGCGCGGTTAGGCGGCTCCCACTCCCGCTGGGCGTTGGAAGACCGGGCGTCCGAGCCCCACTGGGGCTCGAAGCCCATGAGCCCCAGCCCAGTCTGCGATGGAGGCGCCAGCACGGCCACGCCACCCTGGAGGCCGCGCCTGCTTCGACTCCCAGGGGCGCGAACGCGCGGCGCGGCCGCCCTGCTCTGGACGCCCTCCCGCTGCCCCCAGCCCCAAGCGCAAGCGCCTTGGGGACCCCGGGCGTCGGGCTGCGGCCGAAATTCACTGGGCGGCAACGCGCGCCCGCTCTGCTCGGTGAAGGCGCCACCGGCGCCTTCACCCGTCCAAGCTGCCTCGTTTTGAATGAGTAGGTTTCGCATACGGCAAGAGCGCGGTCCGGGCGGCTAGTTCGCCAGCCGGAAACGAATGTGCAGGATCACGGTCCAGTCCACCGGCGCGCCCTGGCGCCGGGCGGGACGAAACTTGAGTTTCTGAGCAGCCTGGATTGCAGCCTCATTGAGCCCGTAGGCCAGGCCATGGACAACGCGCAGCACCCGGACCGCGCCGGAGGCCAGCAGTTCCGCCTGTAGCACCACCTCGCCTTGGAGATGATGCTGCGCCGCCGCCGCCGTATACGCCGGCGTCGGCCAGGACAACACCTGCGGGGGAACCAGGACGGGGGTGGCCGGCGCCACCGGCGCGGCCACGGCCGCGGCCGGTTGCGAGGTCTTGAACTGGTTGAGTTCGACCGTACCCGCGCTCGCGACGCCCGGGCCGCCGGCATTCATCGCGCCAAACCCGGCCGCGGCCACCGTGCCCGCCGATCCTGCTGCCGCCTCCGTAGCCGCGCTGCCAAAGCCGGACGAACGTACCGCCCCGGAGGCCGCCTGCGGCGGCGGCGGATCCGGGCTGGAGGCAAATTTCCCCACTTCCGGCGCCGTCACCGCCGCCCCCGGCGCCGGCAGCAGTCCGTGTGGCGCGCCGAATTCGCCCAGTTCCACCCGCGCCCGGGGCGCGGGCCGCAGCGGCGGCGGATCCGGCCGCGGCAGGGCCGGCGCCGGCTGCGACAACGCCACGCCGGGCGCCGCCGGCGCCCTCAAGGCGCCCGGGACGCGCTGACGCGGCGGGGCTGGCGCCGCCGACCACGGCAGACGCCGGAAGGTTGGCGCCAGCAACCGGCGCCGCGGGCGCCGTACCGGCACCACCGGCGCCCGGCGAGCGAGCGGCGGCGGCGCCAGCAGGACGACATCGAGCGCCGGGTCCGCCGGGGTGACCTGCGGCAGCGTGATCACCCGGGGACCAATGGCCAGCGCCCCCGCCATTGCCACCACCAGCAGCAACTGCAGCGCCAGGCTTAACCCCAGGCTCCGCCACTGCCGCCGCCGCTGCCCGGCGGTCACCGCCTGCGAACCGCCCGTGACCAACCACACCCTCGGCGGCCAGCCCTCCGGAGGCCGGCTCAACAGCACGGGTATGCCCACCGGGCCGGAAGGCTCGACAACAACAGGACGGGGGGCCACCAGCGGGGAGGGCATGCTCAGCAACTCTCCTGATCGGGATGCGTTCGCCGCCGTGGCGGGTTGCGGCTTATGCGGCTTCGGTCTCAACCCCAAGTCCGTTTCGGACTCCAGCGACCCGCTGAAGGTGGGAAACCGGCGATGGCGGCTTCCAGATCGGCATCCCGCGGTTCCACGCTGAATTCCAACCGCTTGTCAGCCGGAGTGGCTATGAAAGTTCCCATTTGCCTCAGTGCGTTTTCCAAGGCGGCCGCGACGGCGCTACTGCTGGCCGCGCTGGCGCTGCTGTTGCCTGGCCCCGGCGCCCTCGCCCAGTCCACCTCCAACTACATCGCCTGCCTCGGGTGCGCCGAACACCAGGAGATACGCACGCGCTGGCATCGCCCCCTGCTCACCGAACTGGCCGGGGAAGGCTTCGTGATGTTCGACCACTTCCGCCTCGAACGCCAGGCGCGGGACCTGGGTTTGTGCGAAACCGATCCGTTGATCCGCGGGCCGGAGATGTTTCCCGGCTGCCATCCCTTTTCCGTGCGCCGCGCCTGGCTGATCGAGGCTCCGCTCGAGTTGGTGGCGTTCACCTCGCCCGCCTGGGGCCTGGCGCGCCGCGGCCATCCGCGCTGGGCGATGGCGCTCGAGCTGGTGCCGATCCTGTATCACACCTTTACCATTCGCGCCACCAGCCAAGCCATCCAGCAGTGGCGCGAAGAGCAGTTCCTCTACCACTAGACCCGCCCCCGCCCCCCGCCCTGGAGATAAACGCGATGCATGCGACGCCCGCCCTGCCTTCCGCCCCCCGCTTCCTCGCCCCGCCCCGCGCCGTGTGCTCTCTGCGCCCGGCGGCGGCCACGCTGCGGCGCGGCCGCCCTTCTCTGGACGCCCTCCCGCTGCTCCCACCCCAAGGCGCAAGCGCCTTGGGGACCCCGGGGGACGGGCTGCGGCCGAAATTCGCTTGGCGGCAAGGCGCGCCCGCTCGGCCCGGTGAACGCGCCACCGGCGGCTTCACCCATCCAAGTTGCCTCGTCTGGTTGGCCGTGGCGCTGGCCGCGGCGGCGCTCGCCGCCGGCTGCGGCGCCGCCCTGCCGGCACTGCCGCGGCTGACGCTCGCCCCCGCCACCGCCACGCTTCAGGCCGGCGGCGGCAGCCAGCAGTTCGCCGTGCAGGTGCTGAACTCCTCCGACACCAACGTGGTTTGGAAGGTCAATGGCGTGCTGGGCGGCAGCGTCGCCGACGGCACCATCAGCCAAACCGGCCTCTACCAGGCGCCGGCCACCGTGCCCACCGGTCCGGTCGCCGTCGAGGCCCTCAGCGTCGCCAACCCCAATAGCTCCGCCTCCGCCGCCATCACCCTCACCCCGCCCATCGGCATCACCCTCCAGCCCGCCACCGCCACCGTCAGCGGCGGCGGCAGCCAACAGTTCGCCGCCACCGTCACCAACACCACCAACACCGCCGTCACTTGGGCGGTCAACGGCGTCGCCGGCGGCAACGATCAGGCCGGTCACGTCAGCTCCGGCGGCGATTACCAGGCGCCGGCCAGCTTCCCCGGCCTTTCCACAGTCACCATCACCGTGACCAGCGCGGCCGATCCCAACATCAGCGCCGCCGCCACCGTCACCCTGCAGCAAGCCGTAGCCATCACCGTCGCCCCCGCCACCGCCACCGTCGTGACCGGCACCGGGGCCGGATTCGTCGCCAACGTCAGCGGCACAACCTCGAATGCCGTTACCTGGGCGGTCAACGGCACAGCCGGCGGCAACCCGACCGTGGGCACCATTACTGCCACCGGCGCCTACCTCGCCCCCAAAGCCGTGCCCGCGCCGCCCACCGTCACCGTCAGCGCCACCCTCACCGCCGACCCCACCAAGTCGGCGAGCGCCGTTGTGACCATCGTGGCGCCCACCACGGTCACCGTCGCCCCGGCCACCGCCAACCTCAATTTGAACGATACCCAGCAGTTCACCGCCCAGGTCATCGGCCCCCAGAACACCGCCGTCACCTGGAGTGTCAACGGCGCCGCCGGGGGCGCGGCCGCCGTCGGCACCATCAGCACCAGCGGGCTCTACACCGCCCCGGCAAGCTATCCCGGCGAGCAGACGATCACCGTCACGGCCACCTCGACGGCCGATCCGACCGCCAGTGGCTCGGCCGCGGTCAGCATCGTGCAGCCGGTCACGGTCAAAGTCACGCCCGCCGCGGCCACCGTCAACCTCAAGGCCAGCCAGGCCTTCCTCGCCACCGTCAGCGGCAGCCCCAACCCCAACGTCACCTGGTCGGTCAACGGCGTGCCCGGCGGCAACGCCACCTTTGGCACCGTGGACGCCAACGGCCTGTTCAGCGCCCCGGCCACGCTGCCGAGCCCGGCGACAGAAACCGTCACCGCCACCGCCGACGCCAACAAGGCCGCCAGCGCCAGCGCCCAGGTGACGCTGCAGACGCCGCCCTCGGCCTTCACCATCGCCCCCACCAGCGCCGCGATGACGCTGGCCAAGGCCGCCAGCGGCACGCAGACCTTCCAGATTGCGCTCTCGACGGGCTTCACCAACCCGGTGAAACTGACCCTGAGCGGCGAGCCCGTCAACGTCACCGCTGGACTCGATCAAACCACGCTCAACGCCAGCGGCCCGGTCACTCTCACGCTCACCACCGCCTCCATCAGCCTCGCCCAAACCGGCGTGCCGGTCACCCTCACCGCCACCTCGACCGACGCCCAGGGCAATGCCACCGTGCAGACCGCCACCGTGCTGCTCAGCATCACCGGCTGGGCCGGCCACGTCTCGACCCTCGCGGGCGGACCCGGCGGCGTGGGCTTCGAGGACGGCCTCGGCGCCGACGACGAGCTCGAACCCACCGCCATCACGAGCGACGGCGGCGCCACCTTGTTCTTCGCCGACAAACGCGGCACAGCGCTGCGCAGCTACGGCCTGGTCAACCAGAACGTCACCACCCTGCTCGGCGGCCCCTACAGTTACACCATCGGCGAGGGCGACGGCATCGCCTATGACCCCGCCAGCACAACCGTCTACGTCGCCGACGGGCTGCGCAACCGCATCGTCGCCTTCACCCTCGGCACCTACACCGACCGCGTCGTCGCCGGCGGGGGCATCGGCGCTGGCGGCGGCTCGCTCGCCGGCTACGCCGACGCGACCGGCGCCGCCGCGCTGTTCGACTACCCGCACGGCATCGCGCTCTCCCCCGATGGCTCCACGCTCTATGTCGCCGACAGCAGCAACGGGGTCATCCGCCAGGTGAATGTCGCCAGCGGCGCCGTCTCCACCCTCGCCGGCCAGCACGGCGTCTACCGCTCCACCGACGGCATCGGCGCCGCCGCCAGCTTCTGCCAGCCCACCGGCCTCGCCATCGCCCCCGGCGGCGCCAACCTGTACATTTCCGACCAGTGCGGCTACGTCATCCGCCAGCTCGCCCTCGCCACCGCCACCGTCTCGACCGTCGCCGGCAACGGCACCCAGGGCCAAAGCGACGGTCCCGCCGCCAGCGCCACCTTCAATGCGCTCGCGGGCGTTGCCACCGACCCCCACGCCGGCTCCAACCTGGTTTATATCGTTGATGGCGACGAGATCCGCGCCCTCCACCTGGGCTCGAGCCCCACCGTTTACACCCTCGCCGGCGACATCGGCGCAGGCCAGAACGACGGCGCCAGCGGCGGCGCCAGCTTCTACGATCCCAGCTCCGTCACCGCCCTCGCCGATAACGTCGGCCCCGGCACCACCACCCTGTTCGTCGCCGACAGCGACAACGGCCTGCTCCGCCGCCTCGACTTCCAGAACCCGCTAGCCGCCACCAGCGCCGCCACCGCCCAGGCCACCGTCACCACCATCGCCGGCCAGCCCTCGCACCGCGGCTCGACCGACGGCGTCGGCACCGGCGCCCATTTCAGCGGCGCCTCGGTTGCCACCTTCAGCCAGCCCGAGGGCATCGTCACCGACGGCACCACCGCCTACGTCGCCGATTCGGAAAATGGCGCCATCCGCAAAATTGACCTCGCCACCGGCCAAGTCTCGACCGTCGCCGGCCCCCACCTCGGCTCCTCCGATGGACTCGGCCCCGAGGCCAGCTTCTATAAGCCCGGCGGCCTGGCCTGGGATCAGGCCAACAACATCCTCTATATCGCCGACACCGGCAACGCCGAGATCCGCAAACTCGACCTCGCCACCGACATCGTCTCCACCATCGCCGGCAGCCACGCCCAGGCCGCTTACGTCAACGGCACGTTCGCCGCCGCCCGCTTCAACCACCCTTACGGCATCCTGGTCTCGCCCGACGGCACCAAACTCTACGTCGCCGACACCGGCAACGACGCCATCCGACTGATTGACCTCAGCGCCGGCACCGTCTCCACCCTCGCCGGCGGCGACGCCCCCAACGGCGGCCTCGGCAGCGCCGACGGCGTCGGCAATGCCGCCCGCTTCGCCGAGCCCAACGGCCTGGTCTTCGACGCCACCGGCCAGAACATCTACATCAGCGACTTCGAAAACGAGGCCATCCGCGAGCTCAATCTCTCGACCCTCGCTGTCACCACGGTCGTCGGCTTCCAGCACCTGTGCGGGTTCGCCGACGGCAGCGCCGCCACCGCCACCCTCTGCACTCCCGCCTTCATCGCCACCGACGGCCGCAGCCTGTTCTGGGGCGACAGCAACACCGGCCTGCTGCGCGTGCTCGACTTCGCCACCAATCAGGTCTCGACCCTCGCCGGCTCACCCGGCCTCATGCACATGGTGGATGGCGACTTCACCGAAGCCCCGGGCGAGCTCATCGGCCCGGTGCGCTACAACGGCGTCTTCGGCCTGGCCCTCGCGCCCGACGACAGCTTCATCCTGTTCACCGACAAAACGGCGAACGTCATCCGCATCATCCACTAGTCAAAATCACAGATGCCGTAGCCGCAGCGTTGATGGGTCCACCCTGTATGCCCGTAGCACGCCGCCAACGCAAAGTCACAGATGCTGTAGCCGCGGCGTTGTGTGGGCGGGTCGCCGACGCGCGCGCCGGCCGCCCGCCGGCGCCACGCGGCGGTTCGGGTAACTACAGCAACTGTGATCCTGCCGTAGCCGGCTGGCCGCGCTCTCACCGGCGCGCGGGCGGCCCCAACGCCGCCCCCAGCAAGTGAACCCGCCACGGCCCCGGCCGCGCGCGCCCGATCGGCGCGGCCGCCCTTCTCTGGACGCCCTTCCGCTGCTCCCACCCCAAGGC
>JBOGKJ010000080.1:0-1921 GCA_050745565.1 Terriglobales bacterium | reverse complement strand
TCCCCCGCCAGAGTCAGCCGCCGCGGCGCGCCGCCGCGCGGCGTTGCGCTTCATTGTCTGCCTGGGGCTGGTCAGCCTGTTTGCGGACATGACCTATGAGGGGGCGCGCTCGATCATCGGCCCCTATCTGCAGGTGCTGGGCGCGAGCGGGTTCGAAATGGGGCTGGTGATCGGCCTGGGCGAGATGTGCGCCGCCAGCCTGCGCTACCTCTCCGGCCGTCTCGCCGACCGCACCCGCGCCTACTGGCTGCTGACCATCGTGGGTTATTGCATCAACCTGCTGGCGGTGCCGGCGCTGGCGCTGGCGTCGAGTTGGCAGGCGGCGGCGCTGCTGGTGATTGCCGAGCGCACTGGCAAGGCGGTGCGGGTGCCCTCGCGCGACGTGCTGCTGTCGGGCGCCACCGCGGAGGTGGGCCACGGCTGGGGCTTTGCGCTGCACAACGCCATGGATCAGACCGGAGCCGTGATCGGACCGCTGTGGGTGGCGCTGGCGGTGGCGCGCACCCACGTCATCAGCCGCGCCTTCATGCCGCTGGCCATACCGGCCGTGGCGGCGCTCACCGCCCTGTTCGTCGCACGCGCCTTCCAGCCGCCCGCGGCGGCGCCGGCGCCCGCTTCCGCCAGCCGGCAGTTGCCCGCCGTTTTCTGGATGTATGTTGCCGCCGCCGGCCTGCTGGCATTCGGGTACCTGGATTTTCCCTTCTTCGCCTATTACTGGGTGCGGCACGCGCTGTTCAGCAACGCCTGGATTCCGGTGCTCTATGCCGCGGCGATGGCGGGCGAGGGGCTGACGGGACTGCTCTTCGGGCGCCTGTTCGACCGCTGGGGGGTGGCGATTCTGGCCGCAGCGACGCTGGTGTCGCTGTGGTCGCTGCCGCTGGGCTTTCTGGGCGGACCGGGGTTGGCGCTGGGCGCGCTGGCCTGCTGGGCGGTGGGGACCGGCGCCCAGAGCGTGTGCATGAAATCGGGCATCGCACAGGTGGTCTCGATGGATCGCCGCGGCACGGCGTTTGGCAGCTTCTATGCGGTATTTGGCGTGTTGTGGTTTGCCGGCAGCGCGCTGTTGGGCTGGCTGCTGGACCACCACCTGCTGGTCATGGTCGCCGTGGGTATGGCGGCCCAGGCCGCGGCGGCGGTGCTGTTTTTCATCCTGCGGCGCGGTAACGCGCCCGCCGGGTAGAACAAAAGCAGCCGCGCTGTAGCAACCGGACAGCGTCCCTGGGTGCGGTTTTGCAACCAGCAAAGCCGCTCGTCACGAGGCAACGTGGACGGGTGAAGGCGCCAGCGGCGCGTTCACCGAACCGAGCGGGCGCGCGTTGCCGCCAAGCGAATTACGACCGCAACCCGACCCCGGGGCCCCGAAGGCGCTTGCGCCTTGGGGTGCGAGCAGCGGGAAGGCATCCAGAAAAGCGCGGCCGTGCCGCCCCGCCCAACACTAAAGCAAAATCACAGATGCTGTAGCCGTGGCGCTGATGTGGGGCCGGTCGCCGACCCGCTAGTCCGCATTTCTCACCAACCCAGCCGCTGCCACGCGCGGCATAGCGCGCCCGTCTAGAAAAATGGGCGGCGCAGCACCTGCCCGGCGCTATCACCTTCCCGACAGCGCGTCCTGATCGCCGCTCGAGATCGCCGCCCATTTTTTAGGGCGCGCCGCGCCTGGATGCGAGCTTCGTGACCTGACTGTGAGAAATGCGGGCTAGGAGCGTGCGCGGCAGAAGGGGCGGAGAGTCCCCCGGCGGGAGATGGCAGGCACGAGATGGGCGGGAGACGGTGGAAGCGCGGCCGCGTGAGTGCTGGCGCGGTCAACGCGGCGCTATGCGTCAAGCAGGAGACGGGAGGCGGCAGGATTCACGCGGCGGCGAGGCGCTGCAGGCGCTGCAGGCGCTTCAGATTGACGGCCAGACAGACCAAGCTCCATTCG
>JBOGKJ010000079.1:0-16559 GCA_050745565.1 Terriglobales bacterium | reverse complement strand
CGTCCGGGCGGTGCGCGCTCCGCCGCCGGCCGCGCGCGCCGGCGGCGGCGCGGCCGCCCTTTTCTCGACGCCCTCCCGTTGCTCCCACCCCAGGGCACAAGCGCCTCGGGGGCCCCGGTCGGGCTGCGGCCGGAATTCGCTTGGCGGCAACGCGCGCCCGCTCTGATCGGTGAACGCGCCACCGGCGCCTTCACCCGTCCAAGGTGCTTTGAGCGGCATGCGCGACCCGAGCGCCACCAGCGCCGCACCCGCCAGCGCTTCGGCCCCGAGTGCGGCGATTCCTCCGCGGCTTGCGGCCGCCACCATCGCGGCCACGCCCAGGGCGGGCGCGGCCAGCCACACCCACTGCTGCTGCCATCCGCGCCGCCGGTGACGCCAGGCCGCCACCGCCGCCACCGGCAGCAGCATTTCCATGCAGCCGGCGAAGTTATTGCGGTTAAAGAATGTGCCTGCCGGGTTCGCATCTGTCAACTGAAAATGCCAGTACACCGTGGTGCTGCCGCTCAGGATTTCGGTCAGCGCCAGCACGCCCAGCGCGGCCGCCGCCACGGCGAAGCTGGCTTCAATCCAACCTTCGTCTGCTCCCGAACGCAGCCCCTGACCGACCAGCACGTACGCCGCCAACGCCGCGGCGATCTCGAGCAGCCCGCTGCGGCTTGCGGCCGGCGCCACGCTCAGCGGCGTGCCGGCCTGCAGCAGACACCAGCCGCCGAACCCGAGCGCTGGCAGGTAGGTCCAACTCCAGCACGCCTCCAGCCGCTGCCGCGTCCACCCCACCGACCACGCCGCCAGGGCCGCGAACAGCGCCAGAAACGCCGGGCCGAACCCCCAACCGTAGACGCCGCCCAGCGCCACAATCGCCCAACCGGCCGCCGCCAGCGGGACGAGCGCGACCCACCGCCGGCGGCGCTCATCCTGGAAGCGGACGCCGGAGCGCGCGCGCTCGCCCCACGCCTGCATGCCAGCCGCCACCGCACTGCGCGATGAGCTCATTGCAGCTCCACCCCGGTGATCAAAAACCGAGTTTGCATCGGCAGCTCGCCCAGCGGGCGCTGGTAGTGCAGCACGAGCTGGAAGGCCTCTACGCCAGCGCCGGGGACGGCAAGCGGCGCGGCACTCGTTTGCCACGTAGCCGCCAACCGTAGTGGTGCCTCGCCGACCACCGTGCCATCGAGACGTTCCAGCCGCAGGCTCAGCCCCTGCTCGGGCCGCGCGGTAAGGTTGCGGAGCAGGGCGCGGGCCTCGATCCGGGCACCGCCGCTGGCCAGCAGCCATTGCCGCAGCAGGTCGCAGCCTTCGGGCTGGCTGCCGTCGAGCGCGACTTCGGCGGCCGTGGCGTGGCCAGCGCCGCCCGCCTCGACCGCATTCCAGCGCGTGCCGGGCGCATTCGACCAGCGCCACCCCAGCACCGCGCGCAAGTCGCTGTCGGCGACCGGAGCGCGCCCGGCGATACGGGCCGTCAACGCCGGTTCAAAACTCCCGTCGCGCAGGTAGGGCGCGCCGGCCGCTTTCGCTGGCGCCGGCAGCAGTCCGGCCCCGGCCAACTGGCTCCAGGCGTTGGCCGCCTGTTGGGGCCAGCGGCGCCAGCTTGCCACCAGATAGTTGTTGGCGGCGCGCTGGCGCAGTGCGACGCCCGCGGCCTGCGGCGGCGCCGGGAGGCTCGCCATCCATTGCGCAGCGCCGCGGGCGGCGGTGGCATTGCCCGCCGCCACCGCCGCCAGCAGCAAATCGCCGGCGGCCGCGCTTGAGCTCGCGGGCAGCATCTGCCGCACCCGCCCAAAATTCCCGCCGCTGGCGGTGAGCGCGCGGCTGATGACCGGGGCGAGCGCGGGCTCCGGCGCGGCACTGGCGGCAAGGCGTGCATTGCGGAAGAACGCGTCCACGTCCTGGTGCGCCAGGTACAAGTTCGCCAGCAGCCACCAGTGGCTGAACTGCCGCGACCGGTCACGCGTGTCCGCCACCGTCGCCACCGCCTGCCGCCACTGCCCCAGACTCAACTCCGCCATCGTCAGGTCCGGCGTCGTGAGCGGATCGTCCGGATCCAGCCGCCTGGCGACCAGCAGTTGCTGCTCGGCCTGCCGGGGTGAGCGCAGCAGCAGGGTCTCGGCCCACTGGCGGTGGTAGGCCGCCACGTCCGGGCGCCAGGCGGCGGCGCGGGCGAACTCGCCACCCCGCGCCGCCGCCTCGGCCCGCCATTCGACGCCGGTGCCCGCCATCCCGAGCACCGCCACCAGCGCCGGCGCCAGCCGCAGCCAGCGCCGCCACGCCGGCGGCGAGGGACGGATGCCAGGGGCATCGGAACGGACTGGTGGCGATATGGTCAGCGCTCCTCCGGCCATCTAGAGGCTCCACGGCCCCTTCTTAAGGTCTCTTCCAGTTAACGGCCCCGGCACGCTGCTGCTTGAGCGATTAGCGATCAGCGGTTAGCGATCAGCAACTAGCGATTAGCGATTAGCAGTTAGCGATTAGCAATCAGCCTTGGGCCGCGTTGGCGGGTGCGGTTGCGGGGTGGCGGAGGTCGCCTGGTGCAGCGAAGAAAAGGGGAAGACTGGAATTGCTGGTTGTCCAGTTTTCCCTTGTAAGTGATTGAAAAACTTGGAAAAGTGACTGGAGGCACTGTTTCGTATTCGGCGGCTTTCCTGGGCTGAAAAAGGCTTGACGCCGAAGCGCGGTCTTCGGCGTCAAGCGGCGCGGCCGCCCTTCTCAGGACGCCCTCCCGCTGCTCCCAGCCCCAAGGCGCAAGCGCCTTGGGGACCCCGGGCATCGGACTGCGGCCGGAATTCGCTTGGCGGCGACGCGCGCCCGCTCGGCTCGGTGAACGCGCCACCGGCGCCTTCACCCGTCCAGGTTGCCTCGTCAAGAGTTCCGGGTTGTCCATTCGAACGTGCTGCATTGCGGCCCCAGGGGGCAGCCCCACCAGAGTTGGATGCGGTCGGGAGTAGGCGGTTGGCCGGCCCCCAAAAGAAGCAGCGAAGTCGTGGGGGCGGCCGGCGCCGGCCTTCCGGGCCAGGCCATGCCCCGGTACAATGGCGCATGCCCCTGCTGCGCCTCGCCAAGACCGGTTTCCGCTTTAACGCGCTGCACGCGCTGGCCGACGACGATGGCTACGACCGACATTTGCACGGCCACGATTATGAGCTGACGGTCATGGTGGAGGGGGAGCGGGGCGAGGGCGGGATGCTGTACGACCTGCGGGAGTTGAAGCCGCTGGTGGAGCGCGAGATCCTCGTCCGGCTGGACCACACCGACCTGGGCGCGATCCTGCCCAACCCGACGCTGGAGGCGCTGGCGGAGTGGATCTGGCGGCAGTTGCGGCCGGCGTTGCCGGCGCGGCTGCGGTTGGGGCTGCAGTTGTGGGAGACGCGCTCGATCTACCTGGAATTCTGGGGGACGTGAAAGATTTCCGGGATGTAGCCGCCGGCGCGGATGGTGTCAATCAAGTACGCGGCCGACGACGCCATGGCGTCGGGTTCGAGGGCGGTGGCGAGCACCGGGGGCGCGAAGCTGCGCTCGGTGAGCGCGGTGCGGACCAGGCCGGGCGAGAGCACGGCGGCGCGGATGCGCAGCGGGCGCAGCTCGGCGTCCTGGGCGCGGGCGAGGCCGACGACGGCATGCATGGCGCTCATGTAGGCGGTTTCCTGGGGGAAATCCTGGTGGGCGGCAAGCGAGGCGACGAGCACGATGACCTTGGGCGGGGCCGTGTCCGCCCCGGCCCGTAGCAGCGGCAGCAGGGCGCGGGTGAGGGCAAATTTGGCCCAGACGGTGATGCGCCAGATGCGCTCGAACTCGGCGGGCGCGGTGTCGGCGATGGGGCGGACGAGAAAATCGCCGGCGGCGTGGATCAGCGCGTCCAATCCCGCTGCGCCGCCGCCAGAGCCCGAACCGAGCCAGCCAGCCACGGCGCCGGCGGCGGCGTTCACGCCCGCTTCCTGGCTCAGGTCGGCGGCGATGGCGGTGGCGCCCGCGGGCGCTTCGCCGCGCCGCGAGATGGCGGCCACGCGCCAGCCGCGCGCGAGGTAGAGGCGGGCGCAAGCGGCGCCGATGCCGCTCGATCCGCCAGTGACGACCAGGCTGGGAGGCATGGCGCTATAGTAGGGCAAAAATCACGCCGATAACGCCACGGTGGCGACAGTTTCGGTGATCATGATCACCGGCAACGTGGTGGCGCACTCGCCGGGGGCGGCAATATTCGAGCGCGTGCTCGAGTCGGCGGCGTGGGCGGACGAGCTGGTGATTGTGGATTCGGGCTCGGCGGACGGCACGTGCGAGATCGCGGCCCGCTTCACCGACCGCATTTACGTTCATCCGTTCGCCGGCAGCTTCAAGCGGCAGAAGCAGTTGGCACTGGAGTACGCGCGCGGGAACTGGGTGTTGTCGCTCGATGCGGATGAAGTGGCGCCGGCGGAGCTGGCGGAGGAGATCCGGGCGGCGGTGGCGGCGCGGGCGTGCGACGGCTACCGGATACAGCGCCAGCACTGGTTCGTGGGGCGGCGGCTGGAGCACGCCGGCGAGGACGCGCCGCTGCGGCTGTGGCGGCGGGGCGTGGGGCAGTGGGCCGCGCCGGATTTGCACGAGCACTACGAGGTGCCGGGCGCGGTGGGACGGCTGCAGGGGGCGCTGGAGCATCACAGCACGCCGACGCTCACGGCGCGGGTAGAAAAGACGCTGCAGTTTTCGCAGGTGGGGGCGGCGCTGCTGCCGCTGCCGGACGGGCCCGACTATACGCGCCGGCAGGCATGGAGCCGGCTGGTGCAGCCGCCGCTACGGCGGTTTTATGGCGTTTACTGGGTTGAGCGCGGATATAAGGACGGGGTGCGGGGCCTGATTTGGGCGGGCATGTGTGCGATCGCCGAGTTCTACGACGGCATTCTGCTTTGGGAGCGCGCCTATTTTTCGGCGAGCGGCCGCCGCAGCGTCGAACTGCCGATTCACGAACGCGTGATCGCCGTCCATCGCCCCAACCCGCAGGCCCTTGCCGGCCGTGGCGCGGCGCAGCCGCCCTTTTCTGGCCGGGCCGCCGCCGAAATTCGCTTGGCGGCAGCGCGCGTTCGCTCTGTTCGGTGAACGCGCCACCGGCGCCTTCACCCCTCCAAGTTGCCTCGATTGGGGCGGCGGAGCGGACTGCAGTTCTTGCCATACCATTACGGTAAAATCGTCTGCATGAAGAAGACTTTGCATATCGACCAGGGGTTGCTGCAAGAAGCCAAGGCGGCAACCGGCGCAAAGACGGAGACGGAGACGGTGCGGAAGGGTTTGGAAGCGCTGGTGCGACAGGCGGCCAACGAGCGACTGCGGGCGCTGCTCGGGTCGGAGCCGGACGCTCAGGATGTTCCGCGACGGCGGGAGCGGCCCACGAAATCGGCACAAGCGTGCTAGTGGAGCACGCCGACGAGGACACGCCGCTGCGGCTCTGGCGGCGGGGCCTGGGTGCGTGGGCGGCGCCGGACCTGCACGAGTTCTACACCGTGCCGCAGCCGGTGGGCGGCTGGCCACGGCGCTGGAACACTACAGCACGCCCAGCTTGACGGCGCAGCTGCAATAGACCCTGCTGTTTTCCAGGTCGCGGCGATGACCCTGCCCGCCGCCGCCGAGCCCGACTACACCCGGGGTGAGGCCTGGCGGCGTTTACTGCGCCGGGCGCGGCTACAAGGACGGCGCGCCCGGACTGACCTGGGCGGGGATTTGCGCCATCGCCGGGTTCTACGACGCCATCCTGCAGTGGGAGCGCGCCGCCGCGTCGCCGCCCTGAGCCGCAGTAATCTGCTGTACCTATATGGTAGGATGGTATGTATGAAAAAGACCCTCAACATCGACGCGGAGCTGTTGCGCGAAGCCAAGTCGGCCTGCGGCGCCACCACCGACACTGATGCCGTTCGCTTGGGTCTTGAATCCCTGGTGCGCGCCGCCGCCTATGACCGCTTGCGGAAATTCATAGGCTCCGAACCCGACGCCGTGGATGTGCCCCGCCGGCGCGAGCGACCCGCCCGTGGCCGCCATCAGACCGCATGAATGTCCTGCTCGACACCTCGGTCTGGATCCGCGGGCTCAGCGGCCAGCAGCCGTATGCCCAGGGCCTGGGCAAGCTGCTGGCGCGGCGGGCGGTTCGCGGTCACGCGCTGGTCTACGGAGAGTTGCTGATCGGCGATCGGGGTGGACGCGCCGGGTTGCTGCGCGATTTCGAGCGCATGCATCAGGCCCCCACCGTTGCACACGGCGAGGTCGTCACCCTGGTTCGCCGCCGCGCGCTGCACGGGCGCGGCATCGGCTGGGTGGATGCGCATTTGCTGGCGTCGGCGCTCGCTGCCGGCCTCGAATTGTGGACCGCAGACCTCGCCCTGGCCACCATTGCCGAGGGGTTCGGCATTAACCACCGCCCATAACGAGGCAACTTGGACGGGTGAAGGCGCTGGTGGCGCGTTCACCGAGCAGAGCGGGCGCGGGTCGCCGCCAAGCGAATTCCGGCCGCAGCCCGGCCCCCGGGGCCCGCAAGGCGCTTGCGCCTTGCGGTGGGAGCAACGGGAGGGCGTCCAGAAAAGGGCGGCCGCGCCGCAGCCAAACTCCCGCCGGCGCTCGGTCCCCTGCCGCCGGCCTTCGTCAACGCTGCTTGAGCGGCACGTAGGGCTGGGGCACGGTGGGGCCGATGTACTCGGCGCGGGGGCGGATGAGGCGGTTGTCGGCGTACTGCTCGAGCACGTGGGCGGTCCAGCCGCTCATGCGCGAGACGGCGAAAATCGGGGTGTACATGTCGGGGCTGATGCCCATGGCGTAATAGGCGGAGGCGGAGTAGAAGTCAACGTTGGGGTTGAGGTGCTTTTCGCGCTTGATGTATTCCTCGATCTGGTGGGAGTGCTCGTAGAGCTGGCTCAGGCCGGCGGCCTGACAGAGGTCGCGCGACATTTCGCGCAGGTGGGTGGCGCGCGGGTCCTCGGTGTGGTAGACGCGGTGGCCGAAGCCGGGGATTTTGACTTTTTTCGCGATCAGGTCCTGGATGTAGGTGATGGGGTCATGGGTGCCGACTTTGAGCAGCAGCTTGATGACGGCTTCGTTGGCGCCGCCATGGAGCGGGCCCTTGAGGGCGCCGATGGCGCTGGTGACGGCGGAATGGATGTCGCTCAGGGTGGCGGCGGTGACGCGGGCGGCAAAGGTGGAGGCGTTGAACTCGTGATCGGCGTGGAGGATAAGGGCGATATCGAAGGCGCGCTCAGCGGTGGCGCTGGGGCGCTCGCCGGTCAGCATATAGAGCAAGTTGCCGGCGAACGACAAGTCCCGCGCCGGCGCCACCAGCGGCTTGCCTTTGCGGGTGCGGTCGAGAGCGGCGACGACGGAGGCGGTTTGCGCCAGCAGCCGGACGGTTTTGCGGACGTTCGCTTCCCGGTCCATGGCGGCGCTATCGGGGTCATAGAGGCCGAGGGCCGACACCACGGTGCGCAGCGTGTCCATGGGCAACGCCTGGGGCGCGGTGGCGCGCAGCTCCTGCAAAAGCTTCACGGCCGGTTCGGGCAGCGTGCTGGCCTCGCGCAACTGCTGGCGCAGTGCCTGCAGGTCAGCTTCGGTGGGCAATTTGCCGAACCACAGCAGGTAGGCGGTCTCCTCGAATGTGGAGCGCTCCGCCAGGTCGTGGATGTTATAGCCGCGGTAGGCGAGAATGCCCTGGTTGCCGTCAATGAAGCAGATCGAAGACGGGGATGCCACCACATCTTCGAGCCCGCGCGTTGTCACCGTTGGATGTCCCGTTGCCATGCGTTCTGTCTCCCTCGCCTGCCACCCCGGCGGCCTGAAAACCTTCCGGTAAGAGGTATAACCTAATCTTCGCGCATCCCCAGCCGGACTGCAATGAGGAATCCCGCCCTTGAAGTGGTCTCATCCATGGTGAACCGGCCGCACGCAGCCGCCCCGCATGGGACTTTGACACCAGGAAAAGCCCCAGCCCCTCGCCCGGTGCGGGAGTCGCGCCGTTTGCACTGCGGGCAAAACCGGCGCGAAGGGCCGCGGGTGAAAGCGCCAGTGGCGCTTTCACCGCTCCCGGCAAACGCAGCTCGCGCCGGCTTGGGCTCACCGGGCCCCGGCCGGCGCTCCACAGCCCTTCGCGTGCGGGCCAGGCGGTGCGAGCGTCTCAGCCGAGCAGGGGCCCGCACCCGGCAATTATCCCCGTCCCCGGCTTTATGAGACCACTTCTCGTCACTCTCGCCACCGATTTTGGCCCGGATAGCGCCTACACCGCGCTGCTGAAAGGCGCACTGCTGACCCGCTGGCCGGGGGCCGTCATTTATGACCTCAGCCACAGCCTGGAGGGGGGCGACGTCTGGGGCGCAGCCTTTTTCCTGCGGCGTGTGTGCGGCGGCTTTCCCGCCGGTTCGGTGCATTTGGTCGGCGTGGATCGGGGTGACTCCGACCAGGTGCTGGTGGCCGATGCCGCCGGCCAGCGCTGGATCGGCATGGACAACGGCCTATTGAGTCTGGTGCTGGCAGCCCACCCGCGGGCGTCGGTCCGCGCCGTGCGGCCGGCCCCGCGCACGACCTTCCTGGCGCGCGACGCCATGGTGGAGCTGTGCGGTGGCGAGCACGGCGCCCCGGCCGCCGACTGGCGCCGGCTGGAGTTGCCGGCGGATCCGCAAGTGCTGCATGTAGACCGGTTTGGCAATCTGATCACCAGCCTCACCCGGGCCCAGGCGCCGGGCGCGCTGGAGGTTGAGGGTACGGTCATATCCGCCTGGGCCGGGGAGTATGGCGAGGGCCGGACCGGGGAACTGGTGCTGGTTTGGGGCGCCGAGGGGTGGCTGGAAATCAGCCTGCTGGGCGGCAGCGCCGCCGAAAGGCTGGGCGCGCGCCGTGGCACGGCGGTTGGGTTGAGGTAAAATCGTTGCTTCGCATCCCGGGTATGCAAGCGCCCTCGCTGGTGCCGCCCGTGTCGTTGCACTCGTACAGCATTGGAGGGTTCCCATGGGCAAGGTAGCCAAAACCGCCGACCGCAGCAAAGCCGCCGATCACGGCGAGCAGGCCTGCCCGAAATGCGGCAAGCCGGTGCGGGTGGTCAAACGCATCCGTAATCGCCAGATGAACCTGGCGGGCGGCATGTATTTGTCCTGCTCGGCCTGCGAATACTCCGAAAAACTCTAGTCCGGGGGCATGTCGAGCAAATCGCCGATCGAGAGTTTGCGCCACCCCGCCACCAAGGTCTTCGTCGCCACCACGGTGATGTTGACCTTCATCTCGCTGTGGCGGGCGGCGGCCATCGTGCTCTCCGATCTGGCCTCGTCCGCCTTTTACGTGGGCGGCATCGCCGAGCAGGCCATCGGGAAGAGCGCGCCCTGGTTCGTGCTGGCGGTGATGCTGTTCAGCTACGCCGTCATGGCGCTCTATATCGAGAGCAGCGCCATGTTTGTGCGCGGCGGCGTTTACCGGGTGGTGAAAGAGGCGCTGGGCAGCACGCTGGCCAAGGTGGCGGTGTCGGCGCTGATGTTCGACTTCCTGCTCACCGGTCCGATCAGCGCCGTCTCCGCCGGCCAGTATGTGGCCGGTTTTATCCGGGATCTCAGCGTCCGGCTCGGGCATCCGCTCCACTTCAGCTTCAACAGTTTCTCCGCCATTTTCGCGATCGCCGTCACCCTCTATTTCTGGCGGAAGAACATCCAGGGCATTCACGAGACCAGCGACAAGGCGCTGCGCATCATGCAGATCACCTCCATCATGGTGGTGATCCTGATCGTCTGGTCGCTGTACACCGTCTGGCACATCGGCGCGCACCTGCCGCCGGCGCCGGTGTTGCACAACATGCACTACGGCACTGGCGCGCTGGGCTGGCTGCAGGGCACGGGTGTTACCCGCATCGCCGTGCTGGTGGCGCTGATCGGCTTCGGCCATTCGATTTTATCGATGAGCGGCGAAGAGACGCTGGCCCAGGTCTACCGCGAGATTGAAAGCCCCAAGGTGAAGAACCTGGAGCGCGCCGGGCTGGTGGTGTTTTTCTACAGCCTGGTCTTCACCACGCTGGCGACGTTTTTCGCCATCATGATCATCCCCGACGCGGTCCGCGGCAAATACCTCGACAACCTGATCGGCGGGCTGGCGATGTTCCTGTCGGGCCCCTACACCTTGCGGCTGGTGTTCCAAGCCTTCGTGGTGCTGGTGGGGGCGCTGATCCTGAGCGGCGCGGTCAACACCGCCATCATCGGCTCCACCGGCGTGCTCAACCGGGTCAGCGAAGACGGGGTGATGACGGACTGGTTTCGCCGCCCCCACACGCGCTACGGCACCACCTACCGCATCGTCAATTTGATCGTGCTGATGCAGTTGGCGGTGATTTTCATCACCTGGGGCAACGTCTACGAGTTGGGCGAGGGCTACGCCTTCGGGCTGGTGTGGAGCTTCGTGTTCCTCTCGGTCTCGGTGTTGATTTTGCGCTTCAAAGGGCCCAAGGAGCGCGAGTGGCGGGTGCCGTTAAACTTCCACATTGGCGGGATGGAAATTCCGGTGGGGGTGGCGCTCATTTTCGTCGTGCTGTTTTCCACGGCGGTGATGAACCTGTTCACCAAGCAGGTGGCGACCATTGCCGGCTCGATGTTCACGGCGGGCTTCTTCGTCATGTTCGTGGTGAGCGAACAGGTCAGCAAACGCCAGCGCGCGCGCGACTCGCACCTGGAGCAGTTCCGGGTGGCGGGCAGCGCCAGTTTTGACACCCAGCAGCTCGGCGTCCGGCCCGGCAACGTGCTGGTGACGGTGCGCGATCCCAACTCGCTGCGCCACCTCGACTTCACCCTCGCCGCCACCGACACCACGCGCCAGGACATCGTGGTCAGCACGGTGCGCCTGTTCCGCTCCTTCGGGGGCGCGGCCGTGGTGGACGAGCGCCGCGCCTTCGACCAGTACGAGCGGGCGCTGTTCAGCGCCGTGGTGGCGCACGCGGAGAAGGCGGGCAAGCCGGTCTCGCTGCTGGTGGTGCCCGGCACCAACGCCTACCAGACCATCGTGACCACCGCCCAGCGCCTGGAATCGAGCACGATCGTCGAGGGCACGTCGGTGCAGCGTTCAGTCGAGGAGCAGGCCAAGCTCACCGGCGACGCCTGGGAGGAACTGCCGGAGCCGCGGCCCCGGCTGGACCTGAAAATTCTCACTCCGAAAAGCGACATGCACGTCGTCCATCTCGGCCCGCACACGCCGCGGCTGCGCAACGAAGACCTGGATCTCATCCATAATCTGTGGCTGGAGGTGACGGCCGATCCCGAGTACCGCGGCCTGCACCACTACGATGTGGTGGCGCTGGCGCTCAAGGAACTGCAGGCGGAGTTGCACAGCCAGCGCCGGCGCGAGCTGATGGAAACCCTCCGCCAGCTCGCCCACCTGCCGCGCTACCAGGCGCCCGAACCCGAGCACCAGCCGCGCCGCGAATGAAACCCACCGGCGCCAGCACGGTTTGTTCGATGACCGGCTTTGGCCGGGCCGAGCGCCAGGAGGCCGGTGGCGTCGTCCGCGCCAGCCTGCGCTCGGTGAACCACCGCCAGCTCGACCTACACTGGCAGACGCCGCCCGAGCTCGATGCCGCCCTCGCCGGCTGGGAACAACGCCTGCGGCAGCGCCTGCACCGCGGGCGCATCGATATCCGCCTGAGCTGGGAGCCGGCCGGCGGCAGCGTCGCCGGCCTCGACTGGGGCGCCATTGAAGCCTACCTGGCCGCGCATGCCGCGCTCAGCCAGCGCCTGGGACCGGCCGCCGAAGCCCCCACCGCCTCCGAACTGCTGCGGCTGCCGGGCGTGTTGCGGACCACCGCGGCCACCGAGCCGCCGGTCGAGGACCTTGCCGTGGTGCTCGACGAAGCTCTGGAGCAGTTGCTGGCCATGCGGCAGGCCGAAGGCGCGCGACTCGCCGCCGCACTCGAGGCGCTGTTGGAGGAGACGGGCGCGCACTGCGCGGCCGTTGCCGCCGCCGCCGCCGAGCTGGGGCCGGCGCTGCGCGAACGCCTGCGCGCGCGCCTCGCCGCGCTGCTCGCCCCGGCACAGGCCGACGACAGCCGCCTGCTGCAGGAAGCCGCCATCGCCGCCGAGCGCAGCGACGTCACCGAGGAGTTGACCCGCCTGGAGGCCCACATCGCCCATTTCCGCGCGCTGCTCGCCGAGGGCGGCGAAGCCGGCAAGCGGCTCGATTTCCTGGCCCAGGAAATGCATCGCGAGGCCAACACGCTGATGTCCAAGACCAGCGCCGGCGTTCCCGCGGCGCTGCGCATCACCGAGCGCGGACTGGCGCTTAAGGCGACGGTGGAGAAGATCCGCGAGCAGGTGCAGAACTTGGAGTGACGGAGGAGGTGTTGGGTGTTAGGTATTAGGTTTTAGGAAGGCGGGATGGGGGAGTCGTACGAGGATTTGATCGCTTGGCGCAAGGCCGTGGAGCTTGCAGGTGACGTGCATGCGGCCACGCGGGCGTTTCCGCGCGAAGAGGTGTTCGGGCTTACGAACCAACTGCGCCGAGCAGCCGTTTCCATTCCCTCCAACATTGCCGAAGGCAAGGGGCGGTTGACCGGCAAAGACTACGCCCACTTTTTGGGCATCGCCCGTGGTTCCGTGCTCGAGCTTCAGACCCAACTGCTCATATCGCACAACCTCGGGTACCTTGAGAAGTCGGCCTTCGCGCGGCTGCGGGTGGGGGCCGATGAGGTCGGCCGCCTCATCAACGGTCTGCTCCACTTCTTAAGAAGCGACCTAACACCTAATACCTAACACCTAATACCTTCCTCCTCATGCCTGTCTACATCATCTCCGCGCCCTCGGGGTCGGGCAAAACCACGCTGGTGGGCGAGCTGTTCCGGCAGGTGCCGCGGCTACGGTTCTCGGTTTCCTACACCACGCGCGCACCGCGCGGGAGCGAACAGGACGGGCGTGAGTACTACTTCGTGAACCGGGCGCGGTTCGAGGCCATGATCGCCGGCGGCGAGCTACTCGAACATGCCGACGTTTTTGGCAACTACTACGGCACGGCGCTCCGGTTTGTGGAGGAGGCCGAACGCGCGGGCGAGGACCTGGTGCTGGATATAGATGTTCAGGGCGCGCTCCAGGTGAAGCAGCGGCTGCCGGCGGCGGTCAGCATTTTCATCGCCCCGCCCGACCGCGCCACGCTCGCCTGGCGGCTCACCAGCCGGGGTCTGGACGCCGAGGCGGTGATCGAAAAGCGGCTGCTGGCCGCCTCGCGCGAGATTGGCGCTTATAATAGATATGAATTTGTGGTGATCAACGACCGGCTGCCGGAATCGGTGAGTCAGTTGTGCGCCATCGTGTTGTGCCAGCGCGGCGATGCGGGTGCCTGCCAGCTCGCCGACGCTTGCCGCCTGGAGGGGGTAAGCGAACGGCTGCGGCCGGTGTTGGAGTCGTTCGGTGTCGCCTCACCGCCGCCCGCGAGAAGGAGTTGAAGCATGATGGGTCCATTTGCCAGCATTGAAGACTTGCCCAGCCGCTATCAGTTCGTGCATGTGGTGGCGCGGCGCGCCCGCAAGCTGCAGGCGGGCGCGCGCCCTCTCAAAGCGGTCACCTCGCGCAAGCCCACCAGGATTGCGCAACTGGAGGCGATGGCGGGGCTGCTCGACTTCACCTATGTCGGCGCCGGCAAGGGCGCCAAGGCGAACTCCGGGGACAAGTCCTAGCCGGGAGCTGCGGCCGTGCGTGTTCTGCTGGGCATTGGCGGAGGCATCGCCGCCTACAAGGCGGCGGAACTGGTCCGCCTGTTCCGCCAGCGCGAGGATGCGGTGCAGGTGGTGATGACGCAGGCGGCGCGCCAGTTCGCCGCTGCGCGCACGTTGGCGGCGCTGAGCGGCCAACCGGTGCTCACCAGCCTGTTCCGCGGGGGCGCGGAAATCGAGCACATCGCCGTCGCCCAGGCTGCCGACGTGGCTGTAGTCGCGCCGGCGACCGCGCACCTGCTGGCCCGCATGGCCCACGGCCTGGCCGACGATTACCTCACCACGGTGCTGCTCGCCACCCCGGCGCCGGTGCTGGTGGCGCCGGCCATGAACGTGCAAATGTGGCGCCACCCCGCCACCCAGGCCAACCTGGAACTGCTGCGCCAGCGCGGCGTCGGCCTCATCCCGCCCGGGGAAGGCTATCTCGCCTGCGGCATGGTGGGGGAGGGGCGCATGGCCGAGCCGGCCGAGATCGTGGCGGCCGTGCTGGAACGCCTGCGGACCGCCGTGCCGGCGACGCTGCGGGGTGAACACGTGCTGGTCACCGCCGGACCCACGCGCGAGGCGCTCGACCCGATCCGCTTCCTCTCCAACCGGTCCAGCGGCCGCATGGGCTATGCCCTCGCCGAAGCCGCCCGCCAGCGCGGCGCCAGCGTCACCCTGGTCAGCGGCCCCACGGCGCTGACCCCGCCCGCCGGGGTCAAGTTCGTAGCCGTGACCACGGCCGAGGAAATGCTCGAGGCCGCCCGAGCCGCCTTCCCCGGCTGCAGCATCGCCCTGCTGGCCGCTGCCGTGGCCGATTTCCGGCCCGCCACGCCGGCCGCCGCCAAGATCAAGAAAGCGGCAGCGGCCTCAAGCCTCGCGCTCGAACCCACGCCCGACATCCTCGCCCAACTGGGCCGCCTGAAACAGCATCAACTCCTGGTCGGTTTTGCCGCCGAGACCGACCCCGCCCAGGCGCTGGCCTTCGCCCGCGCCAAACGCGAGGCCAAGCACTGCGATCTGGTCGTGCTGAACCTGGTGCATCGGGCCGAGGTCGGCTTCGACGTCGCCGACAACGAAGTCACCCTGGTCGGCTCCGGCGGTGAGCAGGCCTTGCCGCGCGCGCCCAAAACCACCATCGCCGGCCAGATCCTCGACGCCGTTGCCCAACTCCCGCGCCATGCCCTCCATCCCGCCTGAGGCCCGCGAACCGCTGGCCGCCTATCTCCGCTTCCAGCAGGCGCTCGGGGTCGAGACGGTGCGCATCCGCCTGCCGCTCGAAACCCCCGCCGCCCGCAGCGACGCCGCTCCGGCTGCGGCCGCGGCCGCGGCTGCGGCCGCCACCAGCGAGGGCGCCGGCCCGGCCGCCGCTCTGGCCGCGATTCAGGCCGACATAGGCCCGGATTGCCGCCGCTGCACGCTCTGCCAGGCGCGGCACTCGATCGTGTTCGGCGAGGGCAATGCCCAGGCCGACCTGGTGTTCGTGGGCGAGGGTCCGGGCGCCGATGAGGACGCCCAGGGCCGTCCCTTCGTCGGCCGCGCCGGCCAACTGCTCACCGACATGATTGAAAAAGGCATGGGCCTGCGCCGCGCCGACGTTTACATCTGCAACGTGGTCAAGTGCCGTCCGCCAGGCAACCGGACCCCGGAGCCGGACGAAATCGCCGCCTGCGGGCCGTTCCTGAGGCGCCAATTGCTGGCCATCCGGCCGCGCGTGGTATGCGCGCTGGGCGCCACCGCCGCCGGTGTGCTGCGGCCGTATCAGGGCGCGCTCGGTCCGCAGCGGGGGCGGCTGCATCCGCTGCAGGTTGAAGACTTCTCCACCCAGCTTGTCGTCACCTACCATCCCGCCTACCTGCTGCGCGACCCCTCGCAAAAGCGCGAAGCCTGGAAAGATTTGCAGCTCATTATGGCATTTCTCGGCCTGCCGGGGTCCGCGCGATAATTGATGGCGTGAACACCGTGGCTACAGCCAAGCCGGCGCTACAGGAGTGGTGTTATCCCGCCAACGTGCTGACCGAGCTGCGGCTCGTGGCCGCGCCCCTGATCGTGGTCGCGGTGGGGTACCGGCGCTGGGGCTGGGCGTTTGCCGCCTTCGCCGCCGCCGCCCTCAGCGACGGGTTCGACGGTTGGCTGGCGCGGCGCCTGCGGCAGCAGTCGGCGCTGGGTCGCTACCTCGATCCGCTTGCGGACAAAGCCCTGCTCAGCGCGCTGTTCGTGGCGCTCTCCGTGCTCGGGGCCCTGCCCTGGCCGGTGACCATCCTGGTGTTCACGCGCGATGGCTGCATCCTGACCACCGGCGCGGTGCTGCATTTCACCACCGAATTCCGTGACTTTCGGCCGAGCTGGTGGGGCAAGGCCTCCACCACGGCGGAACTGGCCACCGTGGGCGTGACGATGCTGGAGGTACTGTGGCCGAGCCCGGTAATGTTGGCGATTGAGGAATTTGGCTGGTATGCGGTGAGTTTTCTGGTCGTGTTCTCCGGCATCCATTACGCGTTTGCCTCGGCCCGGCGGTATCACCGGCAACGGCTCCAAGCGCGCTAGGCATCTAGGCGGTTGGGGTGTGATGACCAAAGAGCCGATTCCGATGCCGCTGCGCCAGCCCCCGCTGATGGACCGGCTGCAGCGCAGTGTCGGCCACTGGTCGCGGCGCGCGCGCACCCAGTCGCATCGGCTGGGTGAGTTGTTGCGCGCCGCGCGCACCCCGGAAGGGCGGCGGAAAAACGCGGAGCCGCTGCTGATGCTGGCTGCCGCCACCGGCCTGGTTCTGGGCCTGGCGATGGGCTGGCGCCGGGGCCGCCGCCCCCGGCGAGGATGAAACCATGGCGACCTCCAGCTTTCCCGAACTTGACCGCCGGCTGCTGCACGAACGCGGCGCGTTCGCCGACACGGCCGTGGCGCTGCGCCGCCGCCT
>JBOGKJ010000078.1:0-3791 GCA_050745565.1 Terriglobales bacterium | reverse complement strand
CTCTGGCAGGCGCTCTACGCCGGCGCGGCAGGGCCGCCCTCCTCTGGACGCCCTCCCGCTGGTCGGGCTGCAGCCGAGATTCCCTTGGCGGCAACGCGAGCCAGCGCTGCTCAGGGCGCGTCCAGGTTGCCTCGTGAGGCGCCGCTGCGCTCGATCGCGCTGGCGCCCTACCCGGTGGCCGACGGGGCCGCGGCCGACCCGGCCGCCGAAGCCGAAATCGCCGCCCTGCAGCAACTCGTCGCCGCGCTGCGCAGCCTGCGCGCCCAGTGGCAACTGCCGCCCCGGACGCGCTTCCGCGCCGCCATCGTGTGGCGGGGCGCGGTCGCGCTCGAGCGCATTGCGGCCGCCGCCGCGGCGCTTGCAGGGCTGGAGCGGCTGGAGGAAACCACGGCCATCGCCGAGCGCAAGCTCGGCTATCTCACCACGCCCGCGTTCGACCTGCAGCCGGACCTGAGCGGCCTAGTGGACATCGAAGCCGAGCGGCGGCGGCTGGACAAGGAGCGCGCCACGCTTGCCCAGGGCGTCGCCCAACTGGAAAAACAGTTGGCTGGCGCCAGCTTCCGCGAGCGCGCGCCAACGGCGGTGGTGGCCGAGGCCGAACGGCTGCTGGCCGAACGTCGCCGGCAGCTCGGCGAGGTCGCGGTAAGTCTTGAGCAGCTCGCTTCGGCCGGGCAGTAGGCGGCTTAGCGTCGCGCGCTCCGCGCGCTCCAGGCGAGACAGTGGCTAGTGGTTAGTGGCTAGCGGGCGCCGCAAGAGTGGCCAGTTGCCAGTGGCCAGTGGCTTTTGTGGGGCGGGCTCCCGGCCGTGAGAGCGCCAGTGTCGCTCGAACGCCGGCCTCCTGCCGCCCGAAGCACCCGGAGGCGCCCCAGCAGACCGGGCAGGCGTTGCCGCCGAGCGAGTTCCGGCCGCAGCCCGGCGAGAGCGCAGGGTGGCCGGCCGCCGCTATCGCGCACGCCGATCTCGGTATACGGTATAGGCAGGGGCACGGCGATGAAATCAAGGCTGAAGAAATGCGGCAATAGTGCCGCGGTGCGGATTCCGGCGTCGGTGATGCAGGCCATGCAGCTTGATCTCGGCGACGCGGTGGATGTGCGTGCCGAGGCAGGCCGGATCGTCATCGAGCCCGTGCAGCAAAAAACCTACGAGCTGAATGACCTGCTGCGGGGCATCACGCGAAAGAACCAGCCCGAGGCGGTTGACTTCGGGCGCCCGGAAGGCAAAGAGATCTGGTAGTGCCGCGAATCGCGCCCGATGCCGGCGACATCGTGTGGCTGAACGCCGCTTCAAAGCGGGCGGCGGCCGGCCGGGGGCCGGCGTTCGAGCGCCACTGGCGCTCTCACGGCCAGGGGGCCCGCCCCACAAAAGCCGCTCCTGCAGCAGCGCTAGCCATTAAACGACTAGCGACTCTTCGCGGCGCGCTAGCCACTAACCACTAGCAACTAGCCACTTCTTCCGTCAGCGGCCCGCGCGGGCCATGGCGGCGCGCAATAGCGCCGCGCCGGCATCGGCCTCCTGGATGTAGAGGTCGGCCACCTGGACCATGGCGGGCGTCGGCGCCTCGAACTCCTGGTCCACTTGCTGGCCGATGTTCGTGAGCCAGGCGTGCAGCCGCGCGCGGAACATCAGCCCGCCCTCGCTCGACTGGATGCGGAGCTCGACCAGGCCGCCGATGGCATCGTTAAGGGTGGTGTAGGCGGCGGAGGTGGGCGCCAGCTTGTCGCGCAACGCCAGGGCCTGGTTCAATGTCGCATCGAGTTCGTTCTCGGCCTTGTAGATGCGCATCATCAGGTCAAAGCGCTGCTCGAGCGCGGCTTGCGACGCGTGCAGGCGCGGGTCGAGCGTCACCGTGAAGGCGCGCTTGGGCGTCGTGGCGCCGCCATAGGACAACTGGACGTAATAGGTCCCCGGCGGCACCTCGGGACCAACCGGCTCCGAGGCGCCGTTGACCGACCACAGAACGCCGTTCACCTCGGTCGCGTCGGGATAGCGGAGATTCCACAGGAACTGGTTCATTCCCGGATGCAGCCCGGCCTCAGCGCCCGCGCCCGCGCCCCGGCCGCCGCGGCCGCCGCGCCCGGACCTTGCGTTGCGTCCGCCGGCTGCGCGTTCCGGCAGCGTAAAGCTGTTGATCACGTTGCCGCGCGCGTCGTTGAAGGTCAATTTCACCGGGCTCTGGCGGTCATAGTTTTCCGGCAGATGGTAGAACACGGTCGCGCCCGCGGGCGCATTGACGCCGCCGGCCGCGCCGCCGCCGTAGCCGCGGCCGCTGCGCTTCACCAGCCACGCCTGCTGCGGCTTGAATAAGTAGAGCGCGTCGTGGGCGACGGGGGCGCCGCTCAATTGCTCGATGAATTGCAGGTTGTCGAGCACCCAGTAGGAGCGTCCGAAGGTGGCGAGCACCACGGCGTGCTGCTGCGCCTGAATCTCGATGTCGTTGACGCGCACCGGCGGCAGGTTGAGGCCGAGCGGCATCCAGTGGCCGCCGCCGTCGGGGCTCATGTAGACGGTGAGCGCGGTGCCGGCGAAGAGCAGGTTCGGGTCGCCGGGGTCCTGGCGGATGCTGTTGACGTACTGGTCGGCGGGCAGCCCGGCGGAGATTGCCGTCCAGTGCTGGCCGTAGTCGGTGGTGTGGTAGACGTAGGGCTTCCAGTCGTCCCACATGTAGCGGCTGGCGGAAAGGTAGGCCGCGCCCGCCTGCGTGTGCGAGGGCTCGATGCAGGTGATGACGGCCCAGGCCGGCAGGCTGGGCGGACGCACCGCGTTCCAGTGCGCCCCGCCGTCGGTGGTGACGTGCACCAGGCCGTCGTCGGAACCGGCCCAGATGGTCTGGCCGGTCAGCGGCGAAAACGCCACGGCGGAGATGGTGTCGTACATCTCCTCGCCGGTCTGGTCCTTGCTGATGGGTCCGCCGGAGCGGTCCTGTTTGCTTTTGTCGTTGCGCGTGAGGTCGGGGCTGATCTGCTTCCAGTTGGTTCCGCCGTCGGCGGTTTCGAACAAGACGTTCGCGCCCAGCACGAAGAGGCGCGGGTTGGTGGGCGAGGTGGCGGCGGCGTGATGGTTCCAGCCCCAGCGGAACTTGATTTGCGATCCCGCCGAGCCGTTCTTGTCCGACGGCCAGGGGCTCACTTCGCGCACTTCCCCGGTGCGGCGGTCGTCCTTCAAATTGATGCTGAAATAGCCGCAGGAGTACGTGATCCAGGGACGGTCGGGCACGGGCACCACCCAACACTCCTCGCCGCCCGCGACGCGCGTCCAGACCGCGGGAATCGTCCCCGAGGGCACCGCGCTCGGCGCTTCGGAGGAGCCCTCGTCCTGCTGCGCGCCATAGATGTGGAACGGAAACTGGTTGTCGAGGTTGGCGTGATAGAACTGCCCGGTGGGCTGATTGTCCTCGGAGCTCCAGGTCTTGCCGCCGTCGAGCGACACCGTCGCCCCGCCGTCGTTGCCCTCGATCAGGTCCTGCGAGTTGTCGGGGTTGATCCAGAAGACGTGGTTGTCGCCGTGCGGAGGCTGCAGCCGGATCAGCGTGCGGCCGCCGTCGTGCGACTCATAGACATCAACGTTCGGCAGATAGACGGTGTTGGCGTCCTTGGGATCGACGTACACGCGGCCGTAGTAGTAGGCGCGCTGGGAGATCTCGAGGCTGTCGCTCATCATCGTCCAACTCTCGCCGCCGTCGTTGGAGCGGAACAGGCCGCCGGGCAGGCCGGGCTTGTAGTCGGCCTGAATCACGGCATAGAGGACGTTGGGATCGCTCGGGGCGACGGCCACGTCAATGTTGCCGAAGATGC
>JBOGKJ010000077.1:0-14545 GCA_050745565.1 Terriglobales bacterium | reverse complement strand
CACTTGGGCGCGAAGCCCGGCGCGGTGATGACGTTTGCCGAGGCGCCGCCGAACTCGGGCACGGCGCCGGAGTGGCGCGACAAGGTGATGCACGCGCAATTGGAGTTGGGCGGTACAGTGCTGATGGGTGCCGACGTGCCCACGGCCGAACCCATGCGCAGCGCCTACTTGTCGCTCACGCTCACGAGCGACGCCGAGGCCGAGCGTATCTACGCCGCCCTCGCCGACGGCGGCCAGGTGCTCATGGCGCTTCAGGAAACGTTCTTCGCCAGCCGCTTCGGCCAGGTGCGCGACCGCTTCGGCGTCAATTGGATGCTGCTGCATCCACGCCCGCGGCCGACGGCGGCCTAGCCGGGCATTTGCCGCCCATCTGCCATGCTAGCCTTGAGGCGTGGACAATCTGATCAGTGCTGCGACAGCGGAGGCACAGAGGCTGTTCGCAAGCAGGGTAGCCAGGCCGGCGAAGGTTCTCGATGTGCGGCGGGCCGAGAATTGGGCCGGCGAACCCAGCCTTTTCGTTCGCCTGGAATTCAACGGCGAGCTTCATGATTCCGACGCTAAGGCCATCAGTGATGCAACGATCGAGCTGGTGCACTGGCTAGTCGAACAGGGCCATCCGGAGCTGTACCCCTACATTGAGTTAACCACCGAAGCCGAGGAGCGCGAGGCCGCTGGCTGATGGCGGGGCCCGACCCGCAGCAGTTGCTCGATTTGGCGCGGCGGGAGATGGACCCTCCGGGGCAGTTGGGCGCCCCGCGGCAGGTGGATCTCCGGCGCGCAATGTCCACCGCCTACTACGCCGCATTCCACTGCTTATGCGGGGCGATTGCCGACGAATTTGCCGGAGGAAGTGGTCAGGTCTGGAATCGCTTCTACCGGGCTGTGGACCATGGCCATGCGCGCGAAAGGTGTCAACGGCTTGTCGGAGTTCAGGGCGCTCACAGTGGGCTGGTGTCATTCGCGAACGACTTCATACAACTGCAACAACTTCGACACGAAGCTGACTACAATCCCGAGTTTCGGGCAAGCAAGCAGGCCGCGGCGCAGGCCGTCGCTCGAGCTTCCGCCGCCATTGCCAGCCTTCAAAACGCCGACAGAGAACAGCGTCGGGTCTTCCTGGTGGATTTCCTGGTGAGGCAACTCGCGGGAGTCGCGCCGTTTGCGCCGCGGGCCAAATCGGCGTGAAGGGCCGCGGAATTCCAACGCGTGGCCCGCTCCCGATAAACGAAGCGGCAAGGCCCCGCGAGGCTCGCGCCGGCTTGGGCTCACCGGGCCCCGGGCCGGCGCGAGCCCAAGCGGGATGCCCGGCGCAGCCGGGCAGGGGCCCGCGCCCGTCAACGTTCGTGGCGGGCAGGCTAAACTGACGTTTGCATATGCCCACCCCCGTCCGGCTCCACAACACCCTCACCCGCCGCGTCGAGCCGCTCGAGACTGAGCAGCCGGGGCGGGTGAAGCTGTACACCTGCGGCCTCACCGTCTACGACTACGGTCACATCGGCAACTTCCGCACCTTCGTTGGGCTCGACATTCTGCAGCGCTTCCTGCGGCGCGAGGGCTACGCGGTGGAGTCGGTGATGAACATCACCGACGTGGACGACAAGATGATCGCCCGCGCCCAGGAAGCCGGCCAGCCCCTGCGCGCCTACGCCGACCGCTTCACCGCCGCCTTTCTCGAAGACATGGAGCGGCTGCGCATTGCCCCGGCCGGGCGGCTGATCCGCGCCACCGACTTCATCCCGCAGATGGTCGCCTGGATCGAGCGCCTGGTGGCCTCCGGGCACGCCTATGAGCGCGAAGGGTCGGTCTATTTTCGGCTGGCGAGTTTTCCGGCCTATGGGCGGCTGTCGGGCAAAGACCTGGCCGGGCTGCAGGCGGGCGCGCGCGTCGAGCAGGACGAGTACGAGAAGGAGGAGGCCCGCGACTTCGCCCTCTGGAAAGCCGCGCGGCCGGGCGAGCCCACCTGGCCAAGTCCGTGGGGCGAGGGCAGACCGGGCTGGCACATCGAATGCTCGGTGATGGCCGAGACGCTGCTGGGGCCCACGCTCGACATCCATGCCGGGGGCACGG
This sequence comes from Terriglobales bacterium, assembly GCA_050745565.1. Classification (GTDB taxonomy): domain Bacteria; phylum Acidobacteriota; class Terriglobia; order Terriglobales; family SCQP01; genus SCQP01. The sequence goes on along the minus strand of JBOGKJ010000077.1, from coordinate 12,478 downwards.
ACCTGATCTTCCCCCACCACGAGAACGAAATCGCCCAGGTCGAGCCCGTCACCGGGCAGCCGTTCGCGCGCTGCTGGCTGCATATGGAGTTTCTGCTGGTCAACGGCCAGAAGATGTCGAAGCGGCTGGGGAATTTCTACACCGTGCGCGACCTGATGGAGCGCGGCTATGCGCCCAGCGCCATCCGCTATCTGCTGGCCGCGACCCCCTACCGGCGGCAGCTCAACTTCACGCTCGAGGGCCTTGACCAGGCGCAGGCGGCGCTGCAGCGGTTGCGCGACTTTCGCGCCCGGCTGGGCGCCCAGCCGCCCGCCGCCCGGCCCGCGGCGTCGGCGGATCTGGCGGCCGAGGCCGCCACGGCGGGCGAGGCGATGACGGCCGCGCTGGCCAACAACCTCAATACGGCCGAAGCACTGGCGGCGCTGTTCGAGCTGGTGCGGCGCGCCAACGCGGTGCTGGACAAGCGCGCACCGGCGGCGGCCGAGGTGGAGGCGCTGGAGGCCACGCTGACCGGCTTCGACCGCGTATTCCAGGTGCTTGCGCCCGATGCGGCCGCGGCCCCGGCGGGGCGGCTGCCGGAGGGCGAAGTGGAACAGTTGCTGGCGGCGCGGCGGGAGGCGCGCGCCGCGCGCGACTACGCCCGCGCCGACGCGCTGCGGGGTCAACTGGACGAGGCCGGGGTTCTGGTGGAAGATATAAAGGGAGGGGGGGAACGATGGCGCTGGAAATGAAGTTGCGAACGGCCGCCTGTCCGTCTGCCCGCCGGCCCAGCCTGTTCGGCTCCGACTAAGCCTGGGCCTGCCCCGGAAACGCCGCCCGCGCCCGCGGTGCGGCCGTATCAACCTGCCACAGGATTGAGGAGCCCATCATGTCTGTTTCCACCACTGTTCCCGCCCCGGAGCTGCGCACCGCGCTGCCCGGCCCCCAAGCCCAGGCCATTCTCGCAAACGACGAGCGCCTGATCTCGCCCTCCTACACCCGCAGCTACCCGCTGGTGGCACGCCGCGGCCGCGGCATGTATATCGAAGACGTGGACGGCAACCGCTTCCTGGACTTCACCGCCGGCATTGCCGTCTGCTCCACCGGCCACTGCCATCCCGAGGTGGTGGCGGCGATTCAGCACCAAGCGGCGGAGCTCATCCACATGTCGGGCACGGACTTCTACTATGACCTGATGCCGCGCGTGGCGGAGTTGATCGCCGCCACCGCGCCCATGCCCGGTCCCCACCGGTTCTTTTTCAGCAACTCCGGCGCCGAGGCGATCGAGTGCGCGCTGAAGCTGGCGCGCTACCACACGCGCCGCCCCTACTTCATCGGCTTCTACAACTGCTTCCACGGCCGCACACTGGGGACGCTGGCGGTGACCAGCAGCAAGCAGACGCAGCGGGCGCGGTTTGCCCCGTTGATGCCGGGCGTGTTCCACATCAGCTATCCGGACCCATACCGTCCGCCGCATGGTTGCGGCGACGCCGGTGCGGCTTCGCTCGACGAGCTCGAGCGGCTGTTCCACACCACCACGCCACCCGACGAGGTGGCGGCCATCGTTTTCGAGCCGGTGCAGGGCGAGGGAGGCTACGTGGTGCCGCCGGCTGGCTTCGTGCGGCGCCTGCGCGAAGTCTGCGACCAGCACGGCATCCTGTTGATCGCCGACGAGGTGCAGTCGGGAGCGGGGCGGACGGGCCGGATGTGGGCCATGGAGCACTTTGGCGTCGCCCCCGACATCGTTTGCTCGGCCAAGGGCATCGCCAGCGGTATGCCGCTGGGGGTGACGTTTTCGCGCGCCGGCATCATGGACTGGACGCCGGGCGCGCATGCCTCGACCTTCGGCGGCAACCCGGTGGTGCTGGCCGCGGCCGAGGCCACCCTCGGGCTGCTGCGGCGCGAGCTGACCGAAAACGCCCGCGACGTGGGCCAGTACCTGCTGGAGCAGTTGCAGAGCTGGCCGGCGGAGATGCCCGAGGTGGGCGAGGTGCGCGGCCTGGGGCTGATGATTGGCATCGAAATGGTGCGCGATCAGCGCAGCAAAACCCCCGACCCGGCGCTGCGCGACCGCATCGTGCAGCGCGCCTTCGAGCACGGCCTGCTGATTCTCGGTTGTGGCACGAGCACGGTGCGCCTGATGCCGCCACTGATCTGCACCCGCGCTCATGCCGATATGGCCTGTGAGATCCTGCGGCAGTCCGTACGCGAGGCCCGCAGCCGGTGAGCGGCCATGGCCCTGCATTCTCCTGAGCTGCTGAGCCCGCCGCGCTGGCGCCCCTGGCCGGCACTGGTACATGCGGCCGAGGCGCTGGCGCAGCGCCTGCGGCCGCAGCCGCCGGCGAACCGTGACCAGCGAGTGGGCGAGCGTGCTGAGGAGATTGCCTATTGGTCCCTGCGGGAGCACGGGTATACAATCGTTGCGCGGAACTACCGCCCTGGTTCAGGCTCTCCGGAGCCGGCCGGCGAGATTGATTTAATCGCTTGGGAGGGCTCTCCGCCCTGCCTGGTGTTCGTGGAGGTCAAAGCTAGTGGCTCAGTTGGCCAGTTCGCACTCGAAGATCGCCTGGACCAGGCCAAGCGGCTGCAGCTTGCCAGCCTGGCGTCGCAGTTCTGCCGCCGCCGGGGCCATTCTGGTCCCTACCGCTTCGATGCGGTCACAGTGGATGGGCCATTTGAGCGCCGTCCCCTCATCCAACTCTACCGCGATGCCTTTGACGCCTGATCGCGCACCTATCGCCTACCATGCCTGAACTCCGCAAAGATCCCATTACCGGCCGCTGGGTCATCATTGCCAGCGATCGCAGCAAGCGCCCCTCGGACTATCCCCGCGCGCCGGTGACGGTCGCCAACCACGCCAGTTGCCCTTTCTGTTACGGCAACGAGACCAAGACGCCGCCGGAAATCCTCGCCTACCGCCCCGAAGGCGCGCCCAACTCGCCGGGCTGGACCGTGCGCGTGGTGCCTAACAAGTTCCCCGCCCTGGGAATTGAGGGCGACCTGAACCGCACCGGCGAAGGCGTCTACGACAAGATGAACGGCATCGGCGCCCACGAGGTCATCATCGAGTCGCCGCACCACGACCTGCCACTCGCGGCGCTGCCGGCCAAAAGCATCGAGGACGTGCTGTGGGCGTTCCGCGACCGCATGCTCGACCTCAAAAAGGACGCCCGTTTCCGCTACATTCTGGCGTTTAAAAACCACGGTGAGGCCGCCGGCGCCTCGCTCGAGCACAGCCACTCGCAGTTGATCGCGCTGCCGATCGTGCCCCGCTCCATCCGCGAGCAGGTGGACGGCGCCAAGCAGTATTACGACTACAAGGAACGCTGCATCTACTGCGACATCATCCGCCAGGAACTCGAGGACCGCGTCCGGGTGGTGGCGGAAAACGAGGACTTTGTCACCGTCGCGCCCTGGGCGCCGAGGTTTCCGTTCGAGACCTGGGTGCTGCCCCGCCGCCACGAAGCCTTCTTCGAGCAGTCCTCGCCGCGCAACTTCGAGAACCTGGCGCACGCCATCAAGCTGCTGCTGAGCTGCACCGACCAGGTGCTTGATGCGCCCGCCTACAACCTGGTGCTGCAGAGCGCGCCCCTGCGCGAGTCGCACCTGGAGTCGTTCCACTGGCACATCGAGTACATGCCGCGCCTGACGCGCATCGCCGGCTTCGAATGGGGCACGGGCTTTTACATCAACCCCACCAGCCCGGAGGAAGCCGCCGCCTACCTGCGCGATGTGGCCGTCGCCCCCGAACCGGCGACACCAGTTGCGAGCAGCTAGAAGCTAGTTGCTAGTTGCTAGTTCCTAGTTGCTAGTGAAGGCTCAGCAGCGGAGCGAACGTCGGCAGCCGGGCGCGCTGCCAGGGCTGCGGAGCGCCGCCTCCAACGGGGACGAAACCCGAGGTCGTTCCGGTCGCCGGTCAACGTCCCAGCCGCCGCGCCCGCATTAGCAACTAGCAACTAGCAACTTTTTACCTGTCGTCGCAAGGGCGGGACGGGGACAGTGGAACCCCGAGGTCGCTCCGGTCGCTGGTCAGCGTCCCAACCGCCGCGCCCGCACTAGCAACTAGGAACTAGCAACTTGTTACCGCTTGCCTCCGGCCAGGACGTTCGGGATATTCTTCTGGCGCAGGCTGGCATTGAAGGCCGCCAGCCCGGTGGCGACGATATGATCGAGCGCCTGCTGGTGCGAGGTGACCTGTTGGGCCAGCATGGTGTTGACCTCGACCTCCTGGTCGGTGGGGGCGAAATCGCTGCTGGTGATTTCGCTTTCCAGGTAGCTGAGCTTGTCCACCAGGGTGGGCGCCCAGCGCCACTGGTCCTCGCCTTTGCCGGTGGCCCGGGTGTTGTAGAGGTCGCTTTCCACGGTGAGCAGGCTGGCATCAAGGGCGCTGGCGGTTTTGTCGAGTGCGGCGGAATCGCCGGCGGCGGGGCCGCCGGGGTCGGCGCTGACGGCCTGCTCAAGACCGGCGAGCTGGCCGCGCACCAGCTCGATGCGGTTGATGGTGCGGGTGACGGTTTCGACTTCACCGGCGATGGTGTTGGCCAACTTGTCCTGGGCGGCGATATCGGCGAGGGTGCCATCCGAGTGCGGGTCCTTGAGCAGCTCGAAGGGCTGTTTCAGCGTCTGGCCGCCGGCGGTGAGCTCGACGGTGTAGGCGCCGGGCGGCGCCATCAGCGACAGCGGTCGGTTGCCCGGCGCCGGGCGCCAGCCCTGGGCGTTCAGCGTCTGGTCGGGGGCATAGGGTGAGAGCGTGCGCAGGCGGATTGTGGGGAGTGGCGCCGTGCGCAGGTCCCAGTACACGCGGTTGAGGCCGCGGGCGGCGCGGGTATGGAGCGTGTTCACGGTCTTGCCGCTGGCGTCGCGAATGGTGATGGTGGCGCGCGAATCGGGCGAGGATACATAGAAATCGATGAAAGCGCCGGGGGGCGGGTTCTGCCCCGCGCTGGCGTCGGCGCCGTTGGTAATGATGCGCACGCCGCCGCGGAAGCGGTACTCGGGGCGCGGCGGGAACAGGTAGGCATCCGACGAGGCGGCTTGGGCGCTGTACTGCTCGAAGGGAGCGATGTCGTCGAGGATCCAGAAGCCGCGGCCGTAGGTGGCGGCGACCAGATCGTGGCGGCGGGGCTGGACCGTGAGCCAATAAACGGGCGCGTGCGGCAGGTTCAACTGCAGCGGCTGCCACTGGTCGCCGTCATTGAAGGAGACGTACATGCCGCCTTCGGTGCCGAGATAGAGCAGGCCCTGGCGCACCGGATCTTCGATGACGCAATGGGCGTAGCCGACCGGCGTGTGGGGCAGGCCGGTGGTGATTTTGGTCCAGGTCTGGCCGTAGTCGTGGGTGCGGTAGACGAAGGGGTCGCGGTTGTCCATCTGGTGGAAATCCACGGTGAGGTAGGCGGTGGCGGCGTCAAACGGGGAAGGGAAGATGTTGTCCACCGTGCCCCAGGGCGGCAGGTCGGGAAGGTTCTTGGTGAGGTTGGTCCAGGTTTTGCCGCCGTCGCGGGTGAGCTGCACCTGGCCGTCGTTGGTGCCGGCCCAGAGCAGGCCCTGCTGTTTGGGTGACTCGGCTAGGGCGTAGATGACGCCGGCGTATTCGACGCCGATGTTGTCGGGCGTCAGGCCGCCGGAGATGCCCATGCGGCTCTTGTCGTTGAGGGTGAGATCGGGGCTGATGACCTGCCAGCTCTGGCCGCCGTTGGTGGTGACGTGGACGACCTGGCTGGCGGTGTAGATCTGGTTGTGGTCGAAGGGCGACATCAGCAGTGGAAACTGCCAGTTGAAGCGGTATTTGACCGCGCTGGCAGGCGAGCCGGCGACGCTCTCGGGCCAGACCTCGACGTTGCGGGTCTGACCATTGCGTTCGTCATAGCGGGTGACGACGCCGCCGACCGCGCCTTCGCCGGTGCCGCTGGACCAGACAATATTCGGGTCTTTGGGGTCGGGCGTAGCGAAGCCCTCTTCGCCGCCGCCGATGGTATGCCAGTCGCCGGCGGTAATGGCGCCGCCACGGCCGCCGCGGCCGCCGGCGGTGGGCATGCGGCTGGGGCCCTCGTAGCTGCCAGTGTCCTGCTCGTTGCCATAGAGGTTGTAGGGAACCTGGTCGTCCACGGTGACGTGGTACATCTGGCCATTGGCGAGGCGGACGTGGCGCCAGGTGCGGCCGCCGTCCACAGTGAGAGAGATGCCGCTGTCGTTGGCGACGGCGATGCTTTGGGCGTTGGTGGGGTCAATCCACATGTCGTGGTTGTCGCCGCCGGGGCTGGAGGGCATGCGGGTTAAGGTGTGGCCGCCGTCGAGCGTGCGTGTGAACGAGTTGCCCAGGAAGTACATCTCGTTGGGGTTGCCGCTTGAGACCTCGCCGCGGGTGTAGTAGGCGGTGCGGCTGCGCAGGTCGCGGTCGCTGCTGACCAGCGTCCAGGTGGCGCCGGCGTTGTCCGAGCTCCAGAGCTGGCCGATCTGGGTGGGTTGGCCATTGTCGGGCACGCCATCGCCGGTCTCAATCAGTGCGTAGACGCGGCTGGGGTCGCTCGGCGCCAGCGCCAGCCCGATTTTGCCGAGCGGGGAATGCGGCAGGCCGTGGCCGCGCAGCCGCGTCCAGGTGGCGCCGCCGTCCAGGGACTTGAAGATGCCGCTGCCGGGGCCGCCGCTGGTGCGTCCCCAGGTGTGGAGGATGATCTGCCAGGTGGAGGCGTAGACGATTTCCGGGTTGCTCATATCCAGGGCAATGTCGCTGCAGCCGGTGTTCTCGTCCACAAACAGGGTCTTGGCCCAGGTCTTGCCGCCGTCGGTCGAGCGGTAGACGCCGCGCTCGGGCTGCGGGCCATAGTCGTTGCCCTGGGCGCAGGCGAGCACCACGTCAGGGTCGCGCGGGTTGATGACGATGCGGCCGATGCGCCCGGTCTGGTCGAGGCCCATATGCCGCCAGGTGACGCCGGCGTCGGTGGATTTATATATGCCATCGCCGATCGAGATATCGCTGCGGATGAAGCTCTCGCCGGTGCCGGCCCAGACGATGTTCGGGTTGCTGCGGGCCACGGCTAGGGCGCCGATGGACTGCACCGGTTCGGCGTCAAACATCGGCGCCCAGGTCTCGCCGCCGTCGGTGGTCTTGAAGACGCCGCCACTGGCGGCGCCGGCATAGAAGATGAGCGGGTTGCCGGCGACGCCGGCGACCGCGTCGGTGCGGTTGCCCGGAGGGCCGATGTAGCGCCAGCGCATGCGGCTGTAGGCGGCGGGGGCGAGAGCGGCGGAGGCGGATGGCGCTTGCGCAGCCACCAGTCCGGCCAGTGCCATCAGGCTTACTGCGGCGTAACCCACCCGGCGAATACCTTGCGTCATGTGACAACCTCCGTAGCGGCTTTCCCGCCCCACTCTAGACCAGTCCCGCGGCGAAGTCAAAGCCATCCCGCCGTGCCGCCCCAGAAACAAGTACAATTGTACAAGTGGCAATGCTGCTCGACACCTCGGCGCTGCTGGCGGTGCTGCTGGATGAGCCCTCCCGGCCAGCGTTGATCCGTGTGACGCAGGGGCAGGCCTTGCGGGCCGCGCCGACGCTGCCTTGGGAGTTGGGCAACGCGCTGGTGGCGGGATTCCGGCGGCACCGGCTCTCGGCCGAAGAGGTGCGGGCGGCATGGGCGAGTTTTGGGGCGGTGCCGGTGCAGCTGGTGGAGGTGAGCGTGCCGCGGGCGCTGGATCTGGCGCTGGCCGCCGGGGTTTACGCCTACGACGGTTACGTGCTGGAGGCAGCGCGGCACCAACGGTTGGCATTGCTCACCCTCGATCGCGCGCTGGCCAGGGCGGCCGCGCGACTGGGTTTGGCGACCGTGGAGGTGGATCTTGACGGTATTTAGCTATTCGGAGGCGCGACAACAGTTGTCGGAAGTGTTGAACCGGGCGCGGCGCGAGGGCCAGGTGGAGATCCGGCGCCGCGATGGCCAACGGTTCACGGTGCGACCGGAGCCGGCCGGTGTCGCGTCGCCGCTGCAGGTGCCGGCGGTGAAGGCGGACCTGTCACGACGGGAAATCGTGGCGTTAGTGCGCGCCGGCCGACGCCGGGGTTAGCGCGGAATCAGAGATGCTGTAGCCGTGGCGTTGCTGTGTTCATCACTGTATGCCTGTAGCACGCCGCCTAGGCAAAATCACAGATGCTGTAGCCGTGGCGTTGATGTGGGGCGGGTCGCCGACCCGCGCGCCGGCCGCCGGACGGCGCCACGCGGCAGTTCGGGTAACCACAGCAACTGTGATCCTGCCGTAGCCCGCGCGCCGGTCCGTGCCCTGCTGCACCGATTTATCGCGGCGGCGGCGGCGGCGGTGGCGGCGCGAACCGCGCCGTCAGCAGCGCGACGGTCAGGCCGATGCAGAACAACAGCGGCGCGAGCGCGTTCAGAACGTGCGCGAGCGTCATCGGCGGCAGCGGATGCGGCACACCGGACCGGGGCACCGCCACAAAGTTCATCACCGCGAACACCACCAGGCCGAAGCCCAGCCCGCTCGCCACCGGGCGCCGTGTCAGCACTCGCCAGCGGCGGCTGGCAACGTAAAAGACCGCGGTCCACGAGAGCGCGATCAGGTAGTGCACCACCACGCCCAGCGCGACACCGGCCGCGCCCCAGGCGATCGCATGCCGCGTCCCGGCCAGGCCGCTGGCGACGTAGCGAAACACCATCGCCGGCGTGATGTGGCGGAAAGCGTTATAGATCAGGTTTTCGCCGATGTCGAGCGAGCCCGCCACCAACCCGATCCACACCACCCTCCAGGCCGACCCGGCGCGGCCGTGGCTGCCCGCGGTGGCGGGGCCTGCGGCCGTCTTGGCGCCCGAGGTCATGGCTTCCTGGGGCCCGGCCGCCGCACCAGGCCGTTCACAGCGTAAACACCCACATCACCGTCAGCGCCACAATGGCGATGCTCGTGGCCCAGGCGACGAAGTTGGCAACCGGGCCATTGCGCTGATCGCCCATGACGTCCTCGCGGTTCACCAGCAGCAGCATAAACACCAACAGGAACGGCAGCAGGATGCCGTTGGCCACCTGCGACCACAGGATCACCTTGACCAACGGCAGGTTCGGGATCAGCACGCAGCCGGCGCCGGCGGCAATAAGAAACGTGTACAGGCCGTAGAAGGCGGGCGCTTCCCCAAAGCGCTTGTCCACGCCGTGCTCAAAACCGAGCCCCTCGCAGACGTTGTAGGCGGTGGCCAGCGGCAGGATGGCCGCCGACAACAGCGCGGCGTTGATCAGGCCGATGGCGAACAGCAGCTCGGCGTAGCGGCCGGCCAGCGGGCGCAGCGCCATCGCCACCTCGGCCATGTCACTCACGTTGCGGTGGCCGTGGGCGTAGAGCGTGGCGGCGCAGGCGACCATGATGAAAAACGACACGATCTCGGTGATGAAGCAGCCGCTGATGACGTCCCAGCGGCTGAGCCGGTACTCTTTTTTTCCGATCCCTTTTTCCACGATCGAGGCCTGCAGGTAGAACTGCATCCAGGGTGTGATCGTGGTGCCGATCAGGCCGATTACCATCACCAGGTACTCGCCGTGAAAGGTCAACCCGGTGGGCAGCACCATTTCGCGCAGCGCATGTCCCCAGGCGGGATGAGCCATCGCCGCCGAGAAGGCGTAGGTGAAATAGATCAGCGAGAGCCCGATCAGCACCATCTCCACCTTGCGGTAGCGGCCACGAACCACGAGGATCCAGATCAGGAGGGCCCCGACCGGCACCGAGATCCACTTCAGCACGTGGAACAACCCCATGCCGAGTGCCAGGCCGCCGAACTCGCTCAGGATGTTGCCGAAATCGGCGATCGAGAGCACGATCATGGCGAAGAAGGTGACCCGGAAGCCGAACTCCTCGCGAATGAGGTCGCTGAGGCCCTTGCCGGTGACCGCGCCCATGCGCGCCGCCATTTCCTGGATGACGATGAGGGCGATGGTGGTCGGGATCAGGGTCCACAGCAGCAGGTACCCGAACTTGGCGCCGGCCTGGGAGTAGGTGAGGATGCCGCCGGGGTCGTTGTCCACGTTGGCGGTGATGAAGCCCGGCCCCAGGATCAGCAGGAACGGCAGAATGCGGACGGCCCAGAGCGAGCGGGCGCGGCGGCGCCGGGAGGGGCGCGGGGCGGACGCGGCAGAAGACACCGCGACGGCGGGGTCGGATTGAGGCCGGCGAAAAACCAAACTTCCTGCTCTCGTTCACGGGCCTGACGGAAGGCGAAACGCCCGTCGAGAGAGCAGGTGCGCTCTAAGCCAGCGCCACTGCGGCTCCCGCGGGCATGCTTCCGCCGCCAGGTTCCGAAGGAATACTCATAGTCAGTTCCAACGCTAGCACAGGCCCGCCGGGCGCCGGCACAAAAAAGGCCCCGGCCTTAGGGCCGGGGCCTGAAAACAACAGAACCGAAACTGGGTTAGTGGCTGCCGCAGCCGCCGGAAGCCGGTTGCAGCACCGGGAGGGCGGATTTGGCGGCATCGCCGGCCACTTGCGTGGTCTGGCCGCCGCTGGGGATTTTCATGGTGGTGAGCTGCGATTCGAACGGCATCGAGTATTTCTTCTCGATCTTTTCGCGGTACACCGGACCGGAGTTGTAGGTGCAGAAGGGGTAAATCAACCCGTTCGGCGCGGCGTAGTGAATGATGCAGCGCTTCACCCGCTCGACGTCGTAGTTGTAGCTGTCCATGAAGTGCATGCCGGCGACCATCAGCGTCTTGTAGACGAAGCCCTTTTCGGCGTCGTCGCCGCGGCCGTAGCTTTTGTCAGTCATGCCCTGCAGCGTCTGCAGGAATTTGGTGAACGTCAGCCCCTCGGGCGCGCGCTCGGCATGGAAGTGCTTCTGCAGCGAGCCCCAGGTCTTCACCTTGCTGAAGAACTTGAAACGCGCCTTTTCCGCGCTGCGCGCCAGGTTGTCAATGTCCTGCAGCATCGCCCCCACGTCCACGAAGCGGGTCACGGGCACCGCCTTCCGAGTTTTCTGGTCCACGAACATGTAGGTGCCCATGGAGCAGTGCGGGTGGCAGCTCAGCGAGGTGGTCTCCTCGCCGCGCAGGGCGCTGATGAGCTTGGAGAACGGCGTGACGCAGGCGAGCGGGAACCAGTCGTTGTAGGGATCGGCCAGGCCGGTCTGCTCGTTGACGGCGTGGGCGACGTCGGCCAGCGTGAAGCGCTTGGCCTCGAGCTCCTTGCGCGAGATGCGGCCGGTGAAGGTGACCGGTTGGAAGCTGATGCCGCTGACCACGTCAATGTTGTCAAGCGCCAGCTTGATGATGTCGCCGATCTGATGGTCGTTGAGGCCCTTGACGATGGTGGGCACGAACACGATCTTCATGGTGCCGGCCTTGCGGACGTTCTCAATGGCCTTCAACTTCTTGTCAAACAGCGACTCGCCGCGGGTGCGCTTGTAGATGTCGTCGCAGACGCCGTCGAACTGGAGATAAAGCGTGTGCAGGCCGGCATCGCGGGCCTTGATGCAGAAATCGAGGTCGTTCCACATGACGCCGTTGGTGGCCACCTGGATATGGCTGAAGCCCATCTCCTTGGCCAGCGCCACCGCGTCATGGAAGCGCGGATAGATGGTGGGCTCGCCGCCGGAGAACTGCACCACGCGTCCGGCGACTGGGCGCTCGTTGCGCAGCGCCTGCAGCATCTTGCGGATCTGGTCGAAGCTGGGCTCGTAGAGATAGCCGGCGGCGTTGGCGTTGGCAAAGCAGACCGGGCAGGTCAGATTGCAGCGGTTGGTGAGGTCAACGTTGGCCAGGCCGGTGTGGCTGGTGTGCATCGAGCACAGGCCGCACTGGTCGGGGCAGCGGGTGGCGTTGGGGATGGCCGGGTTGGAGAGGCCGCGGTTGTCGCCGAAGTACCATTGCTCCATCTTCAGATAGAGCTTCACGTCGGAATAGATCTTGTCGCGGAAGTAGCCATGCGTCGGGCAGGTCTTCTCCATGAAGACCGCGCCATTTTCCTCGAACTCCCGCGCTTCGATTACCCGGGTGCAATCCGGGCAGAGCGACTGGGTGATTTTGGGCAGACCTTTATGGATGGCGTCAATACGCGATCCGGAATGGGTGGAATCGGGCTGAAGAACCTTGAAGTCGTTGCGCTTGATGGGCGAAAACGTCTCCGGGGCGATAGTTTGAGTGCTCAACGTGCTGCCTCCTTTTTCGCGGGTGCCCTCAACCAGATCAGGCCGAAGGGCAGGGCAAATGCCACCTCCAGCTATTTGTAGATGCTAGGGCTAGGAACGGGGGAGCCCAAGCCAAAAAACGCCGAATGGTGGCATCACAGGGGTGAAAGGGCGCAGAAAGGGGCTGAGCGGCAGCCCCGGCCGGTCCTAACCCGCGTTTCGCACCCGCATTGGCGCGAATTCGCAATCCAATCGCGGGAGTCGCGCCGTTTGCACCGCGGGCAAAATCGGCGTGAAGGGCCGCGGAATTCCAACGTGGTGAAAGCGCCAGTGGCGCTTTCACCCGCGAGGCTCGCGCCGGCTTGGGCTCACCGGGCCCCGGGTCGGCGC
>JBOGKJ010000076.1:0-16888 GCA_050745565.1 Terriglobales bacterium | reverse complement strand
GGGCGCTTTCACCCCTGCCGGGCTTTCGCAGCCCTTCGCGCCGACCTTGCCCGCCGTGCAAACGGCGCGACTCCCGCGAAAAGCTAGCCACGTTCTATTACTGCCCTCAGGGAAAATACCGCTTCCTCGCATCCCGCCCGGTCCACGTCGCAGTGCGTCACCAGCCGGATTTCGGCCGGGCTCAGTGCCGACACCAGCACATTGCGCTCCGCCACCTTGCTCACCACGTGGGGGGCGGTGAACTCAGTCCGGCTGACGTCCATCATCACTATGTTGCTCTCTGGCGTCTGAACTTTGACTCCCTCAATCGTGGCCAGCCCTTCGGCCAGCACGCGCGCATGCTGATGGTCGGTGGCCAACTGCGGCGGCCCCTGCTCCAGCGCCACCAGCCCCGCCGCCGCCAGCACCCCCGCCTGCCGCATCCCGCCGCCCAGCATCTTGCGCACCCTCCGCGCCCGCCCGATGAACTCGCCATCGCCCACCAGCACCGAACCCACCGGCGCTCCCAACCCCTTCGACAGGCAGAACATCAACGAGTCATAGTTCTCCGCCAGCTCGCGCACCCCTACGCCCAATGCCTCGGCCGCATTGAAAATGCGCGCCCCATCCAGATGCACCGCTACCTCGCGGGCGTGCAGTTCCCGCACCAGCGCCGCGCTCATCGCCAGCGGCGTCACCACGCCCCCGGCCCAGTTGTGCGTGTTTTCCACCACCACCAGCCCGGTGGCCGCATGGTTGATCAGATCCTGGCGGTGCACCGCGGACTCGACCAACGCCCAGCTTAGCCGCCCGCTCCCGGACGCTACCGGCCACAGTTGCACCCCGGAGAACGCCGCCGCCATCCCCATCTCCAGATTGAACAGGTGCGAGCGCGCCTCGCACACCACCTCCTGCCCCGGCCGCGTGTGCAGATGCACCGCAATCTGGTTCGCCATCGTCCCGGTGGGCACCAACAGCGCCGCCTCGCGCCCAAACAACGCCCCCGCCTGCTTTTCCAGCCGGTTGACCGTCGGGTCCTCGCCGTACACGTCGTCGCCCACCTCGGCCACCATCATCGCCCGCCGCATCGCCTCCGAAGGCTGCGTGACCGTGTCGCTGCGCAGGTCAATCGTATGGTGGACGCCGCGCTCAGCCATCGCCGCCACCTCGGTGAGCCCTTTGGGGCTGAAGCGTCCTCGCATGCTGCAAGGTTATCAGGTCGCGGGAATCGCGCCCTTTGCACGGCGGGCAAAATCGGCGCGAAGGCCTGCGAGGCTCACGCCCGCTTGGACTCGCCGGGCCCGGGCCGGCGCCGCCCTTCGAGTGCGGGCGCGACGCTGCGAGCGTCTCAGCCAGCAAGGGCAGAGACCCGCGCCCGTCAATGACCAATGACCAATGACCAATAACCGATGACCGATGACCGATGACCAATAACTATTCCAGCAATTCGGCCAGCACCTGGTTCGACAGCATCCGCCCGCGCGCGCTCAGCGCCACCCGCCCGCCCTCGCGCTCCACCAGCCCGCGCTCGGCCAGGCTCGCCAGACGCCCATCTGCCGGATCGTCCGCCACGCCCTCGTTCTGCCGCAACCCCAGAAAATAGTGCTCTTCCCGCTCCGCCTGCGCGCTCAGCCATTCCGCCTCGCCGCGCGGCAGCCGCCCCGCCTCCAGCCCCGCCCGGTACGCTTCGAGCGTCTCGGGGTTGGCAAAGCGGCGCGCTCCGCCCGCCGTCAACAGCGAGTGCGCGTCCAGCCCCACCCCCAGGTAAGGTTCGCGCCGCCAGTAGCGCTGGTTGTGCCGGCTGGCTCCGCCGGCATGCGCAAAGTTCGAGATCTCATACTGCCCCCAACCCTCCGCCGGCAACCGCGCGCTGGCCAGCTCGTAAAAGTCTGCGATGGCCTCCTCCCCCGGCACCGTCGCGGCGTGATAGCGGCTGCCTCCCTCCAACATCTCCCGCCCCAACCGGCTGTCGCCATCCACCTCCAGCATGTAGATGGAAAGGTGCGGCGCGCCGCTCGCCATCGCCCGCTCGAGCGAATCCCGCCACGAGGCCGCCGTCTGGTGCGGCAGCCCGGCTATCAGGTCGAGACTCACATTCGCGATGCCGGCGGCGCGCGCCCGCCGCAGGTCCTCTGCCACCGTCTCGGCGCGATGGCGCCGCCCCACCGCCCGCAACTCCTCCGCCTGGAACGACTGCACCCCGAAGCTCAGCCGGTTCACCCCGCCCGCCGCAAACGCCTCCAGCCGCTCCGGCGCCAGCGTCCCCGGCGCCGCCTCGAGCGTGTGCTCTACCCCCGGCGTCAGCGTGAAATGCGCCGCGATCGCCTGCCGAATCACCTCGAACACCGCCGGCGGCATCAGGCTGGGCGTGCCCCCGCCCCAGTAAATCGAGTCCAGCCGCGCGCCCTCGAGCCCGTCTGCCGTCGCCGCCAGCGCCAGCTCGCGCGCCACCAGCTCCGCGTACTCCCCGAGCCACGCCGGCGGAAAAACTTGGCTGGCGAAGTTGCAGTACGAACACTTCACCGCGCAGAACGGCACCGAAATATACAGCCCCAGCGCGGCGCCGTCGCGCGCCCCCTCCTCGGTTCTTCGCGAGGCTCGCGCCGGCTTGGGCTCGCCGGGCCCCGAGCCGGCGCGAGCCCAAGTGGGATGCCCGGCGCGGCCGGGCAGGGGCCCGCGCCTGTCAATAGACGCCGGAGGCATTGCTGGCCCCATACGCGGCATACCACGGCGTTGCCGCCACCAGCGCCTGGTTCACCGCCTCGATGTTGGCCCGGCCCTGCGTCCCCAGCCACTGCTCGAACGCCGCCAGACCCTGCTTCGCGTACACCGCAATGCCGTCCTTCCAGGTCGCGCGGCCGCAGAGCACACCGGCATACTTCACCCCCGCCTCCGCCGCCATCCCCAGGCTTTCGGTGAACTCGGCGTTGCCCACGCCCGCGCTCAGGTAAATGAAGGGCTTGGTCGCCGCCCCCGCCGCCCGCCGGAAATGGTCGAGCGCCTCCGCCCGCGTGTACGCCGCCGTGCCAGCGAATGCGCGCGTCCCTTCCACGAACTTCAGGTTCACCGGCACCTCGGCTTTCAGCACATCCACCCCGTACTGCGGCCGCGTGAGCTCGGCGATACTGCCAGCAACCACTTCGGGCTTGATCCGCGCATACTCGGCGCCCTTCTCGTCCCCGCCGGCGGGATCGTAGCCGACGAACTCCAGAAAAAACGGTATGTCCTCGGCGCGGCACTCCGCCCCCACCCGCTCAATGAAGGCGTGCTTGATATCGTTGATCGCCGCCGCCTCCCGCGGCGTATAGTACAGCAACACCTTGATACAGTCGGCGCCGTCGGCCTGCAGTCGCCGCACCGAGCAGTGCGGCAGCAGGTCCGGCAGCCGCCCCGGTTGGGTGTTGTCGTAGCCGCTCTCCTCGTAGGCCAGCAGCAGCCCGGCGTTGCTGGCCCGCGCCTTCGCCGCCGGCAGCCCGTACTCCGGATCGAGCAGGATCGCGCTCGCATACGGCGTCAGCGCCCGGCTCACCGCCACCTTGAACTCGCTCAGCATGGCCGCGTCCGCGGCCGCGCCCTTCTCCTTCGCCAGCGCCTTTTGCAGGCTGCCGCGCTGGTCCATGGCGGCCGCCGCGATCACCCCGCGCGCGTTCGCGACCGCATTGAGGCCCTTGAGTTTCCCCGGCGTCAGTTTCATAGGCTCCCTTCCTCTGCCAGTCTACCCCGCCCCGCCCGCGGACGGGGCGGCCTACCGAGGCAACCTGGACACGCCTCAAGCTGTGGGGGCGCGTTGCCACCAAGCGAATTCCGGCCGCAGCCCTGCCCCAAGGGGCAACCGCTGCCGCGACGTTATCCGTGGCTGCGAATGGCATGCCCACCGATGGCCCCCCTCCAGGGCCGAATCAACGTAGGTGTGGCAAAACTAGCCGCCTCCCGCCGTGGGGCGGGGCGCCGACGCGCGCGCCGGCAGCCGGCCGGCGCCATCCACGGCTGGCTGCAGAAGTACTGCGCAGAGGATTCACCCGTGTTTCCTGTGCGCTGGGTGCGGGGCGCCAAACGGCGGCGGGAATACGCAACCTGCGATGGAACCCGCATCGCTCCAGCCGACAACTCGCCCGCCTGGGCGGTCCATACCGCACTGATGCAGCGCCGGCTCTCTTCCTACGCCCAATTCCGCAAGTTCATGCTGGAGATTCCCACCCACATGTTCGACGTGAAGCGCATCGTGGGCCCTACAGCCAACGACGACGGCTACTATTTCGCGCACCTGTTTCCCGCCAAAAACGGCGATACGGATTTTCGCGCCTGGCGGCGCCCGGGGGTGGAGCGGCAGTGCTATCGGGCGCTGCATCCGTGCAACTTTTTCCTTGTCCCTGGCGGCCGCGCGCAGGGCGAGGACCAGCAACTCATTTCGTTCGTGGCCTCCATGTACCGCAAGCGCCATAGCGCCATCTGGTCCGGGTTCCTCACCTGCATCGGCGAAACCGAGGCTTCGGTCGGCCCCACAAACCCGCAGATGTCGTTCACGCCTCGCGCCCGGGCGATTCCGGCCCGGCGGTATCAGTACGGCCGCCTCTGCTTCAAACGCGACGTCATCGAGCCGCTCACCGAGAACCAAGTTTTCGAGGTTGCCACGCCGATGGGCACGTACCGATTCACGAAGCGCCAGTTCTACGCCACGTTCCCCAAAATCCCTCTGACACAGTCCTTTCGGGAGCGCGGGGTCTATCACGGAGCCAAACTGCACTTGAAGGCCGAACACTTTCGGGTGCCCGACCGCCAGCAGTGCCGCCAGCCCGGCGTTTTGGCTCAACCTCCAGAGCTTTTATGAAATTCGCGATGCCGCGATAAAACCCGGCAGCGCGATTCGGGTGCTCCCGGCTCTGAAGCGGCCGGAACGCGCGCACGCCTTCGCCCTTGCCTCAAACCGCCGAAGCAAGGTACAAATGAACTCGTCCCGATCGCGCGTTATGTGGCCGGTTTTGAACTGACCCTGAAAGGCCGGTTTTAAGGTGACCCCTGAGGGCCGGCTGCCGCGCCGGTCCATGGCGGCCGCCGCGATCACCCCGCGCGTTCGCGACCGCATTGGGGCCCTTGAGTTTCCCCGGCGTCAGTTGCCCCGCCCTCGCTGTCGCGCCTCGCGCTCTGCCCGGCACTCCGGCTCACGCCTCGGCCGGCGCTGCCGCCCGCGAGAGAAGTGTCATAAAACCGCGTCGGCCGGGGTAGAATTTGGGCGACGTGCGCGCCCCTGAGAAATTCGTCGCCTGGATGTCCGCCAACCCCGGGTTCAATCCCCGATCGCAGAAAAGCTCGGACGCCCTTACCGACTATGTCGTAGCGGACCTCCGCGCTGCATGTCCAGAGCTGGATTTGGATATCAAGGTCGGGGGGCTGGCCATGAAAAAGACCGCCGATGTCCAATCCGGACTGGCGACGCGCAACGTGGACTTGGTGATGAGCGACGCCGAATCCGGGCAGTTGTGTGTGACCGTGGAAAACAAGTCGCTCATGACGGCCCACGGCAAAGCCCGCAAGAATCGCTACGGCGACCTGATCGCCTATTGCACCCACGTCCACCAGAACCGGCCGGAGTGCATCGCGGGCGCCACCATAGTCATCAACACGTCGGCGGCATACGAAAATCCAGACGCCTTTGCCAAAGGCATGCAGCGGCCGAGCTACAACATGGCGAAGGTCGTTCCAGAAACGGTCGCGTTGTTCGCGGGCATACCAATACGCGAGTTCCCAGATCAATCTTGGGACAGGCCGGAGACGCTGTGCGTAATCCTTGTGAACTACGACGGGCGCAACCCAGCTTCGCTGGTGGCGCCCTTGCCCAACACCGAAGCGCTCGGGTACGACGTGTTCCTGAAGCGCATCGCCGAACTCTACCAGGGGCGCTTCACATAGAAACGGCAAGGTGCCGGGAGTCTATGAGCTGGGCGGCTTCCGCCCGCATGCGTGCCTCCGCCTGCTCGAAATAACCGGGATCAATTTCCACGCCGATGCTGTTGCGGTCACAGCGGCAGGCTGCCGCCAAGGTAGAGCCCGTGCCCATGAAAGGGTCAAGCACCGTATCGTCCACGAAAGAAAACATGCGGACCAGTCTGTAGGCGAGCTCTATGGGAAACGGTGCCGGGTGGCTACGGGTGGACTCGCCGCGAACGTCCGTCCAAAATGACCGGAACCATTTGGCGTGGTCCTGCTTGCCGATGCGCGACTCAGATCGTTGCTGTTCGGTTGGCTTGCGGTATCCTCCGGGCTTGCGCAGCATCAGCAGGTACTCGACATCATTCTTGATGATGGCATTGGGCTCGAACGGCTTTCCCAGAAAAGACGAGCCGTTCTCCACCTCGTAGCTCGCATTGGAGATCTTGTGCCAGTAAATCGGGGTCAGGTAGTCAAACCCGACGCGGCGCGCCCGCACGCTTATGTCCGCGTGGAGCGGCATCACCATATGCCGGCCCGCGTTCCGGCGGCGAGCTATGCACACATCACCCACAACGCAGACAATGCGGCCACCCGGCACCAGCGCCCGGTAACAGCCGCGCCACACTTTCTCGAGCTCGTCATGGAAGCACTCGTAGTCTACGACCGCCCCCAACTGGTGGCGGTGGGCCGGGTACGCCTTTAGCGTCCAATAGGGCGGCGAGGTGACCACCAAATGCACGGATTCACCTGGAATCCAATCCAGGCTACGCGCGTCCCCGAGCCGCAGCGCATGGCGGGTTCTCGAAGTCTCAAAATCAACCATGGCATCACCCGTCATCCCGTTATTGTGCCTGCGCCGGCGGCGCAGGTCAAAGCTTCACCCAACGCCCGCGAGGGGCGGGCAGCGATCCCCTCCTTTGGGACCGCCGCTCAGGGGGCGAACCAGTCATTAACCGCTGGAACTGGTTTCAAAAAGGTGCACCACCGGCAACGACCGTTCCGGATGGGGCTTTGACACCAGCAAAAGTCTCACGACGCTTGCCAAGCGCACCGTCCTGCGCTTGGTGACACCAGTTCTACAAACTGGCAATCTGAAAATCCTGCCCCTGCCAGCGGCCGTCGCGTGCGTAGCGGAAGGTGAACTTCAGCGGTGCCTTCTGGCCCGGCGCCAGGTCCAAATCCAGGTACTCGAATCCGCACGGCGTCGCGGTCGAGCGCAGCTCCTCCACCGTGGCCCAGCCGTCGCGACTGAAATGCAGGAAAAACGCCTCCTCCAGATGGAACCGCACCCGCGCGCCTGGCGCCACGCGCGCCACCTGCCGGTTCAGCTTCCACACCTCGAGCGCCCGGCCTCGCCGCGGCTGCCCGTAGCGCTCCGCCACCGCCGGAATGCGGTCAAACACCGCCCCGTCGGCCAGCGAGCGCAGCAGCCGGATGTACTCGGCATGCGCCCACATCAGCGGCATGGCCGAGCCCGAAGGCCGCCCGAAGAACATGTACTGCGCCGGCAGGTCCGGAAGATCCCACACCTGCTCCGGCAACAGGTGCAGATGGTTGGCCAGCCGCTCCATGGCCCGCACCAGTTCGCCCGTCGGTCGCCCCGCCGCCAGCTCGTAATGCGCGCGCTCGCCCGTCAGCAGCGGCCAGGCGCCGCCGCGCCCCCAGCCGGCAAACGCGGTTCCGTCCTCGCGCTGCCCGTAGCCATCGTGGTTGTAGCGGCGCCAGCACGGCCCGTAGGGCGTCTGCACCTTCAGCACCGCATCCACCACGCGCAGCGAATCCTCGATCAGCGCGTCGCCGGCCCGCCGCACGCCGTAGCGCACCAACTCCAAAAACCCCGCATCCACAATGTCCCGCGCCGGAAACTCCGCGGCCGCGTCGGGTGCGCGGTTGGCAATGCGCAGCACGGCCGAGTTCGGGTCCTCGTCCGCGCCCTCGCCGATATACGGCGCCGGGTTGACGCGGATGTAATGCCGCGTCACGCCCGGCAGCAGCGAGCCCTGCGTCGTCACCGTCCAGGCTTCCAGGTGCGCTTCCAAAAAGTCGGCGTAGTCGAGCGCCAGTTGCGCCACCACCGTGTCGCCCGCCGCGCGCGCGAACTCCGCCGCGCACACCAGCCCGGCAATGTGCGCCGCCAGGCTCGAGGGCGAGTATCCGCCCGCCTCTTCCCAGCGCTCCTCCGGCGTCGCCGGTCCGTGCCGCATCAGGTAGCCGGCCGCGCGCGCCACCATCGGATACGGATCCAACCCGTCCAGCGCGCCCTCGGCCCGCAGCCGGTGGGCCAGTATAATCGGGAACGCCACCTCGTCCAGTTGAATTCCCTGCCAGTAGGGCGTGCCGTTCACCCAGAAGTTCTGCGCAAACCCGCCGTCGGGGTGCTGCGACGCCGCCAGGTAAATCAGCGCCCGGCGCGGCGTCTCCCGGTCGCCGCTCGCCAGCAGCCCGCTCGCGCTCTGCACCAGGTCGCGCGTCCATACCAGGTGGTAGCCGCCCAGGTCCTCGTCGCCCTTGATTTCGCCCCAGGGAATGGCGAGCGAGGCGATCAGCGCCCCGGGATAGTTCTTGTCCTCGTGCGCCAGCAGCAGGCTCACGCTCCGCCGATAGAGTTCGCCCCCATCCTGGGCCTGCGCCGCCAGCGGCCGCACATGCTCGCCCGCCCGCTCCCATTGCGCCAGAAAACGCTGGCGCGTGGCCGCATAGGGCTGCTCCAGTACCTGCAGCAGCGTGTTGACGGCGGCATGGCGGCTGTCGCCAAAGGCGATCCCGAGCGTGAACGCGCGCCCCGCCGCCCGCGCGTTCCAATCCACCTCGGCCACCAGCGCCACGTTGCCGTCGCGGGCGCAGTCGGCCTCCAGCGTCGGTTGAAAGTGGCGCGCCAGGTCGGTCCAGCCGTCGCTCGCCCCCACATAGCCCGCCGACGCGTGCCGCAGCCCCACCGTGGCGCCAATCGCCAGCCAGCTCCCCCCTCGGTGCGCCAGCAACAGCCGCCGCTCCACCGCCTCGCCCACATAGGCGTCGTTGTGCCAGCCAATCCCGTCCATGTGCGGCGCGCACAGCACGAACATCCGCAGCTTGTGGCTCAGCGCCGCCGCCGGCTCCACCCGCGCATGCACCAGCACCGCCGGCAGGTGCGGGTCGGCAATGACTTCCTTGTGCACTTGAAAGCGCCCCTGCGGGTCGCGCGTCTCGATCCGGAAGCCCAGCGCATGTGCCCCCATCGCCTCGCTCTGGGAATCGCAGTCGTGGCGCTCGCCCAGCATCCAACTGGCCCCGTCGGTGAACAGGAACTGCAGGTCGCGCACCTGCGGCCGGTCCAGCGTGGGATAGTAAATCTCCGTCAGCGCGCCCTGCGCCAGCGTGAACCACACCCGGCTGGAGCTGGCATAGGCGGTGCCGATGGCGTCCTTGCCCCCGCGCGTCCAGCGCGGCGGCATGCCCGGCGCGCCCCACGCCGGACGGCTGCCGTTCAGATCATCCGACTCGTCCCCCACTTACTCAGATTACTCCACGCCGCCCCCCGGCGGCAGCAAACACTCACGAACAGTCGCAGCCTTTTGCCTCTGCCTCGCGCCTTCGGGCGGCAGCGCCCCCAGGGTCGGCGAGTATATCGAGCCACCCCGCATCCGCCGTGGTCTCGGCGTCATAGTTGTCGTGCCACTTCCACCACTGGTATGGCGGGCTCTGCGGATAACCTTCTGGCGAGTCCTCCCACGTCTCCTGACGCCCGAGCGCCGTCATATCAAGGTAGCTCCAGGTAGACCCCATCGCCTCGTCGCCGCGGTTGTTAATGAAATACGTGCGGAACACCTTGTCGCCGTCGCGGAAAAACGCGTTGTGGCCATGCCACTGATCCACGCCGAAGTCGAGGTCGAAGCTGTCGGTGATGGTGTACCAGGGCAGGTCCCAGCCCATCCGCGCCTTCACCCGCGCGATGTCGGCCTGCGGCGCACGCGAGGCGTAGACCAGGGTGGTGTCACGCGCGTTCAAGTGGGCGCGATGCGCGACCTGATCGGCGCCCAGAGAGCAACCGCGGCAGGCGTGCTCGGGCCACCCGAACACCCCGTGCTCCAGGAAGGCGCGATAGACGATCAACTGCCTGCGCCCCTCGAAAAGGTCGAGCAGGCTGACCTTATTCCTGGGTCCGTCGAACTCGTACCTCTTCTCCACCGCCGTCCATGGCATCCGCCGGCGCTCGGCCGCCAGCGCGTCACGGGCGTGGGTTAACGCCTTCTCCTTCACCAGCAGTTCCTGGCGCGCAGCCTCCCACTCCTGCTGCGACACGATCGGCGGCGTCTTCATCGCGAGGCGGGTTTCGCTCTTGTGATTGGCCGGGTTCGGCATCGTCCTTCGCTCCTTCGTCGGATTGACGCGCTCGTATACATACTAGAGCGGAACCCAGATGCTGTAGCCGCGGCGCCGCCGTGGGGCGGATTTCACTGAACCGAGCGTCCACTCCAGGCCTCTGGGCGATTGGCTGCAGTTGCATTCCGGCTGCTATTACCCGGCCCGCGCCCCGCGCGCCCCCAAGCGCCGCAAGCAGCCAGCAGTTGAGAGCGGGCGCACGTTACTGCACTGCGAATTCCGGCCACAGCCCACCAACGCAGGCCATCCTCAGAAGGGCAGCCGCGCCGCCACCGCTTTTCGTTTTTCGCTTTTCGCTTATCGCTTATTGCTTATTGCTTGTCTACCGGCCCGCCAACTGCGAGTGCAGCAGCGCGATGATCCGGTCCCGCCGTATGACCCCGCGCACGCTGCCCCCGGGCACGTTGCCATCGCCCAGCACCGGCAGTTGCCCCACATTGTGCTCGGCCATCTTGCGTAGCGCCGACTCCAACCCCTCCGCCGGCAGCACCGTCGCCATCTGCGGACGCGGCACCATCGCCTCCCGCACCGGCGTTGTCGGCCACTGCGCCCGCGGCACCCGCGACAAGTCCGCGGGCGAAATGATCCCCAGCAGCCGGTCCTCGCCATCCATCACCAGGCTGGCGCGGTAGCTGTTGGCCGCCGCCAACTCGGCAATGAACGCCTCCAGGCTCGCCTCCGGCGCCACCCGCGCGTAAAACGGCGTCTCCAGATCGCGCACCGTGAAATGCCCCAGCGCCACCTGCGCTTCCGCCTGCCTCCAGCTCTGCTCCGCCGCCCCCAGCAGAAACCAGCCGATGAACGCCAGCCAAATGCCGTCCAGCGCGGCGCCGCGGAAAAACTCCACCACCCCCGCCAGGATCAGCGCCAGCGCGCACCCTTCGCCCACCCGCGTCGCCCACCGCGTCGCCTGCAAAAAATTCCGGCTGGCGCTCCACAAAATCGCCCGCAGCACCCGCCCACCGTCCAGCGGGAACCCCGGCACCAGATTAAATATCGCCAGCGCCAGGTTGATCCACCCCAGCCACCCCGCCACCGCTACCGCCGGTTCATGCACGCTCCCCAGTTGCGCCAGGCCCACAAAAATGGCCCCGATCACCAGGCTCGCCAGCGGTCCGGCAATGGCAATGCGGAACTCGCTCGCCGCATCGTCCGGCTCCCGCGTCAGCTCGCTCACGCCCCCGAACACAAATAGTGTGATCGTATGCACCGGCAACCCGTGCCGCCGCGCCACCAGTGAGTGCGCCAGCTCGTGCGCCACCACGGAAACGAAAAACAACACCGTCGTCGCCGCCGCCGCCCACACCACCGTCCACTCGCTCCAGTGCGGATTCGCCGCATGAAAATAACTCCCCAGCGTCAGCGCGATCAGCACCAGGATGATCAGCCAGCTGGCGTGAAACCGGATGTCTATGTCCCACACCCGCGCCAACCGCCGCTCGCGGCGTTGGCCGGGCTGGGGCTCCGGGGGCTCCGGGGGCTCCTGGCCCCGCCGAGCATAACGAGGCAACTTGGACGCGCCCTGAGCAGAGCGGGCGCGCGTTGCCGCCAAGCGAATTCCGGCCGCAGCCCGACCCCCGGGGCCCCCAAGGCGCTGGCGCCTTGGGGTGAGAGCATCGGGAGGGCGTCCTGAGAAGGACGGCCGTGCCGCAGCGGGGCGCCCGGCAACGCCAGGCAGGAGCCCGCGCCCCTCAAAAGCGGGATACCTGGCAACGCCAGGCAGGGGCCCGCGCCAATCGACTTCCAGCCAACTGCCGTGAAACCGCATGTCCATGCCCCCCTGCCGCGTCCAACGGGAATGCCGGCGAGCGTCCGCCATAATGGTATTATCCCTTGAGCTTTCCGCCAGCTTCGGCCGCCATGAGCTCCCCTGCACCCCTGCAAACCGTTGCCATGCCGGCCCATCCTCACGTCGAGCGCCACTTCACCGGTAGCGCTCGCGTCCGCGATTGGGTCATCGGCATGGCCGATGGGCTCACCGTCCCGTTTGCGCTCGCCGCCGGCCTCAGCGGCGCCGCCGTCGCCTCCCGCCTGATCGTCATGGCCGGCATGGCAGAAATCGCCGGCGGCTCCATCGCCATGGGCCTCGGCGGCTACCTCGCCGCCCGCGGTGACGCCGAACACTACGCCGCCGAGCTCGCCCGCGAAGAAAGCGAAATCGTCGAGCGCCCCGACGATGAGCGTCGCGAGGTCGCCGATATCCTCCAGGCCTACGGCATGAGCCCGGCCGAAAGTACCACCGTCGTCACCGCCATGGCCCAGCGCCCCGCCGCCTGGCGCGACTTCATGATGCGCTTCGAGCTCGGCCTGGAACCGCCAGAACCCGGACGCGCCCTCGCCAGCGCCCTCACCATCGCCCTCGCCTATGTCGTCGGCGGACTGATCCCGCTCGCTCCCTACTTCTCCCCCCTGCCCCTGCACACCGCCCTCGCCCTCTCCGTCGCCATCACTGGCGCCGCCCTGCTGGTGTTTGGCTACGTCAAGGGCCGCTTTACCGGCGCCATCGCCTGGCGCTCCGCCATTCATACCGCCGTCATCGGCGGACTCGCCGCCACCGCCGCCTTCTTGCTCGCCCGCCTCTTCGCCCGATGAGCGCCCCGCCGCCCCCCAGCCCCCCGCTCCATAGCGGCTTCATCACCCTCCTCGGCCGCCCCAACACCGGCAAAAGTACGCTGCTCAACGCCCTGGTCGGCGAGCCCGTCGCCGCCGTTACCCCCCACCCCCAAACCACCCGCACCCACCTGCTCGGCATCCTCAACCGCCCCCAAGGCCAAATCGTGCTGGTCGATACTCCGGGCGTGCACCGCGGCCGTGGCTCCCTCAGCCGCCAAATGCTGCACAGCGTCCACGCCGGCCTCGAAGGCCGCGACCTGGCCCTCCTCCTCGCCGACGTCACTCGCCGCCTCGGCGCCGAAGATGAGCTCGCCCTCAGCTTCGTCCGCGATCCTGCCGCCCCCCCCACCTTCCTGCTGCTCAACAAAATAGACCGGCTCCCCACCCCCGGCGCCATCCTGCCCATCATCGCCGCCTGGCATCAAAAAGCCCCCTTCGCCCAGGTCCTGCCCATCTCCGCCCGCCGCGGCGACAACCTCCACCGCCTGCTCGACCTCATCTGGCCCCTGCTCCCGCTCGGCAAGCCCTTTTTTCCCCCCGAGCAGCACAGCGGCCAACCCGAACAGTTCTTGATCTCGGAAATCATCCGCGAACAAGCCATGCTCCTCACCGGCGAAGAAGTGCCCCATACCCTCGCCGTCCGTATCGAAGCCGACGAATCCCGGCCCCGCCGCCACGCCCCGCTGCGCGTCATCCATGCCGCCCTTTACTGCGAACGCCCCGGTCAAAAGGCCATCCTCATCGGCAATAAAGGCGCCATGATCCGCGCCATCGGCACCGCCGCCCGCCAAAAACTGGAAGCCGTGCTCTCCACCCCCGTCTTCCTCCAGTTGCAAATCCTCGTCCGCCCCGCCTGGCGCGACGACCCCCACTTCCTCGCCGCCCTCGATTTCCGCAACAACCGCGGCTAGTCAACGCTCGCCCCCGCCCCTTGCACACCCCCACACCCCCGCGTCGTCACCTAGCCACTAGCCACTGGCCACTAGCCACGAGTAGCATTCCCCTATGAAGTGCCCCTTCTGCAGCCACCCCGAAGACCGCGTGGTGGACTCGCGCGAGTCGCGCGAGGGGGAAGCCATTCGCCGCCGACGCGAGTGCCTCGCCTGCCAAAAACGCTTCACCACCTACGAGCGCCTCGACGAAATCCCCTTCATGGTGGTCAAGAAGGATGGCCGCCGGGAAAAATTCGATCGCCAGAAAGTCTTGACCGGCCTCCTCCACGCCGCCGAAAAACGCCCCATCGCCATGCACAAGCTCCAGCTACTCGTCGACCACGCCGAGTCCCTCATCCTCGATTCCCCCGAGCGCGAAATCAGCACCCGCGACATCGGCCTCCTGCTCATGGACGGCCTCCGCCAACTCGATAAAGTCGCCTACGTCCGCTTCGCCAGCGTCTATATGGACTTCAAGGACGTCAACGAGTTCATGCACGAGCTCAATCGCCTGCTCCAACCCGGCAATAAAACTTAGCAAACCACCGCCGCCCCCCCTGCATCTATTGAGTGTTGGCAGTTAAAGGGGGCATTATGCGCAGTCGTTTGGAGGCAATTGGAGCCGGTATACTCGTGGCCGCCGTGGCGTTGCCGCTCTGGGGTTGGGCCAGCAGCGACAAAACCGATGACCTGGCCCGCCTGCAGGCCGCCACCACCATCTTCCAGCAAGTCATGTCCAGGCCCGGCAGCGCCATCCCCACCGAAATTATGGAGGGCGCACGCTGCCTCGCCATCATCCCCGGTGAGAAAAAAGGCGCCTTCGGCATCGGCGGCAACTACGGCAAAGGCATCGCCATCTGCCGCAATAGCGCCAACACCGCCTGGAATCCCCCCCTGTTTATCACCATCGGCGGTGGTAGCTGGGGCCTGCAAATCGGCGTCCAGTCCAGCGATGTCATTATGGTCTTCGGCAACCGCGGCCAGCTTAATTCCCTGCTCAGCAGCAAGTTCCGCATCGGCGCCGAAGCCGCCGCCGCCGCCGGCCCCGTCGGCCGCCACGTCGCCGCCGGCACCGACGCCAAACTCAACTCCGAAATCCTCACCTACGGCCGCAGTAAAGGCGCCTTCGCCGGCATCAGCCTCAGCGGCGCCGTGGTCCAGCCCGATACCACCGGCAATCAGGCCATGTACGGCGACGTCGGCGCCGATGCCATGAAAGTGCTCAGCGGCGAAGGCACCCCCATGCCCTCCGCCGCCCGCCCCCTGGTCCGCCTGCTCCACCAGTACGCCCAGCCCACCGCCACCAACTAAATTGCGCCAGCATTGCGGGCCCCCCACCTAACGGTGGGACCATCCGCCGCCGGCCGAATCAAAGTAGCTGTGGCAAAATCACCAGCCCACCGTGTGGGGCGGGTCGCCGACCCGCGCGCCGGTCGGCGCCACGCCGCAGTTCGGATGACCACAGCAACTGTGATTCCGGCCGTGCCCGCATTGCGCCAGCAATGCGCGCTCCCGGTCAGCGCCACGCCGCCCACGATGCCCCCCACCTAACGGCGACCCATCCGCCGAGCCTTAACTAGCAACTAGCCACTAGCAACTAGCAACTGCCCGCATTGCGCCGCAATGCGGGCCGGGCTAGAACCTCTCCGGCAGCACCGCCCGCAAATCCAGCGCCTCGGTCAACCAACCTTTCGCCAGCGCCGAGCCCACTATCTTGGCCGTCAGCGGCGCCAGCAAAATGCCATCGCGATAATGGCCCGTCGCCAGCCAGTAGCCCGGGCACCGCGTCGGGCCAATGATCGGCATATCGTCACTCGACCCCGGCCGCAGCCCGCACCAGCGTGACTCCACCGGCGCCGCCTCCAGCGCCGGCCATATTTCAATCGCCCGCTGCCGCAGTTCCGCCAGCCGGTCCTCGGTGAGCGTGCGGTCGAAGCCCACATCTTCGAGCGTTGCCCCCACCAGCACCCGGCCGTCCTCGCGCGGCACCAGGTACACGCCCGGTCCCTCAATCACGTGGCGCGGCGGCGTTCTCGTCCGTACGCACAGCATCTGCCCCTTGCGCGGCCGCACTGGCGCCTCCACCGGCGCCTTAATCGCGCCCGCCCAGGCGCCTGCGGCATTGATCACCACCTCAGCCCGGTAGCGGCCCTTGCCGGTCACCGCCTCCAGACCGCCGCCTGTGGCCTCGATCGCCTGGACCGGCTCGCGCTGCCGCACCACCACCCCGCGCTGCCGCAGCGACGCCGCCAACGCCACCCCCAGCGCGCGATTGTCCACGCTGTGATCGCCGGCCACGCGCCACACCGTCATTCCCGCGCCTACGCGCAGACCCGGTTCCAGCACCGCCACCTCGCTCTGCGCCACCTGTTTCCATCCCTCCAGCAGCGGCTCGGCCTCCGCCCCCAGCACCAGCGTGCCGCTCGGGCGGTAGCCCACCCGCAGCCCGGTTTCCGCCTCCAGCCTCTCGACCCAGCTCGGATACAGCCGCGCGCTGGCCACCGCCAGCGGACGCAATGCCGCGTTCCGGGTCTGGTAGGCCCCCAGCATCCCCGCCGCCGCCCACGTCGCCTCCCGCCCGGGCTCGCCCGCCTCCAGCACCTCGACCGCAAACCCGCGCTCGTCCAGCTCCCGCGCCAGCGTCATCCCGATCACGCCGGCCCCGGCTATCACAACGTCCATATCAACAGGAAAGCACAGGCGGCCCGGAAAGCGGCAGGAATTGCATCCGTGCGCCCGCCTGACCTGCGACCACTGCGCCGCTTGCGCATACGATTGACGGGCGCGGGCCCCTGCCCCTGCTCGCTGAGATGCTCGCTACGCCGCGCCCGCACTCGAAGGGCTGTGGAGCGCCGGCCCGGGCCCGGTGAGCCCAAGCCGGCGCGAGCGGCCTTTCGCTAGCCCGCATTTCTCACCAACCCAGCCGCTGCCACGCGCGGCATAGCGCGCCCGTCTAGAAAAATGGGCGGCGCAGCACCTGCCCTGGTGCCATCGTCCTCCAGACAGCGCGTCCGGCTCGCCGTTCGATATCGCCGCCCATTTTTTAGGGCGCGCCGCGCCTGGATGCGAGCTTC
>JBOGKJ010000075.1:0-17727 GCA_050745565.1 Terriglobales bacterium | reverse complement strand
AAGCCGGTGGCGAGGCGGTGGGCGGCGCCGCCGGAGCGCGCCACGATCCAGATGTCGCCGCCATAGGCGAAGGCGATCTGGGTGCGGCTGAGCGTGGGCGTCTGCAGCAGCAGCAGCGGCGCGGCGGCGGCGCCCGCGCCGGTCTCGGCGGGCGGCTGCTGGGCGGCGGCGAACGCCGCCAGGAAAAGCGCCGAAAGCAGGCTGAGCCCAACCCGCCAAACAGGTGACTTCATGATGACCCCCATGCGGGTAGCCCCGCGGGGCCGATTATAGCGCCGATTATGGACGCCGGCGGCGACTCAGCCGGCCCGACGGGGCAGCTTGGACGCGCGCTCAGCCGGGCGGGTGCGCGTTGCCGCCAGGCGAATTCCCGCCGCGGCCCGGCCAGCGCCGGGGCCGCGAGCGCGCTTGCGCGCTGCGGTGGCAGCGGGAGGGCGCCCTGAGAAGGGCGGCCGTGCCGCCTCTTCCTGGTTTAGGCCTTCGTGCACCAGCATCTTGATGTACGTTTGGTAGCGCAGCCCCTTTCGCTGCGCGATCGCCCGCGCGCGCTCAACGTCGCGCACAATCAGCCGGATCGTGGTCTGCATCGTGGGCACTTCGCCGCCGCCTTTGAACCGGCGCACAGCCCCGACCCTATACGCCCGCTCAAACAGCTCGTCCGCCTCGCGCCGGTGCCGCTGCCACCACGCGGCTTCCTCCGCTTCGCTCGCGAACTTGGGCATGTCGAACGGCATCGCGGGGATGCCCGCGAGCGCGTCCGCGCTTTTCTTTTTGCCTGGCTTCCTCATTTTTCCTCCTGGTCGCGTTGCAGATACAACCTGAGTCGCCGCCCCTCGGCGGGGTACGCGGTGATCGGGCGAATTTTCCCGCCCCGGGGCGCGGCGATGATCACCAGCACCTTCCCGCTCGCGTCCGCGCCAACAAATTCGTACCGGCGCTCGCCAGCGACGACCGCGGCGCGGGCCCCCCGCCCGGCTACGCCGGGCATCCCGCTTGGGCTCGCGCCGGCCCGGGGCCCGGCGAGCCCAAGCCGGCGCGAGCCTCGGGGGGCCACGCCGCTTCGTTTGCTGGGAGCGGGCCGCCCTCCGTACTATCGGAGCCCTTCGCGCCGAGTTTGCCCGAAGTGCAAGCGGCGCGACTCCCGCGACATGCAATCGGGCGAAAGCGCCTCCTCCACCTCGGCCTCGGTCACGTTCCCGTGCCGCGCCAGATGCGCGCGGTTGTGCACGTCCGACTG
This sequence comes from Terriglobales bacterium, assembly GCA_050745565.1. GTDB lineage: Bacteria > Acidobacteriota > Terriglobia > Terriglobales > SCQP01 > SCQP01. The sequence goes on along the minus strand of JBOGKJ010000075.1, from coordinate 16,490 downwards.
GACCGCGTCCGGGTCGAATGTCGTCGTAGATACAGTGTAGTGCTACCGCCGCCGCCGGACAAGCGTGCGATGCAATCCCCGGGCGGCTAAACCGCCTGGGCGGGGCTGAAGTTAATTTTGTAGAGCGGGGCGTTGCCGACGCGGAGGCGGCGGCTGCGAAACGCGGCGACGACGCCGCGGGCGGCGAGTTCCGGGCTGCTGGAGGGCCGCGCGCAGGCGAGCGCTTCAAGCTGCAGCAGCGAACGGATCGCGTCAGCGCCGAGCGGGGTCTGCCACAGGGGCCAGGAGAAGCGCGGCTCTTGACCCGGCGCCGACCAGCCGGTGCAGGCCGCCCCGCGCGAAGTCGGCGCCATGGGAAAAAGGGTGAGGCCGCGATAGGCGAGCAGATTAGCCACCCATTGGGTTCGGGCCCCGGTCGAACTGGGGTTTAGGTCGAGCAGGGCGTATTGCTTGTTTTCGATCGGATCCCAGCGCATGGACAAGCGCTCATCGCGGTAGGTCCAGGGCGAGAAGAGAGTATCCCGGATTCGCTCGGCGCTGGTGTTGGCCATCAGCTTGCGTGCTGTGTCAAGGAACCATTGATTGCCGGAGCCAGTGGTGAAGCAGAAGGGCGTGGCCGGCACCCGGCCGCTCTTGTCGGGCGTGGTGTCGGCGAAGAACGCCGCGAGGAAATCGGCACCGAGCCGGTTAGCTGCGGAAGCATGTTCGAGCAACCCGCCCGCGTTTCGGGAGTATTCCTCGGGGGCACAAGCGACGTGCAGGCCGAACAAGAGCTCCGGGCTTGGAACGGAGTCTCTCAAAGCCGCGAGCCAAGCCAGCCGCAACTCGGTGACGCGGGCCTGGAGCGGCGCGACCTCAGCCGCCAAGGCGGCGTCGCGTTCGGCGCCGCGGAGCTTGCGGCTCTTCACGCTGTCTCTGGCATGCTTGGCCTTAGTTAGCGCGCCGTCGAGTTGCTTCCTCGCCTCGTCACGTGCGGCATCGTTGGCCTCGGCAACCGGGGCGCCGCGCAGAGCCGCCGCCAGGCGTGAAACCAAGTCCTCGGGGCCCAGGCCTTCCGGGAGGGTTAACCGCGGCGACCAGCCGGCGCGGCGCTCCCAGGCGAGTTTGGCGCCGGGCGCGGAGGGCTGCAGAGCGGCGAGCACGCCGAGGGCGCAGAGGAAGCCGAGCGGGTTTGCGCCGTCGATGCCGGGGAGCGCGATGGGGGTGCTCATGCGTGGTGCTCCAGCGCTTCGTCTTGCGGCTGCGGGTGCGCGCTGGCATACCAGTCGGCTAACCGCAAGATCGCCTCCAAATAGGCAAGGCCCCACCAGCCGTAGCGGCGGGTGAGAGTCCAAAAGCGCTCGGTGACACCGCTCCCCAGATGGTGGGCGGGGAGGAGCGAGCGCCGCTGCCCGCTCGTCAGCGCTATCGGGCCGCCGCCTATCTCGCCAATAACATCCGGCGGATCAGGGTCATTCTCAATTGGTGCAAACGGGCGGCCGAAGCCGTGGTGGGTGGCGATGAGGTGGAGGCAGATCGCGCGCTCTTCGGCGGAAAGTTCCAGCGCCCCATGTTCGGCTAGCGGCAGCGAGAGCATTTCATGGCGGAACACCGCCGGCAGTCCCGTGGCTGCGCGTGCGGCTAGCTTCTGCGCGGGGGAGCGCGGCACTTTGGCGGACTTGGCGAGTGCGGATCCGCAGCCGGCGGCAATTTCATCGCCACCATAGAGAAGGAGTTGAAAGCGGGGGTCGAGCTTGCCGCCGTCGTGCCACTCAGCGGCAGTGGCGACGGCTTCCCAAAAGGCCTGGGGCAAGCACCGCGTTGCCATCCGCTGGCTCGCGCGCACAACGTCGGCGGTGTGTTGTTTCAGGGGGACAGCGTCGGCCGATGCAGAGGTCAGGTCGTCGTCGTCGGCGAAGAGGTCGTCGGCGTTCGCATCGGATTCGGCGCGCGCGCGCAGCAGGACTCCCTTTCCGGGGAGCGATTGGGGGATCACGCTGGTGAGTTGCTGCAGCGCCGCGCGGATCCAAGCGGGCAGCGGCGCCGGGTCTTCCGGCGCAGCGGGAGAGTATTCTGCGACGGCGCGCATCAGATCGCGCAGGTCATAAATGGGCGTGTCCTCGTCTTCCGATGCCGTGATCAGAGCCCGCACGGCGGGGATTTTGGACCAGGGCGCCCACAGCCTGCCCGATATGCGCAGGGCGGCGGGACGCCCGGCTGCCGCATTGGCCCGCTCCCAGAGGTCGAGCCCGGCCGCGCCCACGCCCATGGATTCATCGAGCCCGCCTGCGGACTGTGCTAGGCCGGCCAAGCCATATTCGGCGGGCAGAACGACAGTGTCCCCGGGCCGCAAATCCTCAGCATCGGTGATGATCGCCGATTTGGTGCGGCCACGCCAGGCGAGGCACGGTCGCATGGCTACTTTCGCCGCGCCGTCGTCCAACTCGCAGCCGCCCTCGACGTCGCCGTCGATGTCAGTTGCGGCGCCGCACTCGAGCCACATGCGCAGCCGATACAGCGGCACGCTAACGGTCTCGCCCGCCAACGGCGGGCACAGGGCGACGGCGTCAACCCAGTCGCCGCTGCGGTCCTTGTCGAGGTCGCCGCGCCAGAGCACCTGCACCTCGGGCGCGCCCCGCCCCTTGCCGTGAAGGAAGGCTGCGAGGTCCGGGTCGGGCGCCGGCCGCGGGGAGGTCTGGCAAAGGAGATCGAGGTGCGCCGGCAGCAAAATGGGGGCATCCCGGTGAGGCGCGAGGCAGGCCGCGATCTCGGCCGGGTCCAGCTCGCGGAGACGCGCGTCGAGGGCGGCGAAACCGAAATCCACGGTGGGCGTATCGGGGCCGGTCGCAAACGTTGTGAGCAGCCTCCAAGCCGCGCAGATGGCACCGCCGTAGATGGGGTCGTCGGCGCCCTCCGACAGGTCGGATTCGCGGCAGAGAATGGAAGCCGCCGTGGACTGCGCCCGGCCGAGGCGGTTCAGGCGCCCGAAGCGTTGGCGCAGGGCGTCCAGGCTGGCGCACTCCGTCACCAGCCCGTCGAAGTCGAAATCGGCGCCGACCTCGATGCATTGCGTTGCCACCGTCACCAGCGGCCGCGGGGGCGGCTCTGGTTTGTGCGCCCGCAGAAAGGGTTCCAGCCGCGCCGTGATCGCATCGCGCTCGACAGGCCGCAGCCGTCCGGTCAGAAGCTGGACATCGGCGGCTTCGGGCCCGAGTGCCCGGCGGACGGCGCCCTCGATCTCCTCGGCGATGGCGACGCGGTTGACGATCACGGCCACGCGGGTGAGCCCCAGCGTTCGGACATATTCGGCGGCGGCCAGCGTTGCCGCCTGCACCAGAGGATCGGGAGCGGCGGCTCGGGCAGCGGGCACCGTTCTCAGAAGGGCCGGCTTGGGGGCGCCGAGGCGTTGGATGAGTTCGGGGCAATCGAGGGCGGCGCGCCTCTGCTCGCCGGCCGCCGGAAACACCGTTACGTTCGCGGCCTCAGCCGTGGGCGTGGCGCTCAGCGATACGAAGGCAAACGGAGTTGGGACGCACTGCTCGGACCATGCGGGCGAGCGGTAGCGTGCGACCGAGCGCAGGGTCTGGAGGAAGGGCGCCGAGCAGTGCGCCTCATCGAGGAAAATGAGACTATCGTTGCCCGCCAGGCCCGCGTGGATCGGCGCGACCTCGCCGCTGCCGCCGTAACTGCGGAACAGCAGCCAGGAACCGAGCTGGTCCACCGTGCTGCAGATAATCGCCGGTTGGGTGGGCCTGCGGACGAACCCGTCGTCGCGGAGCGCGCCGCCGCGCAGCCGGCCGACCGCGAGCGGGCGGTCAATGCCGCTGAGCTCGCACAGGCGCTCGGCGACGGCCCGAAGCGGGCCGCTCTTGGCTTGGCGGAGCTTCTCAGCCAGAAGACCAGCGCGCTTGAACGCCTGGTCCACCACGAGACGGCGGTCTACGACGAACCAAATCCGGCGCGGAGCCGAGCGCTCGGCCATGGGGAGAGCGGCTTGCGCGGCGAGCGCGTACAGGGCGACGTCCATGCAGGCTGTTTTTCCGGAAGCCGTGGGCAGGTCGAGCACTTGGGGCCAGGGGCCATTGAGCACGCGATCGGCCAGCATGATCTGCCACGGAAAGGGATGTTCGCCCTCCAAGGGATGTTCGCTCTCCCAGGCTGCGGTGAAGAACTCCTCAAACGAGGGCAGCGCGCCGCTGCTCATGCGCCTGTCCCCGCGTCGAGTGGCCGGCAGACGCCGTAGCCGCGATAGCGCCCGGCGCCGAGCAGGATGGGCCCGCGGACGGGCTCGGCGAAGGCGATCCGGGCGTGGCAGTGGCGGCGCTGGCTGCCGTCCTTGCGCGCCATGCGAGGGAACTGGTGGGCGGCTGGCGCGCCCGCGTGAGCCGAGACCGGGCCGGGGGCGACGGCGCAGGGCGCCGGCAGGCCGACGCGCTCACAGGCGGCCGCGATCATCTCGGCGACCTCGGCATGATATGCAGCCTGATCCTTAGCTTTCGCGTGCTGGTCGTAGGCGATTGGCGTGACCGTTGCCCAATGTGTGCTGCCCTCGCCGCCGCCGGTCCAGGCATCGGGTTTCAAGTTCGCTGCAGCCGTTTCGGTGCCCAGCTGCACCAGGCGCCAGACGCCGAGCGGCCCGAGCTTCAGTTCCCGGACCGATCCAACAGCGCGAACAAGCAGGCCGCGTTCGCCCGGCGCAAGGGTCGCCGGCAGGGCCAGTGCTACGCCCAGGAGATGGCCGTCGGCGTGTTCGCTGCCGACGAACGCCAGGGGTAGGAAAGCCAGGTGGGCCGCGGCCGACGGCGAGCCTCCGGGCGCGTGGCCGCTGAGAGCCTCCGCGAGCCGCTGGGGAAGGTGCTCGCACTGGGCGCACAGCGCCTGGTGCCAGCGACGGCAGATGGCCGGCATGCACTCGAGGCCCAAACGGTCGTAGGGGCCGCTCACGCGTTCGAGTGCGAAGCGCAGCAGCGCGGGGCTCCAGTCGCCGCTTGGGGCCACGGCACCCTTGGTTGACGCCGGTGCGAGCGCGGCGTAGCCGGCATAGTTGGAGATGGCCGGGCGGAGGCGTGGGGGCGGTTCATTGCCGAACTCGGACTTGAGCGCCGCCTTGGCCAAGCGGCGTTCCTTGGGCGCAGCGGCCTCGGCGGCGATGGCGAGCGCGCCGTAACGTTCGGCTGCATCAAGGTTGAACCGCTGTTCGAGATCGGCCAGGGCGCCTTCGCCCACTACCCGCAGGGCGCGGGTGGCGGCGGCCTCGTTGCAAACCCATGCCGGCTCCGCGTCAGGCGCCGGGGTGGGTTCGCCAACCCAGAGCTGCACGAGCGAGGACGGATGGCCCAGCCGGCTCACGCGCGCGCACAGGCGCTCGAGCGCGGCGCGGATTTCCGCACTCGGATCGGCGCCGGTCCATTTCATCCAAACCGTATCGTGCCGGGGCCAACAGCGAACGAACGCGCGCGGCTGGCGTTCGCGGGTGAGCGGCAGCGAGTGCACGAAGGACTTGGAAGGGCCGGCCACGTCGGGGACGGGGACGTAATGGGTCACCACGGCGCGCGGGTCCGCGTCGGAAGCATGGATGTCTGGCGGGCCGAGGCCCTCGCACCATAGCAGCGCGGCGCGTTCGGCGGCGTCGCCGGTTTCGGCGGTGAAGTGCGCCGCCGCGAGCGCCATGAAGACGCGGGCGGGGTGGGGCGGCCACTCCGGGGAGGCGTCGTCGGCAAACTCGGCCGCGGCCGAAAATCCGGTCAAATACCTGATGCCGATACTGAGCATGTCATTCGCTCGCGTCCTCGGTGGTGGCGAGGATCTGACTGGCGCGGATCAGCTTCACGAGGTTGACGGATGGCCGCAGGACGAGCGGGCCGGTTGGCCACGGAAGGCCGAGCTTCTTTGCGTCGCTGGCGGCGGATTTGACCAGCGCCAATGCTTGCTCTGCGGACAGGCTGTATTTGGCTGGCTCTACGCCGGGCCGATCGAGCAGCTCCCATGACATGGGCGCGTCAGGCCAGAGCAGGCAGCGCGAGCGAAGCCCGGAGCCGGCCTCCATGGCGAGCGCGGCCGCGGCCAGGCCCAAGGCGGCGAGCACCGTGCGTGCGGCCGCGTCTCGCTCGGGCGTACGGGCGCCGGTCACCGGGAAGCCGAGGCGGCGCAGGGCGATCAGCGAGACCGTGGTGGTCTGCTCCGCGCGGGCGACGGTGACGCCGCTATTCTCGCCGCCCTCTTTTGCCTTTGGGAACGGTATGCTGCTGTGGTTGATCTTGGACGGGTTAACCGCCCCCTTTTCCCCGGGCTCTGCCATGCGCCAGGATTTGTCCGGATTCTTGATGACCTGGGCTTCGGAGCGGGCCTCAATCGGGTCGCGCCGCACACCCCGGTTGCGTTGGCGTTCGTCGCGCTCGACCCCGATGCCGACAATTTCGGAGACCATTGCGCGCTCGAACTTGGCGCCGAGCCCGCCTTTGGGCCCGGTAGAGTCCCACATGCCGAAAATCAGCGCTGTTGGCGAGAGCGCGAATATGGCGGTGGCGTTGGCCGGCGTGGCATCGTTGAAACCCTGCGAGAGCGGTGACTTGCGGAAAGCTACCCGGGCGCCATCGGGGCCAACTTCGCTGTCGCGCAGCAGGGCGTCGGCGAGGCGATGCGGCGCTTGCAGGCTGGTGATGCGGCCCACGCGTTCCAGCAGCTTCCCGGCGGCCTCGTCGGCGGCGACATCGCCGGTCGGGTCCACGCCGCTGAAGTCAACGACGACCAGCGGCATCGCCAACGTTCCCCCGTCCACCGCGTCCTGCAGGGCGGACTCCATGCGGTTGGCCTGGCTCTGCACGCTGTCGAGCAGGACGCAGTGCAGCGGCTCTTTCTCGCCCTGGACGTGACGTGTCTCCATGGCGTAGACGGCGTTGGCAAATGTGGGCGGGAAGACCTTGTCGCCCTCGCCGCCGGCCGGCTGCAGCGTGCGCCGGCATCGGAAGGCGGCGGCCGTGCCGGCGACCGCGGCTTTGAGCGTTTCGAAATTTAATTCAGAGGGTTTCTCAGCTCCAGGTGCTGGGGTGCTCATCGTTGCTCCTTCGATCCCACAACAATACTAGGCGTAATCCGCGCGTCAATGAGGCCGCGGGCAATTGCTCGCGGAAACTGCGGCGCGGTCGGGCCGCGACAACTCCGCAGAAAATACTTCAATGAGGCCCCGCTTCGGCGAGGGTGATACCTAGCCTAGGCCGAACCATCAGTGATGTCAATGTTAATTTTGTGCGGTGTTATAATATCTCTGTTGGCACTGTCATTGTATGATGGTCAGTGCGGTAGCAGATGGCCAGGCGACAGAGCATGCGCTTCGTTGTGGACGAGAATATTCCGGCCAAGACCGTGCGGACGATGCGGAGCGCCGGCCATGACGTGCTGGATTGGAGGCAGTCGGCGGGGCGCGGGGCCCCGGATGAGCACATCTTAGCCACGGCGTTACGCGAGGATCGCATCGTCCTGACGACGGATGCGGGCTTCGGCCGCACGACCGCGGCGGTTGGCGTACTACTCGTTCGGCTGAAGCAACCAAGCCGAGAGAGGATTCACCGGGCTGCTATCCGCGGGCTGAAAAAGCTCGAGGAGCGGAGCGATTGGACTGGGCGCGTGGTGGTCGCTGGGGAGCGGGGCGTGTTTGCACGCCGCTTGATGCGCGCGTAGGAGCTGGGGCGGCGTTGTTCTGTACGAGCTCGGCGGCGTAGTTCAGGCACGCCCGCACGTCCGAGGCCGACAGAGTTGGATAGGCTTCGATCAGGTCGGCGATGGTATCGCCGTTGGCCATCATTTGGAGCACCAGCGCGACGGGCATGCGGGTGCCTGCAATGCAGGGCTGGCCGTGGCAAACTGCCGGGTCCTGAGAAATCCGACGGCTTTTGGGCTTCGACACCACGTTCTCATTTTAGCGCGGCGAGGAGGGAGCCTGCGGTGCTACGCGGAGCTGCCGGGTTCAGCTATAATGGCCGCGCTGACCGGGGAGGGTCGCTGCAATGGTGCGGGCTTGGGTGCGCGGAGCGGTGGTGGTGGTGGCGGGTCTGCTGATGATCACCGGCGGCCGGGTGTGCGCCGGGCAGGAGTGTGGGCGGCTGGCGCCGCGGGTGGCGCCTCCGGGGCGGCCGCAGTTCACGGCGCAGCAGAAGCGCCGGCTGTTTGACTTCGAGCAGCGCCAGAGTTTGGGCGCCTATCGGGCGGTGGATGACGCGGCGTTGACGGCGGAGATCGGGAGCGTGTTTCAGCGGCTGCTGGCACATGCGCCGGTGCTGGACCCGGTGCCGCAGGCCCACCTGCTGGTAGCGGCCGGTCTGGTGAACGCGCTTGCCCGGCCGCCACTTGGTAGCTACACGTCGTCCGTCTACATGCCTTCGTAGCTGGGGCCGCCGCCGCCCTCCGGGGGCACCCAGGTGATGTTGGCGTAGGGGTCCATGATGTCGCAGGTTTTGCAATGGACGCAGTTGCTGGGGTGGAGCTCGAGGCGCTTGGCGCCGGTCGTGTCAAAGACCATTTCATAGACGGCGGCGGGGCAGTAGTACTGGCAGGGGTTGCCGTACTCGAAGGCGCAACGGTTGTTGCAGACGTCGAAGTCGCCGATGACCAGGTGCGAGGGCTGGTCCTCCTCGTGGCGAGTGCCGGAGTGGTAGACGTCGGTGACTTTATCGAAGGTGAGGGCGCCGTCGGCGGCGGTGACGGGCGGCGCGGGGCCGAGCTGGTCGAGCTTTTCGAGCCGCGCCGGGCCGGGCTCGGCCGGATAGCGGGCGTGGAGGCCGCGGCCGCCGGTGGCCATCTGGGCGGCGGCATGGACGAGGCCGGGGAGCAGGCCGTGGGCGAAGCCCTGGTGGAAGTTGCGCACGGGCCAGAGCTCCTGGCGCACCCAACTTGTCGCAACCAGCGTGGGGTAGTCGGTGAGGTCGCCGCCTTTGGTGAGGGTGGCGAAGACGGCTTCGGCGGCGAGCATGCCGGATTTAATGGCGAGGTGGATGCCTTTGAGGCGCTGCGAGTTGACGAAGCCGGCCGCATCGCCGACCAGCAGCCAATTCTGGCCGGCGAGCGGGGGAAGGGAATACCATCCGCCCATGGGCGTGGTTTTGGCGCCGTAGCGGACGAGCTCGCCGCCGGCGAGCAGTTTGCGCATCCAGGGGTGGGTTTTGAACTTCTGGAAGAGGTTGTGCGGATCGGTGGCCGGGTCGCGGTACTCGAGGGCGGTCATCAGGCCGATGGAGACACGATTGTTTTCGAGGCCGTATATCCATCCGCCGCCGTACATGTCGGTCGAGAGCGGGAAGCCGAGGGTGTGGTAGACGCGGCCTGGCGGGAAGCGGGGCTGGCCGTGGTCGGCGGGCAGCTCCCAGATTTCCTTGACGCCGAGGGAATAGACCTGGGGGTTGGGGCCCTGCAATTCGAGGTGGCCGAGCAGCTCTTTGGTGAGCGAGCCGCGGGGGCCCTCGGCGAGCACGAGGATGGAGGTATCGAGGTCGTAGCCGGGCTGGAAGTTGGGTTTGGGCCTGCCGTCTTTGGCGACGCCCTTGTCGTCGGTGCGCAGGCCCAGGAGGCGGTCGCCGTCGAAGCGCAGGCTGCGGCCGGCGGTTTCGGTGAAGATGCTGACGCCGGCGGCCTCGACTTTTTCGCCCAGCCAGCGCGCCAGGCGGTTGACGGAGATGACGTAGTTGCCGCGGTTGTGGAGCGGGGGCGGGGTGAGCGGGCTCTTGAGGGCGCGGTCGGCGCCGAGCACGAGCAAGGCATCGTCGCTCACCGGGAGGGCGCCGAGGGCGGGGTCGCGGGCGAAACCGGGTTCGAGCTCGGCGAGGCCGCGGGGGTCCATGACGGCGCCGCTCAACTGATGGGCGCCGAGGGCGCGTCCTTTTTCGAGCAGGAAGATGGAGTCGGGCGGTATGGCGCGGTCGGGATGGGTGGCGTTGTGGCGCTCGAGCAGGCGGGCGAGGTGGAGGGCGCAGGCGAGGCCGGCGGGGCCGGCGCCGACGATGACGACTTCGGCCGGCATGCGCGGGCGTTCGCTGCTGGCCGCAGGCTGGCTGGCAGACGGACTCATGAGCCGGCCCGCAGGGCGGCAGTGAGCGCGGGCACGACGTCAAACAGGTCGCCGACGATGCCGTAGTCGGCGACCTCGAAGATGGGCGCCTCCGGGTCCTTGTTGATGGCGGCGATGGTGCGCGAGCCCTTCATGCCGACCAGGTGCTGGATGGCGCCGGAAATGCCGACGGCGAGGTAGAGCTTGGGGGCGACGGTCTGGCCGCTGGAGCCGATCTGGCGGTCCATGGGCAGCCAGCCGGCATCGCAAATGGGACGCGAGGCGGCGAGCTCGGCGCCCAGCGCCGCGGCCAGCTCGCGCACCATTTCCAGGTTCTTGGGGTCCTTGATGCCGCGGCCGACGGACACGATGATGGGTGCCTGGGTCAGGTCCACGGCGTGCTTGGCTTCCTGGAAGATCTCGCCCGCCTCGAGGCGCGAGGGCGAGGGGGTGACGGCGACTTCCTCAACCGGGGCGGCGGCGGCGCCGCGGGCGGCGTCATCGCCGCGGAAGGCGCCGATTTGCACCGTGGCGAAGCCGGGCGCGGTGCCCGGCGTAAATGCGACTTCGGCCGACCACTTGCCCTGGAACATGGGGCGAACGAAAATCGCCGAGCCTTCGCTGGCGGAAGCTCCGGTGACGTCGCTGATGAGGCCGGCGCCCATGCGGGTGGCCAACTGTGGGGCGAAGTCGCGGACCTGGTAGGTGTGGGGGAGCAGCACGAGGCTGGGCTCGACGCGTCCGATAATCTGCACCAGCGCCTGCACCCAGACATCGGGGCTGTAGTGAGCGAGCAGCGGGTGCCGGGCCGCCAGTACGCGGCTCACCTGGCGCGCAGCGAGTTCGGCGGCCAGGCCCGAGGGCGCGGCCTCGAGCACAGCGGCGGTGACTTCGGCGCCCAGTGCGCGGCCCAATTGCTGGGCCGCGGCCAAGGCTTCGAAGCTGGCGGGGTTGAACTGGTCCGAGGCGGTGAGCTTGCGTTCAGTGATGACCAGGATAGGTTGCATGGCGTGGGTGGCGTTCAAATCGCGTGGGCGGCATCGATGGGGCGCGGGCGCCCGGCTTCGCCGCCCGCTTTGCAGGTGCGGGGGCCCTGGGCGCCCCGCACCCGGGGAGGCGCAGGAATCCTGGATTGGGCGTGGCAGGTCATATCACGTGGGCGTCGCGGCGCAGGTGTTCGAGCAGGCGCGCCGCCTGTTCTTTGGCGTTGCCGGGAATGAGCGTGGTGCCCTTGGACTTTGGGGGCACGAACAGGCGCCGCAACTGCTGCCGGTTGAGGCTGGGGGAGACCCCGAGCGAATCGAGCGTCACTGTGGTCAGCGGCTTGTTTTTGGCCTGCTTGATGCCCATCAGCGTGGCGTAGCGCAGCTTGTTGATGCCGCTCTGGATGGTGAGCACGGCCGGGGTGGGCATGGTGACGAACTGAAAATTGCCGCTCTCGAGCTCGCGCTTCACCTTCACGCGCTTGTCGCCGGCGGGCTCGATGGCCATGATGATGGTGGCGTGCGGGGCGCCCAGCAATTCGGCGACGATGACGCCGGTCTGGCCATAGCCGCCGTCGTCGGACTGCAGGCCGGTGAGGATGAGATCAAACGCCTCGCCCGCCAGTGCGCGGGTGATGGCCTCGGCGGTGGCATAGGGATCGAGCCCTTCGCAGGTCCCCTCCAGGTGCAGGGCGCGGTCGGCGCCCTTGGCCAGCGCCTCGCGCAGCACCTGAGTGGCGCGGGGAGGTCCCAGCGTGAGCGCCACCACCTCGCCGCCGTGGGCCTCTTTCAGGCGCAGCGCGGTTTCGAGCGCGAACGCGTCCGGCTCGTTGGTTTCGTAGCTGACATCCTCGCGGATCCAACTTGCGGCGGCATTGAGTTTGAGCGGTGCGTCCTTGGCGGGCACCTGCTTGAGACACACAAGCAGCTTCACTTATTCAGTATAAACAGTGGGGGCTGGTGGGAGGCGAAAGTGGGAAGTGGGAAGGGGGAAGTGGGAAACGGGCAGTGGTGAGCACCTCTGCTGGCCGGGCGGACCGCCGCGCCTTCCCACTTCCCACTTCGCACTTCCCACATCTCCCACTTCTACTTCCCCTTGCGGCCCAGGTGCAGCGCCGCCAGTCCCAGCGACAGGCGCTCGACCCGCACGCTGTCGAAGCCGGCGTCGCGCATCCACTGGGCAAGCTCGGCCGGGGCGGGGAAGCGGCCGACCGAGCGCGGCAGGTAGCGGTAGGCGGCGCGTTCACCTGAGATCCAGCCGCCCAGCAGCGGCAGCAGACGCCGGAAATAAAACAGGTAGAGTTGGCGCAGTCCGGGCGTGGTGGGCTCGGCGATCTCCAGAATGGCCAACCACCCGCCGGGGCGGAGCACGCGCTTCAGTTCGGCGAGCGCGGCGCGATAGTCGGTGAAGTTGCGGAAACCAAAGGCAGTGGCGACGGCGTCGCAGCAGCCGTCGGCGAGCGGGAGCTGCAGGCCGTCGGCCTGGAGCCAGCACCCGGCCGGGCGCTTGCGGCGCGCGCGCGCCAACATGGCGGGGCTGAAGTCGGCGCCCAGCACTTGGGCGCCGCGCAGGTGGCGGGCCAGAGCGAGGCCCAAATCGCCAGTGCCGCAGCAGACGTCGAGCACACGCGGGGCCTGGCTTCCAGCCGCGGCCGCGCCGCCCGCCAGGCGCCGCCTCAAGGCCCGCGCCGTGCGCCAGCGCCAGTAGTGGTCCACCTCCAGCGACAGCACGTGGTTGGCGCGGTCGTAGCTGGGCGCGATGCGGTCAAACATCGCGCGCACATGCGCGGCGGCGGCCTCGGGCGCCACCCCGGCGGGCCGGCTGCCCAGGTCAGGCCCGGCGGCGGGCATCAGTGGACCTGCATGCCGAGATAGGAGTGGCGGTAGCTGGTTTTGCCAATGTCGGCGGTGGCGGGCAGGTCGAGTTGGACGGTGATTTCGTGCAGCGCCGGCTGGACGCCGAGGTCGTTGGGCGCGTAGTAGAGATGATAGATGGCGCGCAACTCCTCGCCGATGAGCGAGAGTTTCTGGTCGAACTGGTGGTCGTTGCCGGGGCTGTAGTCGAGCCCGCCGCTGTTGTAGACGTAGTCCATGTGGTGCGGGGCGAGCACCTTGCCGGCGAGGCCAGCCACGCCGCCGATGATGGGCGCCAGGTTGAGGTTGGTTGCGCCGGCGCTGGAGGTGGGCATGCCGTGGCTGTCCACGGGCGAGGGCGGCGCCTGCACGCGCTGCGATCCCTGGCCGGTGCCGCCCGAGGAGGTGGAAACCGGGTTGATGTGGTCGGGTGCGCCGGCGGGGCGATTGGGCGCCAGCCGGAAAATGGGAATGGCCTGGCTCATGTCGCTTTCCAGCAGCGCCTGCGCCTGCTCGCCGCCGCGGGTGCTGGCGTTGGAGATGACCAGCGCCGCCCGGGTCCGTCCCGGAGGCTGGTGCCGCAGCGCCATCACGGCCAGGTTAAGCGGCTCGGTCACTGAGCCCTCGCCCCGGGGCGCGGTGGGCGACTTGGTGAGATGCATGAGCACGTCGGCGATTTTCGCGGTATCGCTGGTGAAGGGCAGCAGTTGTTTCGGTTCCGGCCCGGGGATGAACACGCTGGCCACGCCCTGCGCGCCGACCACCATGTCCGTCAGCAGATGGGCGCTGCGCTTGGCCTGGCCAATGGCGTCCCAGTCGCTGGTATCCACGACGATGGCGAGCGAGAGGGGGCGGGGTTGGCTGTCGAAGCCGGTGATCTCCTGGCTCTGGCCGTTGTCCAGCACCTTGAAATTGGGCTGGCTGAGCTGCTCCATGGGCTGGCCAGACTTGTTGAGCACCAGCACGGGCACATCCACGAGCGTGGTGGAGGCGCGGATGATCGGCATCTGCGGGCGGGCGGTTTGCTGCGCGCCAGCGGCCAGCGCCATGCCCGTGAGCAGGGCGGCGAGCGCCAGCGGCAGGGTCCGGGAGCGCGCACTCCGGCCCGGGAAGTTCATGCCTTTAGCATACGCTGGGGGGCCGCCGCCGTGTTGCCGGCGCGCCCTCAACGGACCAGCGGGGCGGAGCGGGTGATCAGGTAGACGCCGAAGACGATCGAGATCGCCCCCAGCCAGCTCTCAAGCGAGATGCGTTCGTGCAGAAACGCGCGCGCCGCCACCAGCACCAGCACGTAGCTCATGCTGGTGAGCGGGAAGGCGTAGCTCAATTCCACCCTCGACAGCACCGCCCACCAGACCCCGGCCTGCACGGCATAGACGGCCACGCCGGCCAGCACGCGCCAGTTGCGGAGCGCGTTAAAGGCAAACTCCAGCACCGGCAGCACGTCGAAGGGCGAGCCCTGAAAGCCCTGCATACGGTTGATGCCGGACTTGTAGAGCAGTTGGCCGACCACCTCCATGGCGACGGCGATGAGGATCATGAGGAAGACAGTCACGGTAGGTTGGGCCGCATCGCTTTCCATGCTAATGGGCGCCGGTCCACTGGAAGGCGTCCGGCTGCGGCAGCCCGACATGATCCAGCAAGCGGGCGGAAAAATGCTCCAGCATGGCGGTGGTGGTCTGGGCGCCGTCGTAGAAGGCGGGCATGAGCGGAAAGATTGTGGCGCCGGCCTCGGCCGCCGCCAGCAGGTTGCGCAGGTGGATGAGGTTGAGCGGCGTCTCGCGCGGGGCCAGCAGCAGCGTGCGCCGTTCCTTGAGGCAGACGTCGGCGGCGCGCTCGATCAGACTGTCGGCGAGCCCGTGGGCGATGGCGGCGCAGGTGCCAAGGCTGCAGGGGGCGACGATCATGCCGGCGCTGCGGTAGGTGCCGCTGGCGATGTTAGCGCCGATGTCGTGATCGTCATGCACCTGGATTTTGGAGGACGGGCGCTGCAGGATGCGCTCGCCCAACTCGTCCAGCCGGCCGACCTCGAGCGAAAGCTCGCCGCGCGCCACCCGCAACCCGTGCGGGGAAGCCACCAGGTCCACATGCCCGACGCGGGTGTCGCGCTCCAGGCGGTTGAGCAATACGCGGGTGAGCAGGGCGCCACTCGCGCCTGTGAGCGCCAGCGTGAGTGTGACAGGCGTTTCCACGCGCCTCTAGAGTAGCATTGCATGGCGCGGGCCCCTGGCCGGCCTCGCCGCCCATCCCGCTTACTACTGCGGGGGCGGGAGCCTGCGCTCCCGCCCCCGCATGCGGCGGATGGGCATCTGCTTCACGCGCCGGGCGGTGCCCGGCGCGAGCGCGGCGTTTCGACGCGCGGGCCCCTGGCCGGCTTCGCCGGCCATCCCGCTTGCTGCTGCGAAGGCGGCAGTCTGCGCTCCCGCCCGCGCATGCGGCCGATGGGGGTCGGCTGCACGCGCGGGGCTTAACGAGGCAACTTGGAGACGCTCTGTGCGGAGCAGGCGCGCGTTGCCGCGAAGCGAAGCTCGGCCGCAGTTCGATCAGCGCCTGCTCTGATAACGCCCCGGCGCGCTCGCGCGCTGGGCGGGCGGCGGGAGGGCGTTCTGAAAACGGCGGCGCCGCTACAATGTTCAGATGGCATCCTGGACCGAAAACTCACTCGGAGAGCTGCTGCGCCAGGTTGCCACCGGCACCGTCGAGCCCGAGGCGGCGCTGGAGCAGCTCCGCGGCCTGCCCTTCGAGGACCTGGGCTTTGCGCGCGTGGACCACCACCGCCAACTGCGGCAGGGGGCGGCGGAAGTTATTCTGGGGCGCGGCAAGACGCCACAGCAGGTGGTGGCGATCGCGGTGGCGCTGGCGCGCCACAGTCCGAACTTGCTCATCACCCGCGCCGACCGGGCGATGGCTGAAGCCGTGCAGGCGGCGCTGCCGGGAGCGGCGTACCACGAGATCGCCAGCCTGATCGTGCTCGAGCGCGAGGCGCCGCCGGTCGGCCGCGGCACCATCCTGGTGGTTGCCGCCGGGACCAGCGATCTTGCCGTGGCCGAGGAGGCGGCGCTGACCGCCAGCCTGCTGGGTGGACCCGTGGAGCGGCTCCATGATTGCGGGGTGGCGGGGCTGCACCGCCTGCTGGCGGACCTTGACCGGCTGCAGCGCGCCCAGGTAGTGATCGTGGCGGCGGGCATGGATGGCGCGCTCCCGAGCGTGGTGGCCGGGCTGGTGGGCGCACCGGTGATTGCCGTGCCCACCAGCGTCGGCTACGGCGCGAGCTTCGGCGGCGTCGCGGCGCTGCTCACCATGCTGAATGCCTGCGCGCCCAACGTCACCGTGGTCAATATTGACAATGGCTTTGGCGCCGGCTTCGTCGCCGCCGCCATCAATCGCGGCTGACGAAGGCGGTTGTTGGATAGTGGCGCGGCCGCCCTTTTCTGGACGCCCTCCCGTTCGCGGGAGTCGCGCCGTTTGCACCGCGGGCAAAATCGGCGTGAAGGGCCGCGGAATTCCAACGTGGTGAAAGCGCCAGTGGCGCTTTCACCCCGTTGGAATTCCGCGGCCCTTCACGCCGATTTTGCCCGCGGGGCCAACGCCGCGACTCCCGCGCACGGGAGGGCGTCCAGCCAAGGGCGGCCGCGCCA
>JBOGKJ010000074.1:0-3942 GCA_050745565.1 Terriglobales bacterium | reverse complement strand
GGGCCTCATCAAACATCTGAAAGGTGCCTTCAAGGGCTCCATCGCTGCTATAACGCCGTTCGCGGTCGAGAAGTACAAGCAGGCCCGCCTTGAGGCCGGCAAGGCCCCGGCGACGGTGAACCGCGAGGTCGCCTGCCTCAAGCACATGCTGAACATGGCCGTGCAGTGGGGCTACCTGCGCGATAACCACCTCCGCCCGGTTAGGCTGCTTCGGGAAGAGAACATCGTCGAGCGGATTGTGACGTCGGCAGAGGAGACGCGGCTCCTCGCAGCGGCCCACGATCCCCTCCGGGACATGCTCGTCGTCGCGCTGCATTCCGGCATGCGACTGGGCGAGATCCTCAAGCTCCCCTGGAGCTGCGTCGATTTCGAGCGGTCGCTCATCACCATAATCAACGCCAAGAACGGGCGGAGCCGGAAGGTTCCCATGAATGCGGTGGTCGTGGAGACGCTCAAGCAGCGGAGACCTACTCAGGCAAAGGTGGCCACCGCGCTTTTCGTGTTTGGCGATCCGCGCACCGGACGACCGTTTGGGTCGGTGAAGACCGCGTTCCGCGCAACGCTCCGCCGTGCGGAGATCAAGTCCCTCCGCTTCCATGACTTGCGGCATACCTTTGCGACCCGGCTCGTGGCCGATGGCGTAGACTTGGTCTCAGTGAAGGAGCTTCTCGGCCATTCGGACATTGGCATGACCATGCGGTACGCCCACCCAAGCGAAGCCAATCTGCGCCAGGCGGTAGCCCTCCTGGCAAAGCGACCGGCATCGCGCTATGGACACCAGATGGACACCAAGGCCAAAGCTGTCGGGACTGCTTCGGCTGTAAGTCATTGAACACACAGGTTTGCGCCTGTAGCTCAGAAGGATAGAGCAGCGGTTTCCTAAACCGTTTGTCGGGGGTTCGATTCCCTCCAGGCGCACCAGACCCAGGGGTTAGACTGAGGCTGTGCTTTTCGAGTGGCACACCGCCAAGGCGAGGGCCAACGTCGAGAAGCATGGCTTGCGGTTTGAGGAAGCGGCGACGGTGTTTCTCGATCCGCTTGCGGTGACTTTTTTCGATCCTGATCACGCGGAGGAAGCCAGGTAAATTACCATTGGCCACACCTCGCGAGGCCTGGTTATCGTTGTGGCGCACTGCCTCCGAGGGCGGCGGGTCCGGATCATCAGCGCGCGCAGAGCGACGAAGAGAGAGCGAAGTCAATATGAGGAAGGCACCAGCTAAATCCAAACGCGACGATTTGCGAGTCGAGTATGATCTCTCGCAACTGCGGGGCGGTGTTCGAGGCAAGTATTACCGCCAGGCGGTGGCCGGTACCAACCTGATGCTTATCGAGCCTGAACTGCTCGAGGTGTTTCCTGATGCCGAGGCGGTCAACGACGCATTGCGGCTGATGGTGAAATCGGCCGCCGCAGCCACGGGGCGCGGCGGCAGCCGGCGGAAGCGCACGCGGCGCTGAATCGGTCCGAGTTAAATCCGACGGCGCGTGGAATGCTGGTCCAACCGCGTGAACGCCGTGGCCCCCCGCTGCCCGAGCAGGATTACAGACCCAGGGAAGCTCACATGGATGCGAATTGCCGCGCGGCTGCCGCAGGCATGCGCTCGAATTCGATGATTGACTAATCCAGCTTTTTGTCTCGCGACTGGCGTCGCGCGCGGCGCTGAATCAGCCCTGGCAGCGGTGGAACGCGTCGAGGGTAGCGATGACGTCGGCGTAGCGGTTGTAGAGCGGGTGGAACGACAGCCGCAGAATCGGGCCGCGGACGTCGCTGTAGATGCCGCTGACGCGGAGCTGCTGCTGGGTGCGCATGGCGGCGGCGCCCAGGTCGAGCGACCATTGCGCGCCGCGGGCATTGGGTGCGGCTCCATTTGAGCTAGCGGGCGTGATTGAGCGCAGTCCGGGCACGAGCGCGTCCGCCCAGCGGCCGAAACCTGCGACCATTGCCTGCGACTTGCGCAGCCTGGCGGCGGCGGGCGCCGCATCGTAGGCATCGAGGCCGGCGCGCAGGCCCGCGAGCGAGAGCAGCGAGGGGCTGCTCACCTGCCAGCCGGCGGCGCCGGCGGCGGGCTCAAACGCCTCCCGCATCTCAAAGCGCGTGTCGGCGCGGTTGCCCCACCAGCCGGCGAGGCGCGCGAGCGGCTCGGCGGCCGCGCCGTGGCGGGCGGCGACGAAGCAGCCGCCGGGCGCGCCGGGCCCGCCGCACAGGTATTTGTAGCCGCACCAGACGGCAAAGTCGGCCCCGTTTGCGGCCTCGCCCGCGCCGCCGGCGTTCAGCGCCACCGGGACGTTGCCGATCGCATGCGCGAGGTCAAAGCCCGCCATCGCGCCCACGGCGTGCGCAGCGCGGGCGCAGGCGGCGAGATCGAACACCTGCCCGGTGTAGTAGTTCACCCCGCCGAGCAGCACCAGCGCCAGGCGCTCGCCGGCGCGTCCGATCGCCTCCAGCAGATCCTCCGGGCGCAGCGCCGCCTCGCCCGGCCGCGGCCCGACCTGGATCAGGGCCTCGCCCGGGTCGTAACCGTGCCAACCGAGGTGGGACACCACGGCGTAGCGGTCGGAGGGAAACGCCGGCCGCTCGATCAGGATCTGGTGGCGCTCGCGCGTGGGGCGGTAGAACGTCGCCAGCATGAGGTGCAGGTTCACGGTGAGCGAGTTCATCACCGCGACTTCGTGCGGTTGGGCGCCGCACAGCCGCGCCACGGCGCGCTCGAGCGGCACGGCGTACTCGGCCCACGGGAGCGAGCCGCTGAAGTGCCCCTCGACCGCGGCCTCGCCCCAGGTGTCCAGCACGGCGCGCACGTATTCGGCCGCCGCTCGCGGCGCGAGCCCCAGCGAATGGCTGCAGCCGTACACCGCCTCGCCGCCGGCGCCGCGCGGGATCTGAAACCGGTTGCGCAGGTGCGCCAGCGGATCTGCGGCATCGGCGGCCTCGGCCCACGCCCGCGCTTCGGACCAGACGTCAATAGTCGCCATATTCAGCCTCGAAAGACGTGCTCGATGTGGTGGGCGAGGGCGGCGGGGTCGGGTGCGGCCCGGGGATCGGCAGGTAGCGCCAGCGGCCGACCGTCGAGGGCGTATCGCGGGAGTCGCGCCGTTTGCACTGCGGGCAAAGTCGGCGCGAAGGGCCGTGGAATTCCGACGGACGGCCCGCTCCCGGCAAACGAAGCGGCGCGGCCCGGCGAGGCTCGCGCCGGCTTGGGCTCGCCGGGCCCCGGGCCGGCGCTCCACAGCCCTTCGAGTGCGGGCGCGGCGTGGCCGGGCAGGGGCCCGCGCCCGGCAGAACGATGCAGGTGATTGGCTGCTCGCGCTCCTCGCCGCGATAGCGCCGGATCCTCCCGCGCAACTCCGCCTCGCTGGTCACCCCGTTGAGCGCCCCAAAGGCCTGCCACGCCAAATGCACCGGGAGCGGCACGGCGCGGGTGAAGAACCCGCCACCGGCAATGACGTTCCGGGGTGCGTGCAGCTTGAAAAGGAAGAGGCCGCCCTCGGCCAGTGCCCGAAAATTCAGGCCTGAGGGCCGCCAGAAGTTCACCTCGTCCACCGGACCGCGGGAGGCCGTCGCCCGGAGTTGATCAAACCACTCCGAGTCAGTAATGCCGACCCACAGTTGGCCGGGCGGCGCGGTCATCCACGGAGATTAACAGAATTGCCGGGCCAGCGGCTTCAAGGCAGCATCCCGTGCGCGAGCGCCATACCTCCCGCCCGCCGGCCAGACGCCGCACCCGCACCCGGCGGCGGGCTCAGCAGCGGGCGGCGGCGCGGCCGGGGAACACCGTGACCGTATGATCGTTCGCGCCGGCCGCCACGTGGGCGGCGGACTCGTCGTCGGTGGGACGGCGCTGCCAGTTCACGCGCCCGGGCAGAATGTCAAACAGCGCCTCATCAGTGATGGGCTCGTCGAGCGCCGCCCAGTAGCGCGCAATGCCGTTGGCGCTGGCCGTAATC
>JBOGKJ010000073.1:0-3294 GCA_050745565.1 Terriglobales bacterium | reverse complement strand
GAAAGAGCACGCCGCAGTGCGCCAGGCTGACCTCGCCCGGGCGCGGACCCGGCCCCCCGCCGATCAGGCCAGCATCGGAGATGGTGTGGTGGGGGGCGCGGAAGGGGCGGCGCGCCAGCAAGCTGGTGCGTCCTCCATCCTCATCGCGCGCCAGCGTGCCGCAGACGCTGTGGATCTTGGTCGCCTCGAGCGCCTCCTCGAATGTCAGCGGCGGCAAGATCGACGGAATCCGCCGCGCCAGCATCGTCTTGCCCGATCCCGGCGGCCCGATCATCAGGATGTTGTGTCCGCCCGCGCACGCCACCTCGAGCGCGCGCTTGGCCACCGGCTGCCCCTTCACCTCGGCAAAATCCTCGCCGCCCGCGCGTCCCTCCTCCAGCAAGTGCTCGGTGTCCACCTCGACCGGCTCGGGCGTGGCCCGGCGGTTCACCCACGCCATCACTTCCGGTAAATCCCTCGCCCCGTAGACCTTGATGCCGCGCACCACCGCCGCCTCCGCCGCGTTCGCCGCCGGCACCACCAATTGCGGGATGCCGCGCTCGCGCGCCATCATTGCGATCGGCAGCGTGCCGCGGATCGGCCGCAGCGTGCCATCGAGCGCCAGCTCGCCCACCAGCAGATAATCCTCGATTCCGTTGCGGTGGCCATTGCCGTTGCCGCCGGTTTCTCCGCTGGCCGCCGCCGCCCGCGGCGGTAGCGCGATCGCGCCCCAGCAACCAAGCAGCGCCAGCGCCATCGGCAGGTCATAGCCCGAGCCCGCCTTGCGCACGTCCGCCGGCGCCAGGTTGATCACCACCCGCGCCACCGGCAGGTCGTAGCCGCAGTTGCGCATCGCCGAGCGCAGCCGCTCCCGGCTCTCGCGCACCGCCGCGTCCGGCAGCCCCACCGTTTGGAAACTAGCGTCCCCGTTCGAGCACGGCGACGAGTCCACCTCGACTTCCACCAACCGCGACTCGATGCCCACCACCGAGGCGCCCAGCGTCCGGAACAACATGCGTCCCCTTACTAAACGCGAACCCGCCACCCTGGTCAATTCCCCCATTCGGGTGCCTGAGTACACCCCGCCTGGCGCGGGCCCCGGCGCGGCTTCGCCTTCCCCGCACCCGATTCGCGCTGGTACGCCGGGTCGGGGCCCCATGTGCCCCAACCCAGTACGCGGCTGACGAGGCACCCGCGGTGCAAAAGTCGCGGCCTCCGCGCATTGATCACAACTTGATCCCAACAAGCGGTTGCCAACGCGGCCGAAAGGGCCTGAACGGTGCAGCTACGGCAGTGAGGATGCGGAACGAGGCAACTTGGACGCGCCCCGAACAGAGCGGGCGCGCGTTGCCGCCAAGCGAATTCCGGCCGCGGCCCGCCCCCCGGGGCCCCCGAGGCGCTGGCGCCTTGGGGTGAGAGCAGCGGGGGGGCGTCCTGAGAAGGGCGGCCGCGCCGCATTCAGAAAACCGCCGCTCTATATTTCGGGGCTACAGGCCCCCGCTCCAACCCATTGTTCCTACTGGCCCCGAGGATACCAGCGGCCCGCCCGCTTCGTGCGCCCCGGCGCCTTGAGTCTTGCCGGCCCGGCCTCAATTCGGTCCCTGCCATTGGCGGCGGCTCAAGGCCGGGGGCAAAACGCCGATAACCTTAGATTAGGTAGAGAGGAAGGGCTCATTGGATACCCCTGCTGTCAAGCTGGTGGCGCGCCAGCCCATCTTCGATCAAAGTCAACAGGTATTTGGATATGAGCTGCTGTTCCGGCCCGACGTCGCGGTGAATGCCTGCGAACGTCCCAAAGCCGAAGCCACCCTGGAACTCATCGGCGACAGCCTGATGCTGCATGAGCTGGCGGCGCTGGTGGACAACCGCCGTGCCTTCGTCAACGTGACCCGGGCGGACCTGCTTGCCGGGCACGCCCGCTACCTGCCTCACGAGCAGGTGGTGATCGAGGTGCTCGAGTCGGTGGAGCCGGACGCCGAGGTGCTGGCGGCGCTGCGGGAGCTGCGGCGCACCGGCTACACCGTGGCCCTCGACGACGTCACCGATCCGCAGCGGCTCGAGGCCTTCGCCGGCAACGTGGACATCGCCAAGGTGGACCTGAGCTTGAGCAATCGGCACCGGCAGCGCCAGTTGCTGAAGGTCATCAAGGCGCTCCGGATCAAGGCGGTGGCGGAGAAGGTCGAGACCAAGGCCGAGTTCCGCGAGCTGGCAACGCTGGGGTTCGACTTCTTCCAGGGCTACTTCTTCGCGCGGCCCGAGGTGGTCCAGCGGCGCGACGCCCCGGCCGGCGGCTGGAGCCAGTTGCGGCTGCTGCAGGCGTTGCACCAGGCGGAGTTCGATATAAACGAAGTAGTGTTGGCGATCGAGCAGGAGCCGGCGTTCGCTTACAAGCTGCTGCGCTACCTGAACTCGCCGACGTTTGGGTTCCGCAGCGACATTCACTCGATCCGGCACGCGATCACGCTGCTGGGCGAGCGCGAAGTGCAGCGCTGGGTGTGCATCATGTCGGTCTCCACCATGGCCGGCAACGAGTCGCCCGAAGTGGCGCTGACGGCGGTGCGGCGAGCCATGTTTTGCGAGGGCCTGGCCGGCTGCGGCAGCTTGAGCCCGCAACGTGACAAGCTGTTTCTGGTGGGTCTGCTGAGCACGCTTGACAGCATTCTGGACCGGCCGCGCGCGGAAATCGTGCTGCAGCTTCCGCTCGACCCCGAAATCGCCGCCGCTTTGCTCAGCGGCGAGAGCCGGATGGGCGCGGCGCTGCGGCTGGTGGAGGCCTACGACTGCGCCCACTGGAACCGCGTGAATGAACTCGCCGGCGAGTTGAAGCTCAGCGATCACGACCTCCTGGGCGGCTACCGATCGGCGCTCAGCCGCAGCCAGCAGATCCTGGGCGATGCCGCCATGGCTCCCGGATCGTGAGACTAAATCCAGGTCGGCCGGCGCCCCCGCCGCGAGCATGCGCCCGGGCCCGTCGCAACATCGGGACGGCCGCCGTGGTTTGCATCACGATGCCCACACGTGTGCGCTTGCGCTCGAGCCGGAAGTAGCGCCGCCCCTGCAGCGCGCGATGCACCGCACCGGCCGGAGACCGAAGGCGACGATCAACCATGTCATCCGGCGGGAATTGGTCAGTCCGGCGGGCGTTGCCGCCCGCCACTTCGACTAAAGGCACACCGTTCTGGCATCCGGCCCGGCGTGGACCTCGGCCGCATGACGAGGCAACTTGGACGGGTGAAAACACCGGCGGCGCGTTCGCGTGAGCGGGGCGCGCGGCGAAGACGCCCCGGGGCCCTCTCCAGCGATGCAGCGCGGGCG
>JBOGKJ010000072.1:0-3716 GCA_050745565.1 Terriglobales bacterium | reverse complement strand
GATGTGGGAGGAGCGCAGGCACCGTAGGTTGCGCCCGGGCCGCCCAGGCGAGTGCGGACGGCCTGCAGCACAGCCGCCCGTCTCAGGACGCCCTCCCGATGCTCCCACCCCAAGGCGCAAGCGCCTGAGGGGATTCGCTGCGCGGCAACGCGCGCCCGCTCTGCTCGGTGAACGCGCCACCGGCGCCTTCACCCGTCCAAGTTGCCTCGATGGGAGCGTAAGCGTGTGAGCATTGCGGGCTAGCAAGCGGCGCGCTGGCGGGCGGCTTCGTAGAGCAGGATGGCGCCAGCGATGGCGGCGTTGAGGGAGTCGACGCCGGGGCGCATGGGGATGGCGACGATGGCATCGGAGGCGCGGCGGAGGGCGCGATCGAGGCCGCCGGCTTCCTGCCCCAGCAGCAGGCAGACGGGTCCGGCCAGCGTGTCGGCGGCGGGCGCGGCGGCGTCGGCGCGGGCTTCGGCGGCGACGAGGGCGAGCCCGTGGGCGCGGCAGGCGGCGATCAGCTCGGCGGCGGGGACGCGGGCGGCGACGGGCAGGTGAAAAATGGAGCCGGCGCTGGCGCGCACGGATTTGGGATTGAAGGGGCTAACGGTGTCTTCCAGCGTGACCACACCGGCGGCGCCGAAGGCGTCGGCGGCGCGAATGAGCGTGCCGAGGTTGCCAGGGTCCTGCAGGCCGCAGGCGACCGCCAACAGCGGCGGTGCGGCCGGACGGGGCTGAAACGCGGCTTCGAGCGTCGCCGGCGTGAAGCGCACCAGCGCGGCCACGCCGGGCGGATGGTCGGAATCCATGGCGGCTGCGAACGCGGTGTCGCCGGCCAAGGTTGAGCGCACGTGACGCGAGAGCTGGGGCTGCAGCTTCGCACCCCACTGCGTCCAACCGGCGTTGCTGAACAGAACGGCGTCGAGCGCGTAGCCACTGCGCAGCGCCTCGCCGATGAGCGTGGCGCCCTCCACCGCCAGCAAGCCTCCGGCCGCCGGGCCTTCGCGGAAGGCGCGGCGGAAGGCGGTGAGCAGCGGGTGATGGCGGCCAATGGGTTCCGGAGCGCTGGGCATCTGTTCAGTCTAACGTGCGCGCCCTGGCAACTCAGGTGATGAGCATGCAATCGCCATAGCTGAGGAAGCGGTAGCCGTGGTCGAGGGCGTGCTGGTAAGCGCGCCGCACGGGCTCGAGGCCAGCGAAGGCGGCGATCATCATGAGCAGCGTGGTGCGCGGGGCGTGGAAGTTGGTGAGGATGGCGCCCAGGGCGCGGAAGCCGCGCCCGCCGGGGTAGAGATAGAGGCGGGTGAGGCCGCTTGAGGCGGCGAAGGGGAGCCGGGGGTCGTCCGGGGCGGCGGTTTCGAGCACGCGCGCAGCGGTGGTGCCGACCGCGACGATGCGGCGGCCCTCGGCGCGCGCATGGTTGAGCGCCGCGGCAGCTTCCGGGCCGATGGCATAGCGTTCGGCGTGCATCGGGTGGCGCTCGATTTCGGGGCTCGAA
Source organism: Terriglobales bacterium (assembly GCA_050745565.1). Lineage (GTDB taxonomy): Bacteria > Acidobacteriota > Terriglobia > Terriglobales > SCQP01 > SCQP01. Next base: position 2,236 of record JBOGKJ010000072.1, on the reverse strand, counting down.
ACCGGTTGGAACGTACCCAGGCCGACGTCGAGCGCAACCGTGGTCCAGCCCACGCCGCGGGCGCCAAGCTGCTCCAGCACGCGCGTGGTGAAGTGCAGGCCGGCGGTGGGGGCGGCGGCGGAAAACCCAGCCCCGGCGCCGGGTGCGCGGGCGTAAACCGTCTGATAGCGCTCGCGGTCGCCAAGGCTGTCGGGACGGCGAATGTAGGGCGGCAGCGGGATGTGGCCGTGGCGCTCGAGCCAGGCTTCGGCGTCGCCGGGCACCTCGAGCCGCACCCGGCAGGCGCCCCGCTCGCCGCGTTCGAGGATGGTGGCGGCGCCGCCGGGCTCCAGTTCGACACGCGTGCCGGGCGGGAGGCGGCGGGCGGGCCGCGCCAGCGCCGTCCATTCGCCCGCGGCGCCTGGGGCGAGCAGCAGCAGCTCGGCCGCCACGGTTGCCTCGCCGGCGGCGGCCAGCTGGCCCAGCAGCCGAACTGGCAGCACCCGCGAATCGTTCGCTACCAGCAGGTCGCCGGGCCGCAGCAGGCCGGGCAGATCGAGAAAGCGGCAGTCTTGGAGCCCGCCGGTCGCGCGGTCGAGCCACAGCATCCGCGAGGCGTCGCGCGCGGCGAGCGGATGTTGGGCGATACGCTCCGGCGGCAGGTCGTAGTCGAACTCATCGAGCAGCACCCCCCAGAATAGCGTCTGCCATAATGGTTGCGCATGGCGGCGCAAGCGGACCGGGCAGCGGCAACACGCGACATCCTGCGCATCGGCCAGTTCCTGCACCAGAAAAGCCTGGTGGCGGCGAGCGACGGCAACATTTCGGTGCGGCTCGAGGGCGGGCGCGTGCTCACCACCCCCACCTCGATGAGCAAGGGGCTGATGGAGGCCGACGACCTGGTGGTGACCGATATGCAGGGCCACAAGCTTGAGGGGCGCCGCAACGCCTCGAGCGAGCTCGCCATGCACCTGCTCATTTACGAGCTGAGGCCGGAGGTCAACGGCGTGGTGCACGCGCATCCGCCCGCGGCCACTGGCTTTGCCGCCGCCGGCATTCCGCTCAACCAGGCCCTGCTGGCCGAGGTGGTGCTGGCGCTGGGCTGCATCCCGCTGGCGGCCTACGGCACGACGGGCACGCCGGAGCTATCCGCCACGCTGCGGCCGCTGGTCCCGCACTACGATGCGATTCTCATGGCCAATCACGGCGTGGTCTGCTACGGCGAGGACGTGATGAAGGCGTACTTCAAGATGGAGACGGTCGAGCACTTCGCGCGCATCGCCATCGTCACCCACGTGCTCGGCCGCCAGAACCTGCTGGGACAGGAGGAAGTGGCCAAGCTGATGCAGGCGCGGCAGCGTTATGAGGGCGTCACTTCGGCCGCGGCGCTGACGGCGGACTGCCCGGTGACGGCGCCCATGGAGCCGCGCACGCCGTTGGCGGCGCGGAACGCGGAGAACGGCGCCGGCAACCGCAAACGCCGCTGGTAAATTACGCTGGCCCCGGCGCGCCGCCGCCGCCCCCGGGGGCGATCGTGGCGTGGCGGATGAAGTCGAGGCGCGGGAAGCGGGCGAGCAGGTAGGCGTTGCCTTGGGCAAATAGCGGCTGCTGATGACCGGCGCGGATGCCGCCGCCGGCGCGCTCGCCGTAGGCGGCATAGAGGCGGTCGGCGGCGGCCATGCCCTGCACAACACGGCCGAAGGGGGCGAAACCCTGACGGTCCAGTGCGGGGGAGTTATTCCGCAAATTGATGAAGACTTGGGTGGTGCGGCCGCCGGGGTCCTTGAAGGCAAACGCGACCGTGCCGCGCAGGTTGGGTTGGCGGGGAGGATCGTCGGGGATGGTGCGGGAGCGCCAGCGGGCCGAAACCACGGGATCGGCGGCAATTCCGAACTGCGCCCAACGGCCGGCAATGACGCGGAAGAATCGCGCCTGGTCGTAATAACCGCTGCGCACCAGGGTGTAGAAGCGGTCGGCGGCGTGCGGCGCCCAAGCGCGGTTGACGGCAATCACGATCACGCCCTTGCTGGTGGCGAGCCGGACGCGGTAGCGGGCCGGCGCCGCGGCCGGCGCCTGGGCCCCCAGCCCCAGCCCCAGCATCAGCACCAGGCCCGCCTGCAGCAGCAAGGTTGGCCGCGGCCGCGATGGACGGCAGGCTGCGCAGGGCGCGCTGCCGCGCAATGCGCGGGAGTCGCGCCGTTTGCACTGCGGGCAAAATCGGCGCGAAGGGCCGCGGAATTCCAAACGGGGTGAAAGC
>JBOGKJ010000071.1:0-3106 GCA_050745565.1 Terriglobales bacterium | reverse complement strand
GCTTTCACCCCTCCCGGCAAACGAAGCGGCGCCGCCCGCCCTCCAGCGAAAGGCCGCTCGCGCCCCCTTGGCCTCACCGGGCCCGGGCCGGCGCCGCCCTGCGAGTGCGGGCGCGGCGCGGCGAGCGTCCCAGCCGAGCAGGGGCAGGGGCCCGCGGCCGTCAATGCGCGCGAGCAGGGCGACGGGGAAGCGGGCAAGGAGTGCGCCGGCGGCTACATTGCCGCTAACCGTGTCGCCGGTGAGGCAATTGTGCCAGCGGCCGGGGGGCAGAGCGAGGTGGGTGGGGGTCCAACGGGAGCGGCCGAAGCGCAGGCGGGGAACAACGGTGATGACGTCGTCGCCGCGAATGAAGGCGAGCAGGTGATCGGCTTCCTCGCCGCTGGCCAGGAGCGGCGTATAGGCGCCGGCGAAGGCATCGGGGCGCTGGCGGCGGAGTTGGAGCGCGCAGAGGGTAAGCCAGAGCTTGGGCAAGCCTTCATCGAGGCGGGCCCAAATGGCTTCGGGCGTCATGGCGCCGGCGGTCAGTTCAGCGAGCAAGCGGTGGCGGAGATCGAAGTCCACGGGCTGGCGGTTGTCGGGGTCCACGAGGGTAAGACTCCATAGCTCGCAGCCATTGTAGATGTTGGGTACGCCGGGGGTGGTGAATTTGAGCAGGGCTTGAGCGAGGGAGTTGATGCGTCCGGCCGCGATGAGCGGGGGCAGGAAGGCGGCGAAGTCGGCCTGGAAGCCCGAATCCTGACAGGCGGCGCTGATGAAGCGCTCGAGGGCCCGTTCATAACGGTGGCGGGGGTGGCGCCAGGAGGTGAACTCCTTGGCTTCGCGCGCGGCCTTGAGCATGAAGCTGTGCAGGCGCGGCTCGGCAATCGGCCAAGCGCCGGCGAGCGTCTGGAAGAAGAGGTAGAGGAGGTTGTCGTCGGGGCCGTCGCGGCCGATGTGGGGCAGCAGTTGGCGGCGCCAGCGGGAGACGGCGGCGGCCCAGACGTCGGGCATTTCCGACAAGACGCAGAGGCGCGCGCGGACATCCTCGCCGCGCTTGGTGTCATGGGTGGCGGTGGTGAGCATGGCGCGCGGCCAGTGGCGCTCGGCGCGGGCGCAGGCGTGGTGGAATTGCTCGATGGAGAGGTCCCAGGCGCCGGGGTCGCCGCCGACCTCATTGAGAGCGACGAGGCGGTGATAGCGGTAGAAGGCGGTGTCCTCGACGGCCTTGGCGTAGACGGCGGGTGTGAGCTGCTGAAAGCGGAGGGCGAAATCGCGCTGCAGCGCGGATTGGGGCGTCTCCACGTCGGTTGGTGAAGGCGGCCGGCGGCCGGCGCGCGGGTCGGCGACCTGCCCTACCAGGAGGGCGTGGAGGGTGGCGTGGAGGGAGGGGGCGTGGTTGGGGTCGGCGGCCGCGACGCGGGCGTAGGCGGCATCGAGCACGGCGCGGTCGGCGGGTGAGGCGGGGCCGTGAGATTCGATGTAGGTGCGGTAGACGGGAAGGCTGGCGGCCCAGAGGCGGAGGGCGGCGCTGAGGGTTTCGCGCTGGTAGGGAGCGAGGCCGGGATCGAGGGGGCGGAGGGCGAGCAGGATATCGGTGAGGCGGCGGAGGTCGCCGCCAAACATGGTGGTGAGGACGCGCGACTTTTCCTGGGCGGCGAGGTCGGGGAAGCCGGGGCGGGGGCCGGCGAAGGCGGCATAGGTGCGGTCGAGGGCGGCGGCGCCGGCGGGAGCGAGGAAGAGGCGCTGGACGGTGTTGAGGAAGTCGTAGCCGGTGGTGCCGTCAAGCGGCCAATCGGGGCGGAGTGATTCGCCGCGGGCGAGGATTTTTTCGGCAACGATCCAGGCGGTGGGGGCTTGGGCGCGGAGGCGTTCGAGGTAGGGGCGGGGCTCGCGCAGGCCGTCGAGATGATCGATGCGCACGCCGGCGAGGGTGGTATCGGCGAGCCAGGCGAAGATGCGGCGGTGGGTGGCGGCGAGCACGGCGGGGTCTTCAACGCGCAGGCCGGCGAGCGAGGAGATGTCAAAAAAGCGGCGGTAAGAGAGGTTGCGGTCGGCGAGGCTCCAGTGGGAGAGGCGGTAGGGCTGGCGGGCCAGGAGCGCGAGCAGGGCGGCGGGCTGGGCGGCCTCGGCATCGTCGGTGGGCGTAGTAGTTGGGGCGAGCGGGAACTGTTGCTGGCCGCAAGCTACGATCCAACGGCCGTCGCGGCGTTCGAGCCGGACGTCGCCGGCGGCGACGGCCTGGGCGAGGGGTTGAGCGAGCACGGGCAGCACCAGGCGGCGCGGGGGGCCGGCGGCGGCGGGCGGGCGCCAAGTGATATCGAAGATGCGGGCGAACTCGCTGCGTTCGCCTTTTTCGAGCACGCTCCACCACCAGCGATTCTGCGGGGTGGCGATGCACATGTGATTGGGGACGATGTCGAGGACGAGGCCGAGATGGCGGGCGCGAAGCGCGGCAACGAAGTCGGCGAAGCCCGATTCGCCGCCGAGCTCGGGGTTAACGCGTTCGGGGTCGGTGACGTCGTAGCCATGGGTGCTGCCGGGAGCGGCGGCGAGCAGGGGAGAGCAGAAGGCGTGGCTGACGCCGAGCGCGGCGAGGTAGTCGCACTGGGCGGCGGCGGCGGCGCAGCCGAAAGCGGGCTGAAGCTGGAGGCGATAGGTGCAGGATAGGGCAGGCAGCAGCAGCGGCGCGGCCGCCCTTCTCGGGTCGCCCTCCCGGGGGTCGGGCTGCGGCCGGAATTCGCTTGCCGGCAACGCGCGCCCGCACTGCTCAGGCCGCGTCCAAGTTGCCTCGTTACCCTCAGCGGACACGGCCGAGCCCGGCGGGAAGCTGCAAATCGAGGAAGTCGCGCCGTTTGCACTGCGGGCAAAATTGGCGCGAAGGGCCCCGGCCCCCCTCCAGGGCCGAATCAACGTAGGTATGGCAAAACCAGCAGCCTTCCGACCGGCGCCGCCCTTCGAGTGCGGGCGCGGCGCTGCGAGCGTCTCAGCGAGCAGGGGCAGGGGCCCGCGCCCGTCAATCGTCTCAGCCGGGCAGGGGCACGGGCCCGCGCCCGTCAAGGGCTCAGCGGACACGGCCGAGCACGCGGACGGAACGCGCCTCGAGGTTGATCTCGTCGCCGGCCGCGAG
>JBOGKJ010000070.1:0-2574 GCA_050745565.1 Terriglobales bacterium | reverse complement strand
CGGTATTGGACAGCGTGGGACGGATGGCACAACACGTCAGGCTCGGCGATGGGCTCACCCCCACGCCTGCGCCGACCTCTGCTCTCCCCACCCTTGACATTCGGAACGTCGTTATAGATGGGGCGGGTCGCCGACCCGCGCACCGGCCGCCGACCCGCGCCACGCGGCAGCTCGGGTGTCCACAGCAACCGTGATTCTGCCGTAGCGAGATGCTGCTCGCGCCCCATGGGCGCGCCGGGCCCGGGCCGGCGCCGCCCTTCGAGTGCGGGCACGGCGCTGCGAGCGCCTCAGCCGAGCGGGGGCAGGTGCCCGCGCCCGTCAATGATTAACCGCAGTTTTTAAGCGGAGCATGGCCCAGATGCCTAGGGCGGGGCCGGGGGCGAGGGCGGTGAAGGCCCAGCCCCAGCCGGCGTGGGCGTAGAGCCAGGGGATGAGCCAGACAGTGACGGCGGCGAGGGTGAAACCGGCGCCGAGTTGGGCGGTGAGGGCGGTGCCGGCGTAGCGGGGGTCGGCCAGTTCGGTGACGAGGGTGGAGAACTGCGCGGAGTCGGCCACGACCCAGAAACCCCAGAGCAGGCCAAGGGCGAGCAGGAGCGCGAGGGCCCAGGGGGCGGGAGAGGAAATCCAACCGACGGCGCAAGCGCAGGCACCGGAGATGGCCATGGCGGTGGCGGCGGCGCGTTCGCGCCCGCCGCGGTCGCTGAGGCGGCCGCCGTACCAGCAGCCGACGCCGCCGGCGGCGATGATGACGAAGCTGGCGAGAGCGGCCCAGCGGGTGGCGATGCCGGCGGCGGCAAAGCGGGCGGCGAGCAGGGGGCCGATCCAACTCCACATGGCGATCAGCTCCCACATGTGGCCGAGGTAGCCGAAGGTGGCGAGGCGGACGCCGCGGTTGGCGAAGGCGCGGGTGAGTTCGCCGGGGGCGAAGCGGGCGGGGGCGAAGGGGAACGGGCCCTCGCGGCCGGCGAGGGCGCCCCAGACGCCGCCAGCGGCGGTGATGATGGAGGTGGCGAGCACGACGCGCTGCCAGTCACCGCTCCAGGAGCGGACGAGGTGGGGGAAGGCGGCGCCGACGGTGAGGGCGCCGACCATGATGCCGAGTGCGGTGCCGCGGCGTTCCCGGAACCAGGTGGCCATGAGCTTCAGGGCCGGCGGGTAGACCAGGGCGAGGCAGGCGCCGGTGGCAAAGCGCCAGGGCCAGGCGGCGTCGAAGCTTTGGCAGGCGGCGAGGGCGGCGTTGGCGGCGGCGGCGGCGAGGCCGCCGATCAGGATGAGCCAGCGCGGGTGGACGAGGTCGGCGAGGTTGAACAGGGCGGAGGCAAGCGCGCCGGCTACAAAGCCGATCTGCGCGGCGATGGTGAGCCAGGCGGCCTGGGCGCTGGAGATGTGCCAGGCGGCGCGCAAGGGGCTGACGATGGCGGCGGTGGTAAACCACGGCGCCATGGCCAGCAGGAGGGTGAGGGCCAGCGGCAGAGCCTGCAGCATGCGGGCGCGCGCAGGCTGGGCGGCGACATTCATGGGCGGTGGTGGCGACGCCACAGGGCCTGAGCCGCCGCCCAAGCGATGCCGATCAGGATGCCGACGATTACGAGGCCCACAAGCTGCATGGCGCCGAAGGGGGCGCGGCGGAGCATGGGCCAGAGCCAGGCGAAGACCGCGAGGGCAATGAGGAAGGGGATGAGGGCGGCCAGCCAGCGGGTCATATTGGGCGCGAGCCCCAGCGCGGCTTTGCCGTCCCCGCACCCGTTATTCGGCGCGCCGGACGGGGCGCCCCGTCAGCTCCAGCCCGGCGCGCGCGCGAAAGCGGTACCGGCGTCACAGAGGCTTGCGGGAGGAGAGCCCGTCCCAAGACCATTGGGGAATGCTGAGGCCGTCCGGCACATCGGCGGCGGAGCGGTGGTAGCGCGCCATGGTGGTGGTGGTCGCCCAGACGAAGTAGTCGTGCAGGGTCTGACGCAGAGCGCCGTCGGTTACGCCGACATCGGACAATGCCTGGTCGAAACAGGCTATCGAGCGGCGATCCATGTCGTCGTGCTTCCCGTGCCCGCTGTGAATTTTGACGACGGAGGTTTCGTCGCCGTACGAGTTGGAATAGGTCGCCGGGCCGCCGAGCGCTTCCGCCCAGTAGGCGGCGAGGCGCTCGGTATGTTGGGGGTGGAGGTTGCCCTGGAAGGCGTGCGCGACGACCGCGTCGGCCGTTACGCGGCGATGCCATGCCTCGGCGAGGCGGCAAAGGCCGTCGTTACCGCCGGCCGCCTCGAAGACGGTTTGCGGGCGATCCATGCGGACAAGGGTAACCCAAAACGCGGGAGTCGCGCCGTTTGCACTGCGGGCAAAATCGGCGCGAAGGGCCGCGAAAATTCCCGGCAAACGAAGCGGCGCGGCCCCCTCCAGGGCCGAATCAACATAGGTGTGGCAAAACGAGCAGCCTTCCGACCGGCGCCACCTCCCGTGATCGTATAACGACGGCCGTGGTGCCTTCGCGCCCCCGCGGGTTTTCCCGCGGGGACCCCCTAGCGCGATCCACACGGGAGGAGGCACCACGGCCTCCCCGCGTCCGAGTAGAGTGGAATT
>JBOGKJ010000069.1:0-19287 GCA_050745565.1 Terriglobales bacterium | reverse complement strand
CGGGAGCGGTGATAGCGCCACTGGCGCTTTCACCCCGTTGGAATTCCGCGGCCCTCCACGCCGATTTTACCCGCGGTGCAAACGGCGCGACTCCCGCGAAGCGTGGGCGACTGATCGCCGGGGGTAGACGGGCGTGCCTCCCTACGAACTCGCCGATTACCGGCCCTCCGCCCAGCATCAGGGCGCCAAGCGTCCGCGACAGCGTCGAGGTCGCGCTGGCCATTGCGCCGGAATCCGAACCAGGCGCGCGGGCCGCGTTGGCTAAGGGCTAACGCCTGGCCGGGATTTCTCACAGGTGGCGGCGCGTAATCGCAAGCCATATGGTCGGAGCCGGCCCGGCGGCCGGCCGACGGGTCGGCGACCGGCGCGTGGGCCGCCGGCCCGCGCCTTGCCGCACTCACTACCGCAGCTTCGCTCGGCGTTCAGCGTGAGAAATGCGGCTTAACGACCAACGACTAAATGTCGTAGTAGAGCTGGAACTCGTACGGGTGCGGACGCAGGCGGACGGCATCCACCTCGTTCTTGCGCTTGTAGTCAATCCAGGTGTGAAGGACCTCTTCGGTGAAGACGTCGCCCTTCAGCAGGAACTCGTGGTCGGCTTCGAGAGCGTCGAGCGAGGCATCGAGCGAAGCTGGCAGCGAAGGGACGTTCTTCAACTCCTCGGGCGAGAGGTCGTAGATGTCGCGGTCCATGGGCTCGCCCGGGTCCATGCGATTTTCGATGCCGTCCAGGCCGGCCAGCAGCAGCGCGGAGAAGGTCAGATAGGGGTTGCAGCTGGGGTCGGGGGGGCGGAACTCGATCCGCTTGGACTTGGGCGAGGCCGAATACATGGGGATGCGGCAGGCGGCGCTGCGGTTGCGGCGCGAGTAGGCCAGGTTCACCGGCGCTTCGTAGCCCGGCACCAGGCGCTTGTAGCTGTTGGTGGTCGGCGCCATGATGGCCGCCAGCGCCGGTGCGTGGTGCAGCAGGCCGCCAATGTAATGCAGCGCCATCTGGGAGAGCCCGGCGTAGCCGTCGCCGGCGAACAGCGGCTTGCCGCCCTTCCACAGCGACTGGTGGACGTGCATGCCGCTGCCGTTGTCGCCGAAGATGGGTTTGGGCATGAACGTCACCGTCTTGCCGTACTCGTGCGCGACGTTGCGCACGATGTACTTGTACTGCATCATGTGGTCGGCGCTCTTGAGCAGCGAATCGAAGCGCAGATCAATTTCGGACTGGCCGGCCGAGGCCACCTCGTGGTGGTGGCACTCGACGGTGAGGCCGGACTCCTGCAGCCGCATTACCATCTCGGTGCGCAGGTCCTGGTAATGATCGGTGGGCGGGACCGGGAAGTAGCCCTCCTTGAGGCGCGGGCGGTAGCCGAGGTTGTCGTGCTCGCGGCCGGAGTTCCAGCGCCCCTCCTCGGCGTCAATGAAGTAGTAGCCGTGCTGCTCGCGCTGGTCGAAGCGGATGTTGTCGAAGATGAAGAACTCGGCTTCGGCGCCGAAGTTGGCCACGTCGGCCATGCCGGTCGAGGCCAGGTAGGCCTCGGCCTTCTGCGCGATGAACCGGGGGTCGCGCTCGTAGTGCTGGTGGGTGAGCGGGTCGGAGATGGTGCCGATCAGCACCAGCGTGGGTTCGGTGCAGAACGGGTCCAGCATGTACCAGGAGGGGTCGGGGGTGAGCAGCATGTCGCTCTCGTGGATCGCGGCCCAACCGCGGATCGAGGAGCCGTCCATGCCGAAGCCCTCCTCAAAGGAGGCCTCGCTGAGCTGCCCCACCGGAAACGAAATGTGATGCCAGAGGCCGGGCAGGTCGGTGAAGCGGACGTCAATGATTTTGACCTCGTGGGATTTGCAGAATTCCAGAATTTCCTTGGGCGTGGGCATCGGCGTCTCCTTGGGAAAAATAGGGCGTGAGGGCAAACTGCAATAAACTAGGCACTCAGGCTAGCAAGCCGGTTCGAAGGAACGCCAATCAATAATTTTTATTGCGGCTATGGACTTTGACCAGCTTCATGTATTCCTTGAGGTAGCGCGACTGAAGTCGTTCTCGCGGGCGGCGGTGGCCTGCTACCGGACGCAGCCGGCGATCAGCTCGCAGATCCGCCAACTGGAAGAAGCGGTGGGCCAGCGCCTGCTCGACCGCAGCGGCGGACGGGTGGGCCTCACCGAGGCCGGCAAGGTCTGGGCCGAGTACGCGCGGCAGTTGCTGGCGCTGCGGCAGGAGGGCCTGCGGGCAGTGGCCGATCTGGAACAGTCGCCGCGCGGCGAGTTGGTGATTGCCGCCAACGAGGGCAGTTGCCTGCACGTACTGCCGGAGGTGTTTGCCGCCTTCAAGCGGCAGCACGAAGCGGTGGCCGTGCACATCCGGCGCGGCGAGCACGATGAGATCCTCGAGGACGTGATCGAGCACCGCGCCGATTTTGGCGTGCTGTCGCTGCCGGTCGGCGATGCGCGGCTGAAGGTGGTGCCGCTGCATCGGGACGAAATCGTGGTGGCGGTGGCGCCGCAGCATCCGCTGGCCGGCCGGACCTCGGTGACGGTGGCGGAGCTGGCGCGCGAGGCGCTGCTGCTGCCGCGCAACGGCCAGACGCGCGAGCTGGTCGAGGGCCTGCTGCGCGGCGAGGGCCAGCAGCTTGTGATCTCCATGGAGCTCGACAGCACCGAATTGCTGAAGGGCTTCGCCGCCGCCGGCCTCGGCGTCGCCTTCGTCGCCCGCACCCTGGCGGCCGCCGAGGCGCGGGCGGGCACGCTGGTGCTGCTCGCCATTGCCGGCAAAAAGCTGGAACGCGAGCTGGGGCTGATCTTCCGCCGCGACCGCGCCCTCGGCCGGGCGGCACTGGCCTTCATCGAAATCGCCGTCAGCCGCAGCCCCAAGCCCGCGCTCAGCCCGGCGCCCTAGGCCCGGCGGGGTGGCGCGCCCGCAATGCCGCCAGCAGCGTCAATAACGTCACCAGGGCGATGGCGATCTGGGAAAGGGCGCAGTAGAGGCACCAGGTCTGAAGCACCTTCCACTCCAGGTAGCTGTAGCGCAGTGAGAACAGAAAACCGGCCAGCGCACCGCCGAAAGCCAACCACGGCAAACGCCCCACCACCGCGATCAAGACCGCATAGCCCAGCACCCCGATCAGGGCCACCGGGACGCCGCCCACGACCGCGTAGTGACTGTGGTTGACGATGCCGCAGTCCCACACGGCGTTGATCTGGCACGGCGACGGGCTGGTGTTGTAATGCTCGCCGTAGGCTAGCGTCGCCGCCGTGATCCCGAACAGGCAGCAGAGAACGATGAGCAGGTGGAGGGCCTTCATGGACCATCTCTACGGCGCGTACAGGGATGCGATCTGCTCGCGGTAGTTGGCCTCGACAGCGCGGCGGCGGACCTTGATGGTGGGCGTGAGTTCGCCCGAGGCGATGGTGAACGGCTCCGGGATCAGGACAAACTTCTTCAGCGTCTCGAAGCGCGCCAGCGCGGCGTTGACGCGGTCGAGTTCGGCCTGAAACAGGGTGCGGATGGCGGCGTCGTTGCAGGCGGCGCGGCGCGTTCCCGCGGAGTCGTCGCAGGAGTGCCCGCTGGCGGCGAGCGCCGGCCAGTTCGGCACCAGCAGCACGGAGCAGAAGTTGCGCCCATCACCGACAATGACGGCTTCAGCGATCAGCGCCGAGGTTTTAAGCTGGGCCTCGATCGGCTGCGGCGCGACGAACTTGCCGCCGGAAGTCTTAATGAGGTCTTTTTTGCGGTCGGTGATAAACAAGAACCCGTCGCGGTCCTGGCGGCCGATGTCGCCGGTCGAGAACCAGCCGTCGCGGAGCACGGCGGCAGTGTCCTCGGGGCGCTGGTAGTAGCCGGTGAAGACAGAGGGGCCGCGCACTTCGAGTTCGCCGTCCGGGGCGAAACGGACCTCGAGGTTGGACAGCGGGCGGCCGACCGAACCCGGGCGGCGCGCGCCGGGACCGTTGAGGGCGATGACGGGCGAGGTTTCCGACAGCCCGTAGCCCTCGTCCACCACCAGGCCGAGCGAGAGCAGCCACTCGGTCAGCTCGCGGCCGAGCGGGGCGCCGCCGGCGATGATCTTGGTCAGTGCGCCGCCCAGGCGGTGGTGGATCTTGCGCCAGGCAAGTTGGCGGGCGAGGGCCGCCCGGCAGCGGAGGGGAAAGGGCGCAGCCGCGCCCGAAAGCTGGAACGGCGCCAGTGCAGTGCCCACGCGCTGCGCCCAGGCAAACAGGCGCTGCTGCCAGCGCGGCTTGGCGGCGACCTGGGCGCGCACGCCGGCGGCGATTTTCTCAAACAACCGGGGCACCGCGACCAGCGTTGTGGGATGCACCTCGCCCAGGTCGCGGGCCACCGTATCGAGCGACTCGGCAAAGTAGGTGGCCGAACCGTAGAGCATGTCGGCGTAGGCGAGGTGGCGCTCGGTGATGTGCGAGAGCGGCAGAATCGAGAGCCGCCGCTCGTGGTCGTGAAAGTCAAAGGCCAGGGTCGAGATATTGAGGTTGGCGCAGAGATTGCCGTGGGTCAGCGGCACGCCCTTGGGCACGCCCGTGGTGCCGGAGGTGTAGATGAGCGTCGCGCACTGGGCGGAGGGCGTGGCGCGCTGGCGGGCATCGAAGGAGCCTTCGGCTTCCGAACTGGCGGCGGCGGTGAGCGCCTGCCAGCGGGCGTCGTCGAAGCGTTCGATCCAGCGCAGCGCCGGAAGTTGCGCGCGCACCGAGGCCACCTTCTCCGCCTGGGCCACAGTCGAGACGAAGATACCGATGGCGCCGCTGTCGTTCAAGATAAACGCCACCTGCTCGGCGGTCAGGGTCGGATAAATGGGCACGTCAATTGCGCCCTGCGCCAGGCAGGCAAAATCGGCGATCAGCCACTGCGGGCTGCTTTCCGCCAGAATTGCCACCCGTTCGCCCGGCGCCGCCTGAAGCTGCCCAGCGAGCGCGCGCGCCTGGTCATAAACTCCACCGGCGGTGATGGCCCGCCACGCGCCGCCGGCTTTGGCGAACAGGCGCGGCGCCGCGCCGTCGGCTTTCGACCACAGCAGCAACTCGGTCAGCGCCGTCAGGCCGGGCGAGCCGGGCGAGTGCCAGTGGGCGCGGGAGGACACCCCTCCTACGCTAGCAGCCGAGACACAGCGGGCGGGCAAAATCTTACAAAAAGTGCCTTTCCGGCCCGCCTCCGGCCCTGCCCGCGGGGCGGCGGCGCCGCGCACCTATTGCAATGGCATGACTTGCGCGACTGGCATCCCTCGTGCAGCCAGCAGGCTGTGCCCGCTTGGCCCAACTCCGGGAGCCGTTCGCTGCGCCGCCCGCGCCAGTCCGGGCAGGCGATCGCGGCGTTTACCGTGTGCCTGTTAGTACTGATGGGTATGGCCGGCCTGGGGGTGGACCTGGGGGTGGCACGGATGCAGCGCACGCAACTGCAAACCATCGCCGATGGCGCCGCGCTCGGCGGCGCCGCCGAGCTGCCCTTTGGCGATGTCGAGTCGGGCGCCTCCGGCGACGCCGCGCTCAACGCCTTTGTGAGCGGCGCCGGCGGCGCCACGCTCACCGTCAACAACCCGCCGCTGAGCGGCCCGCACACCGGCGACGCGGGTTATGTGGAAGTAATCGCCGCACGGACCGCAAAGACGTACCTGATGCGGCTGTTTGGCAGCTCGACCACGAACGTCAGCGCGCGCGCGGTGGCCACGCTCAGCAGCGGCCCCGGCTGCGCCTATGCGCTCGACCCTTCGGCTCCGGGCGGGGTTACCCTCAATGGCACCTTCAACGTTCAACTGCAGTGCACGATGTATGTGGACTCGAGTAGCTCGCAGGCCCTGCTCGTCAACGGCAGCGGCGAGTTGATCGCCAAGTCCATTGGCGTGGTCGGCAGCACGCTCGTGAACGGCACGGTGACGGTCAGCCCGACGCCGGTGGACGGCATCCTTCCGGTCCCCGACCCGCTGGCGTATCTGACCCCGCCCTCGACCTCCGGCTCCTGCGCCTCGCCCACCGTGATCAACGGCAGCGGCTCGTTCACGCTGCTGCCGGGCGTATATTGCAGCATGGTGATCATCAACGGCAACCCCAACGTCACCTTCGAGCCGGGCACGTACGTGCTGAAAAGCGGCATCATCATGAACGGCACGCCCACCCTCACCGGCGACGGGGTGACGTTCTACAACAACTCCGGAAGCTTCACCCTCAACGGCACCAGCGCGACTAACCTGAGCGCGCCCACCAGCGGCCCCTACGCCGGCGTCCTGGTGTTCCAGTCGCGCAGCGACAGCTCGGCGTTGACCTTGAACGGCACCAACTCCGCCGTGTTCAATGGCGCCATCTACGCCCCCGACGCCCGCATCGTGGACAACGGCACCGGCACGACCTCGGCCTACAGCATCCTGGTGGGCGACACCATAACCGTCAATGGCTCTGCCGGCCTGAACGATAATTACTCCTCGTTGCCGGGGGGCTCGCCGATCAAGTCGGCGGTATTGGTGGAGTAACACATGATGCGGCGAGGCAAACACAACCGAGGCCAGGCGATTGCGGAAATGGCGGTGCTGCTGCCCCTGCTGCTGCTGCTGCTGGTGGGCGTCGAGGAATTGGGACGGCTGGCCTATACCGCCATCGTGGCCTCCAATGCCGCCCACGCCGGGGCCTTGTACGGGTCCCAGAACAACGTCACCGTCAGCGACAACGCCGGCATGCAGAGCCAGGCGCTCGCCGACGGCAAGGACATTACCAGCCTGACCGCCACCGCCACCCACGTCTGCACCTGCGCCTCGGGCGCCAGCGCGCCCGACTGCTCGCTGAGCGATTGCAGCAGCAGCCGCCTGCAGGTCTACGCCCAGGTCAATACCACGGCGGTATTTACTCCAGTTTGCAGCTTTCTCGGCTGGCCCGGCCCGATCACGCTGCATGAACAGGCGCGGGTGCGGGCGCAGCAATGAGGAAACCTGAGGACAACGCAGGAACGCCGCCGCCGCGGCGCCGGCGCCGGAGCGTAGGCGCGGCGGTGGTGGAATTCGCGCTGGTGGCGCCGCTGGTGATGGCGCTGATGTTTGGCATGGTCGAGATGGGCCTGGCGCTATACACCTACCACTTCGTCGCCAGCGCCGCGCGCCAGGGGGCGCGCTACGCCATCGTGCGCGGCGCCAAATGCGACAGTTGGGCCAGCGCCTGCCCGGCCAGCGCCAGCGACGTCCAGACCTATGTGCGCAGCCTGGATCCCGGCGCCATTGACGCCTCGTCGTTGAACGTCACCACTTCATGGTCGCCCGACAACTCGCCCGGCAACAGGGTGACCGTCACCGTGCAGTATGCCTTCGGCCTGAACGTTCCGTTCATCTCCGCGGCAACACTCACGATGCATAGCAGCTCGCAGATGGTGGTGTCGCAATAGACGCTTCGAGCTCTGGGGTTCCTGTTTCAGGTCTTCGGATTGGCGTTACATCCGCCCGGCCGCAATTGCTGGCGCGGGCTCCGCCACGTGCTCGCCGAAACGCCAGCACCACTGTCCACGCACCCGGTTTGGCGCAAGCATGCTGCGGGCCCAGGGCCGCGGCCGTTCGCGCTTGCTGTGCCGACAATGCGAAAGGCGCAACCCCCGCGGGGGGCGACCTGGCGACGCGCCGATTTTCAGCAGCCCGATTGACGGGCGCGGGCCCCTGCCCCTGCTCGGCTGAGACGCTCGCAGCGCCGCGCCCGCGCTCGAAGGGCTGTGGAGCGCCGGCCCCGGGCCTGGTGAGCCCAAGGGGGCGCGAGCGGCCTTTCGCTAAAGGTCGGGCCGCACCGCTTCGTTAACCGGGAGCGGTGAAAGCGCCAGTGGCGCTTTCACCCCGTTGGAATTCCGCGGCCCTTCACGCCGATTTTGCCCGCGGTGTAAACGGCGCGACTCCCGCGATCAATGTAGGCCGGTGAGTTGGTAGAGCGTGGAGGGCACGACGGCATAGTTGTATGTGAAAGTGCGGCCGTCGAGGGTGATGTCGGTGATCACGATCGAGCGCAAGCCGGCGTCGGTGGGGGCGACGGTGTAGAGCAGTTGGCGGGTGCGGTGGGCGAGGTCGAGGCGGAAGATCTGGGCGGTGAGCGCCTGTGGACCGTAGACGGCGACGTAGAGTTCGCCGGAGGCGGCAAAGCGCAGTGGGTGATCCTTGGGCAGGATGGCCGCGACCGGCTGTGGCGGGCCGCCCGCCAGTGGGTAGAGGGCCCAGACATGGGCCGCGGTGTCTGCCAGCACCGCCTTGCCATCGAGGGTCGGAACGGTGCCCATTACGCCCTCCGGCGTGACCGGGCGGACGCCTCCGCTAAGCGCCACCATATAAGTACGCGGCTGGTGGCCGGGCGCCAGGCCGAGCGCAAGCAGACCGTCGCCGCCCGGCACGAAATGGCCGCTGTTGAATTCCAGCGCCGAATCCACCAGCACGCGCGGCTGGCCGGCGCCGGTGGGCTCGAGCGTGAGACGGTGGAGGTCGGGGGAGATGCTCACCGCCCAGCGGGCGTCGGGCGACAGCGCAAAGACGTTCCCATCGCCGAGCCGCACCGGCGGGGAGCCATCCGCGCCGCGCAGGTAGTTGGCGTAATTAGCGCTGGCGTAGTCGTCGTCCACCAGGACTTGTTTGCCGTCAGCGGAAAGCAGTCCCCGCACCGTGTACGACAACACGGAGAGGTCCGTACCGGCGGGGTTGGCCTGGGAGATGAGGCGCACGCCGTCCTGCACGCTGCCGGAGGCGAGCAGCAGGCGGCCGTCGGGTGCAACCGCATCGAGCGTAATCGAGGCGGGCGCGGAGTAGAGCCGGCGCAACTTGCCGGCGGTCGAGACGCCGTAGAGCACGTAGTCGCTGCGGTTGGTGGCGGTGAACCAGAGTTCACCGCCGCCGGGCGCCCAGGCGAGGCCCGCGATGCTGGAGAATTCAGGCGACAAGGTTCGCTCATGGCCGGCAAGGTCCACAATGGCCACGCGGCCGCGGTTGTCGCCGTAGGCGGGATGATCGAGGAAGGCGATCTCGTGGCCATCGGGGGAAAACTGGAGGCCATCCACCCAGCCTTGGGGCCGATAGATCACATGGCCGGGCGGGTACTCGAGACTTTCGATTGGACTGGCCGGGACTTGCCGGGCAATGGCGAAGGCGGTGCCGGCCGGATCCCAGATTACTGCGCCGATGTGGTCCATCAGCGCGCGAGGGGCGCCGCCGCTGAGCGGCATCTCCGCCAGCGTGCCGGCGCCGTTGAAGCCATAGTTGGGCCCTTGCTGCAGCAGCAGGGCCGAGCCGGCGCGCGAAAGGCTCGCCAGCAAGTAGCCGCGAACGTTGAGCGGCTGCAGGCCGGGCGTGCCGATCTGGCCGGTGTAGAGTTGGTAGTCGGTGCCGCTGAAGCGGATGCTGGCCACAAAGCCCTGGCCGCCGGGCAGGAAGGCGGCGCCGCCTACCAGGCCCTTGCGGTAGGTCAGGGCTTCCATCTGCGGCGGCGGCGCGGCGTGCGGGCCGAGGACGCCACGGCCGAACCAACCCAACCCCACCAGTACCAGCGCCACTGCGGCAAACGGCCACCAGCGCCGGTGCTCCGCAGGAACAGCAACTGCGCCCGCCGCGCTGCCAGCGGAGGTGGTGGCGCCGCCCAGTTCTGTGAGTTGGAAGGCGATATCGTCGGCGGACTGGAAGCGCTGCCGCGGCTGCTTCTCCAGGCAGTGACGCACGATGCGCTCCAGCGCAGGCGCGATGCCGCCGCCGGTCACGCTCAGCTCCGGCGGCTCCTCTTTGAGGATGGCGCTCATCACATCGGCGGCTGAATCCCCGGCGAATGGCCGCCGGCCGGCCAGCATCTCGTAGAGCACAGCGCCGAAGCTGAAGATGTCGCTGCGGGCGTCGGTCGCCTGCCCGCGCACCTGCTCCGGCGCCATGTAGCCCATCGTGCCCAGCACCACGCCCGGCGCGGTGCCGGCGCCGGGCCCGGCGGCGGTGACGTCTTCGGCCGACACGGCGGCGGAGAGCTTGGCCAAACCAAAGTCGAGAATTTTGATGCGGCCGTCGCCGCAGACGAAAATATTCTCGGGCTTCAGGTCGCGGTGGACGATGCCCTTGTCATGCGCCGCCGCCAAACCGCGCGCAATCTGGATGGCATACTCGACGGCGCGCCGCTGGCCGAGGGCGCCGGAGCGTAGGCGCTCCCGCAGTGACTCGCCCTCCAGCAGCTCGCTGACGATATAGGGCAGCCCCTCGGGCGTCTGGCCCAGCTCGTGCACGCTCAGCAGGTTGGGGTGGTTCAGCGCGGCAATGGCGCGCGCTTCCTGCTCCATCCGCCGCAGCGCCTGCGCGTCGCCCGCCATCGCGGCTGGCAGCACCTTGACCGCCACCTCGCGCCCCAGCCGCGGGTCGCGCGCGCGGTAGACCTCGCCCATGCCGCCGGCGCCCAGCGTGCCGACGATTTCGTAGGGCCCAAGCTTCGTTCCGGGGGTGAGCGTCACCGCCCCAGTGTAATACGCCCTGTATCCGCGCGCGCGCTCACAGGCATCGCACCCGCCCTCAATTGACGGGCGCGGACCCCTGCCCCGGCTCGCTGAGACGCTCGCAGCGCCGCGCCCGCACTCGAAGGGCTTTGGAGCGCCGGCCCGGGGCCCGGCGAGCCCAAGCCGGCGCGGGCCTCGCAGCCCTTCGCACCGACTTTGCCCGCCGTGCAAACGGCGCGACTCCCGCGAAACGCCCCGCCGCCGCGCCTTCCTAATGGCTGGCAGCCCGCATCGCGAACGCGATGCGGGCTGCTACCATACTGAAGTGACCAAGGCGAAAACGCAGACTCGAAACGCTCGCATCGCACCCGCCCGCGGCAAGCTCGGCGTCCTCATCCCCGGCCTGGGCGCGGTCGCCACCACCTTTATCGCCGGCGTCGAAGCCGTGCGCCGCGACCTGGCCCGCCCCATCGGCTCGCTCACCCAGATGGGCACCATCCGCCTGGGCAAGCGCACCGACAAGCGCTCGCCCAAGATTAAGGATTTCTTGCCGCTGGCCCGGCTCGAGGATCTGATCTTCGGCGGCTGGGACATCTATAAGGACGACTGCTACCAGGCCGCCCGCAAAGCCGCCGTGCTCGATAAGGAACTGCTGGCCAAAGTGCGGCCGCTGCTCAGCGCCATCCAGCCCATGCCGGCGGTGTTCGACAAGAACTTCGTCAAGCGGCTCGACGGCCCCAACGTCAAAAAGGCCGCCAACAAGTTCGAGCTGGCCGAAATGCTGCGCCAGGACATCCGCACCTTCAAGGCGAAGAACAAGTGCGACCGCCTGGTCATGATCTGGTGCGGGTCCACCGAAGCCTTCCGCGCACCCGGCCCCGTGCATGCCTCGCTCAAAGCGTTCGAGGCCGGCCTCAAGGCCAACCACCCCGACATCGCCCCCAGCATGATCTACGCTTACGCCGCGCTGCAGGAGGGCATCCCCTATGCCAACGGCGCCCCCAACCTCAGCACCGACACCGGCGCACTGCTTGAGCTCTCGAAAAAGCGCCAGGCGCCCATCTGCGGCAAGGACTTCAAGACCGGCCAGACGCTGATGAAGACCATCCTCGCCCCCGGCCTCAAGGCCCGCATGCTCGGCCTGCACGGCTGGTTCTCGACCAACATTTTGGGCAATCGCGATGGCGAGGTGCTCGACGATCCGGAGTCGTTCAAGACCAAGGAAGAGTCCAAACTCTCCGTCCTCCAGCACATCCTGCAGCCCGAGCTGTATCCGGAGCTCTACCGCGACTTCTACCACAAGGTCCGGATCAACTACTACCCGCCACGCGGTGACAATAAAGAGGGTTGGGACAACATCGACATCTTCGGCTGGCTCGGCTACCCGATGCAGATCAAAGTGGACTTCCTCTGCCGCGACTCGATTTTGGCCGCCCCCCTCGTGCTCGATCTGGTGTTGCTGATGGACCTCGCCCAACGCACGCCCTCGCTCAAGGGCCTCGGCATTCAGGAGTGGCTCTCGTTCTACTTCAAGAGCCCGATCGTGCCGCCGGGCCTCTACCCCGAACACGATTTGTTCATCCAGTCCATGAAGTTGAAAAACACCATGCGCCACATCCGCGGCGAGGATATGATCACCCACCTCGGACTCGAGTACTACGACTGAGCCGGCGGTGGTGACAAGCGTTACAATGGTGACATGAACGTCACCATCCGCAACTTGGACCAGAAGCTCTATCGAAAGCTGCGGGCGCGCGCGGTCAAAGAGGGTCGGCCCATCGGTGCGGTGCTCACGGACGCGATGCGGGAGTACATGGCCATGCATCCCGAGTTCAAGCAGCGCAATGGGCCGAAGCGGAGCATATTCGACTTGCCGCCGTTCGACTTCGGCCCTGGTAACGAGCGATTGAGCGAGCGGGTGGATGAATTCCTATACGGCGAAGACGAGTGATCGTCGTAGACACCAGCTACATCGTCGGACTCTATCGCGCCGGCGATGCCCATAATCGTGCCGCCCGGGGAATCCAGGGGGAAGTTGAGGCGGGACGATGGGGCTCCATGATGCTCCTCGAATATGTCTTTCTCGAGACCATGAGCGTTCTGTTGCAGCAAGTGGGGCCCGCCGCAGCCACTGAGGTTGGCAAAACATTATTGCGTGGCGACGAGATCCAATACGTGCCATGCAGCGGCCTGTTTGACCGCGCCTGGGCGGAATTCCAGCGGCAGCCGGGCACCCGGCTCAGCCTCACCGACATCGCCATCGCCCAATACGCGCTCGAGCACGCCGAAGGGCGGGTGCTGAGCTTCGATCAGGAGTTGCGGCGCGTGCCGGGGCTGAAACTCTTGCCCGCTACCACAGGAACGGAATGAACGCCCAGGTGCGGGCGATGTAGTCACGGTAGGGCTGGCCGAAGTGCTCGACCAGGGCCTCCTGCTCGACGGCGATGCGGCGGGCGTAGGCCACCAGCGCGCCCCCGGCGGCGAGTGCAACGCTCAGCCAGTTGTTCATCGCCAGGCCCATGCCCAAACAGGCCACGGTGGCGCCGGTGTACGAGGGATTGCGCAGGAAGCGGTACGGACCGCGGCTGACGATGACATGGCCCTCCTGCAGGATGACCGAGGTGCGGAAGAACCGCCCCAGCGTGCGCACCGCCCAGAAGCGGAAGCCTTCGCCGAGCCACATCAGAACGATGCCGGCCCAGAACCACTCCAGCCGGCCGTGGCGGATGGCGGTGGCGGGCAAGGCGTACATGGCGCCAAAGGCCAGCCAGATGCCGATCGAGAAGCTGATGACGATCCACAGCCGGCTGCCGCGGTCGCGGTTCTCGCCCTTCGTGCCGCCGCGCTCGCGCAGCCACACCCAGACCTCGACCGCGATCCAGGCGTAGAGGCTGATGTAGAAGGCGGTGGCAACGGTGCGGTTGGTGAGGATCAGAACGTAGGCAGACATTCCAGCGGCTCCTCGAACGAGCAGGTGCCAAACGCGACAAAGATATCACGGGTCTGCGCTATCTGCTCCGGCCCCCAGCGCTCGAGGCCGAGCGCGCCGGGCGTTTCGGCGTGCAGCAGCGCGCGGGCCGCATCGAGGTCGGCGTTGGCGAGCAGCGCGTGGGTGGCCAGCATTATATTCAAGTAGCCGTGCATCACGGCGGTAGGCGCGTCGGCGGCGTAGGTGAGCGGATAGCGGCCGCGGAGGGCGTGATGCAGGCCGGCGGTGCACTTGAAGGGCAGGCGCAGGCGCGCGCAGCGGGCGATGAAATTCAGCACCAGCTCGGGCGCGGGGATGGCGCCCAGTTCGACCCCGCCGGTGCGCAGCTTGGCGCGGCAGCCGGCGGCGGCGGCGGCCTCCAGCAGCCGCCCGAGCACGGGATGGCCGGGAGCGATCTCGCAGTAACAGGTCAGGCCCGCGCTCGCCGCCGCGCGGCGGGCGGTGGCTTCCGTCCCCCCCGTGCGGGCCTCGACTACATCCACCAGGCTTTTGCCCGGATGGCGGGCATTGTAGGCGGCGATTGCGCGCGCATCGCCTTCGGCGTCGTCCGTGCCCACGACTGCGATGGTGGCTGGCAGCGCCGCGGGCGTGGGCGCGGACTGCTCCATTTCCTCCAGCCGCCCCACCGGCACGACGAACCGCCCGAGCGCCCATCGCTCGCGCGCGGCGGCATAACGGCGGTAGTTGGCCAGCGCCTCCGGCATCTCCAGCGCCGCCGGCGGAAACAAACCGGCGTAGTCCAGCGCCGAAGCGAGGCAGGCGCTCAGACCAGCGGCAGCAGCACCGGAGGCGCCCCTTGGGCCGCTCACAGCCCGCCCGTGAGGGGATGGGCGGAGGAGGCCTCGGCCGCGGATTCGATCCAGGAGCGGTAGTAGGCCGGATCCTCAATGGCGAGGGCGGGCTGGGCCACCGCGAGCGGGCGGAAGGTGTCCATCATGACCGCGAGCTCGGAGGTGCGGGGCTTGCCCAGCGAGTCCTCGGTGCGGCCGGGGTGGGGGCCGTGCGGGATGCCGTCGGGGTGCAGCGTGATGGAGCCGTACTCGATGCCCTTGCGCGACATGAACTCGCTATTGGCGTAGTAGAGCACCTCGTCCGACATCACGTTCGAGTGATTGTAGGGGGCGGGCACGCCCTGGGCGTCGAAGTCGAACGGGCGCGGGCAGAACGAGCACACCACGAAGCCATCGCTCTCAAACGTCTGGTGCACCGGCGGCGGCAGATGGAAGCGGCCGACGCGGGGCTCGAAGTCGGCGATGTTGAAGGCGTAGGGGTAGTAATAGCCGTCCCAACCCACAACGTCGAAGGGGTGGTGGTCGAGCGTGACCTCCTGCAGGCGCTGGTTTTTCTTAATCACCAGCTTGAACTCGCCCGCCTCATCGTGCACCGGCAGCGCCTCGGGCGGACGGAAGTCGCGCTCGGAGTAGGGGCTGGACTCGAGCAGTTGGCCAAACTCGTTGCGGTAGCGCTTCGGGGTGCGAATGTAGCCGGCGCCCTCGATCACCAGGCAGCGCAGCTCGCCGGTGAACTGGAGCCGGTGCAAAATGCCGCGCGGGATGTGCACGTAGTCGCCGCGCCGGACGGCGAGCGAGCCCATCTGCGACTCCAGCGTACCTTCGCCCTCGCTCAGGTAGATCAGCTCGTCGGCCTCGGCGTTGCGGTAGAAGAACGGATCGGGGCGGGTGGCGCGCACAAAGCCCATCGCCACGTCGGCATTGAACAGCAGCGTCTGGCGGTCGAGCGTCGGGGACTGCCCCGCGGCCAGCGCCGCCGTCTTGAAATGGCGGTGGCGGAAGGTGGGTTCGGGGTCAGCCACGAGCGGCAGCTCGCGCAGATGGCGGATGGCGGTGACGCGCGTGGGAGCGTGCAGGTGGTAGAGCAGCGTAGCCGGGCCGGTGAAGCCGTGGTTGCCGACCAACTCCTCCGGGTGCAGCGCGCCGTTGGGCTGGCGGAAAATCGAGTGCCGCTTGGCGGGCAGCGTGCCGAGGCGATGGTAGAACGGCATAGGTGGGCTTATGGCTTGTCGCTTATCGCTTATTGCCTATTGCTGTCCCTCACAAATTGCCGCGCACGGCCTGCTCGCGCTCGATGGCCTCGAACAGGGCGCGGAAGTTGCCCTTGCCGAAGCCTCGGCTGCCGTGGCGCTCGATGATCTCGAAAAACAGCGTGGGGCGGTCCTCGACCGGCTTCGAGAATATCTGCAGCAGGTAGCCGTCCTGGTCGCGGTCCACCAGCACCCCCAACCGCTCGATCTGCTCGAGCGATTCCTGGATCTTGCCCACGCGCTCGGGCAGCAGTTGGTAGTAACTCTGCGGCACGCGCAAAAACTCGATGCCGTTGCTCTGCAGTTGGCTGACGGTGGCCACCACGTCGCGCGTCTGCAGGGCGATGTGCTGCACGCCGGCGCCGCGGTAGCACTCCAGGTACTCGTCAATCTGGCTCTTCTTGCGCCCGGCGGCGGGCTCGTTGATGGGAAACTTGATGGAGTCGGAATCGTCCGACATCACAATGCTCATCAGCGCGCTGTACTCGGTTGAAATGTCCTTGTCGTCGAAGCTGAGGAAGCGCTTGAACCCCAGCACGTTGTGGTACCACTCCGCCCACTGGTTCATCTCCCCCAGCCCGACGTTGCCGACGACGTGGTCCACGCGCAAAATGCCGACCTCATGGCCGGCGATTTCGGCGGGCTTGAAGCCGGGCAGGAAGCAGCCGGCATAGCCCTTGTGCGACACGAACGAGTGCAGCGTCTCGCCATAGGTGTGGATGGAAGCGTGGCGGATGGCGCCGTGCTCGTCGCGCAGATCATGAGGCTCCGCCGCCGGCCGCGCGCCCCGCTCCACCGCAGCCGCAAAGGCGGCGTCGGCGTCGTCCACTTCGAAGGCGATGTCATGCACCCCGTCGCCGTGCTCGCGGATGTGGGCGGCGGCCGGATGGTCCGGGCCCAGCGGCGTGGTCAGCAGGAAGGTGGCCTTGCCCTGCCCCATCACGTAGCCGGCCTCGCCCCGGTTGCCGGTCTCCAGACCGGTGTAGGCCAGTTGCGAAAAACCGAACGCCTGGCGGTAGAAAAACGCCGCCTGTTTGGCGTTTCCCACCCAGAACTCGATGTGGTGGATGCTTTTCAGTTTCAGCGGATTTTCGGCCATCGCAGTCTCCTGCCGGGCGCGCATGCGGGCGCGCCGCACTTAAAATAGTCTATGCCAATTGCGCTGGCGCTGCTGGTGCACGCCCACCAGCCGGTGGGCAACTTCGAGGCGGTGCTGGAACGAAACTACGCCACCTCCTACGCGCCCTTCCTGCAGGCGGCGGCCCGGCGGCCATGGCTGCGCTGGAACCTGCACGTGAGCGGCTACCTGCTGGAGTGGCTGCGCCAACGCCATCCGGATTGGCTCGACCAGACGCGGGCGCTGGTGACAGCCGGCCGATTGGAGATCCTGGGCGGCGGCTACTACGAGCCCATCCTGGCGGCGATCCCCGCCGCTCATCAGCAGGCGCAACTGGCGCGGCTGGCCGAAGCGGTCGAGGCCTGGTCGGGCGAGCGCCCGCGCGGCGCCTGGCTGGCCGAGCGCGTCTGGGAGCCGCAGGTGGCCGCGGCGCTGGCCCAGGCCGGGCTCAACTACACCGTGCTCGACGATAGCCATTTCGAGCGCGCCGGCGTCGCCCCGCCGATCCATGGTTATTGGCGCACTGAAGAGCAGGGCCAGGCGCTCGCCCTCGTGCCCTCGAGCCTGTTTCTGCGGCAGGCGATTCCGTTCCGGCCGCCCGCCGACGCCCTCACCTTCATGCGGGAGGCGGCGGGGGCGCATCCGGGCAGCCTGCTGACTATGGGCGACGACCTGGAGAAGTTCGGCAGTTGGCCGCACACCTTCCAGCACGTCTGGCGCGAGGGATGGATGGAGCAGTTTCTGGACGGGCTCGAAGCCGCGCAGGACCAGATTCAGACCGTGCGGTTGAGCGACCACCTCGCGCGGCAACCGCCGCGCGGCCTGGTCTATGTGCCCACCGGCTCATACCCGGAAATGATGCGCTGGGCCGGAAGCGCCACCTGGCGCGGCTTCCTTACCCGCTACCGCGAGGCCAACCTGCTGCACAAGCGCGGCTGGGACCTCGACCGCCGTGTCGCGCTGGCGGGCGGCTGCGCCGCGGCCAGCGAGCACCTGCTCGCCGCCGAGTGCAATGACGCTTATTGGCACGGTTGGTTCGGCGGCGTCTACTCGCCCCATCTGCGCCACCAGGCCTTCGAGCACCTGCTGCGCGCGGAGGCCGAACTCGACCGCGTGGCCGTGCCCGCGCCCGTGCGCCGGCTGGACCTGCATGGCGATGGTGGCGAGGTAATCGAGTTGCGCTCGGACGAGCTGCGCCTGCTCGCCGTGCCCGCCGACGGCGGAACACTCGAGGAGTTGGACTGGCTCCCCGGCCATGCCAACCTCATCAACTCCATCGCGCGGCGGCCCGAAGCCTACCATGACGCGCTGCGCCGGCAGCAGGCCGAAAACCCCGCGCAACTTCCCGGCGGCGCGGTCACCGCCTCCGCCGCCGTTCTGGCGCGCCTGCAATATGACGCCTGGCCGGCCTCGTCGGCGCGCCTGCTGCTGGCGCCGGCAGCCGCGGACTGGAGGGCCTACCAGGCCCAGGCGCTGGGCGCCGAGGCCGAGCTGGCCGCCGGCGTCTATCAGGTTCTGAACGCCCGGCCGGGCTGGCTCGAGCTGGCGCAAAACGGCGCCCGGCGCTGGTATCGGCTGGCGGGCGCAAGCCTGCAGCTTGGGGCGGAACTGGCGCCGGCGCGGCTGGCCGGGCGCCGCCTCGCCTGCGAAATGCTGTTCAATCTGCTGGCGCCGGGCGCCCCGGACCGCTATCTTTTCTACGCCGGTGAGCGTTTCCCGCTTAACTGGGAGGGCGAACTCGGGCCGGGCGCGCTGACGCTGGCCGATGGCTGGCGCGGCATCCAGATCGAGTTGGCCGCGTCGGCGGCGGCGGGCTGGTGGGTGCAGCCGCGCTACAGCGTCTCGCAGTCCGAATCAGGCTACGAGGCAGTGTATCAGGGCAGCGCCCTGACCGCCTACTGGCCCGCCGACGTGAGTGGGGTGGAAGTTGAGATGAAAATAATCCGCGCGGAATGCCGCTTCTAGCCATTCATCGTGTACAATCACCTTGTTTTTCGACCCTTCCCGAGGAGGTTGCATGGCAGCATTGACCAAGACAGCAATTGTTTCCAGCCTGGCCGAAACTACCGGCCTTAACAAGAAAGAGTCAGCGCAGTATCTTGAGGCGCTGGCCAACTTGGCCGTTCGCGAGACCAAGCGCAGCGGACAGTTCACCATTCCCGGATTGGGGAAACTGGTGAAACAGCAGCGCAAGGCCCGCATGGGACGTAACCCGCAAACTGGCGAGGCCATCAAGATACCGGCCAAAACGGTGGTGAAGTTCCGCGTCGCGAAGGCGGCCAAGGACGCCATCGCGCCGGGCAAGAAGTAGCGGCAGGCGCCAGATCACAACCCGCGTCCGCCGCCGGTACCGCCGGCGGTGGGCGCGGTTTTTCTTTTTCTGGCGCGAGACCTGGCTCGGCTCCGCCGAGCCACCCGCTTCTCTCAGCCCGAGCTGGAGCGGGGGCTCCGGCGCCGCGCTCCAGCACAGGCATTCGAGTGTTGGGCGTCGGCTGCACTCGCCACGCGTCCCGCCAAGCAGTGATAACCAACGACCAAACGAGGCAACTTGGATGGGTGAAAGCGCCAGTGGCGCGTTCACCGAGCCGAGCGGGCGCGCGTTGCCGCCAAGCGATTTTCGGCCGCAGCCCGACCAATTGACGGGCCCGGGCCCCTGCCCGGCTGCGCCGGGCATCCCGCTTGGGCTCGCGCCGACCCGGGGCCCGGTGAGCCCAAGCCGGCGCGAGCCTCGCGGGTGAAAGC
>JBOGKJ010000068.1:0-1816 GCA_050745565.1 Terriglobales bacterium | reverse complement strand
GCAGCATGGCCGCGTGCCGCGCCACCAGTTCCACGTCCTCGGGCGCCATCACCTCGGTCACCACCGGCATACCCACTTCAGCCCCCACCTCGGCCAGCAGCTCCAGGCCGCGCCGCCCCAGGCCGGGGAAGTCGTAGGTCGATGTCCTGGGCTTGTACGCGCCGCCGCGCAGGATGTGGGCGCCCGCGGCGCGCACGCCGAGCGCCGTCGCCAGCAATTGTTCGCGGCTCTCCACCGAGCACGGCCCGGCGATGATCACCAGCCCGCTGCCGATTTCAACTCCGTCCCCCAGCACCCGCGTTCCCTCCGGACGCCGCGCGCGCGCCGCTAGCCCGGCCGGAGGCAACGGCTCCAGTTGCGCGATGATGCCGCCGAAATGGCGGCGCAGGCTGGCCCCGGGATCTGCGAGCGGCACCGAGTCGGTCTCGGCGGCGGGCAGCAGGGCATAGTGGCCGGGCCCCAAATAGCTCAGCGGGCGGCTGTCGTAACCCAGCGTGCTCAGATGCGCGCGCAGGGCGGCGGTGCGGCGGGCGTCAATATCGGGGCGAAGTTGAAGGAGCATGGATGAATCCTGGCGAAAAGGGTGGTAAAAACAAAAAACCCGCTGAGGAAACTCAGCGGGTGGGCGTGGCCTGCGAACCGCGAACTTGCTAAGGCAGGGCCCTCCCGCTGCGTCGGTAATACCAATAGGTGGTAAATCGCGGATGCGGCGGGAAGCTCATGGGTCGAATCAACACTGTAGCACGGGCACTCGCGTCCGGCTTCAGAATTTGCGCATCACGCCAACCACGCGGCCCTGAATCTGCACCCGCGCGGCGGGCAGCCGGATTGGCGGCATGCCGCTGTTGGCGGGCTGCAGGCGGATCATGCCGCCCTTCTCGTGGTACAGGCGCTTGAGTGTCGCCTCCACGCCGTCCACCAACGCCACCACGATTTGCCCATCCTCGGCCTGCTCGCGGCGCTCGACCATCACATAGTCGCCGTCCATGATGTGGTCTTCGATCATGCTCTGCCCCCGCACCTCGAGCACGAACGTGGCGCGATGGCCGGTCAGGTCCGCCAGGCTGACCTCCTCCGGCGTCGTGATCGCCTCCATCGGCCGCCCCGCCGCAATCCGCCCCAGCAGCGGCAGCGACGGCGTCGCCGCCGCACGCTTCGCCTGCGGTCGCCGCAACTCGATCGAGCGGCTCTGGTTGAACCCCCGCCGCAGGCAGCCCTTCTTTTCCAGTGTCGCCAGATGCGCGTGCACGGTCGCCAGCGAGCTCAGATTGAGCCCGGCGGCGATCTCCTCGTAGCTGGGACAGTACCCTTCGCGCGCGATGAAATCCTGCAGGAACTGCAGCACCTCGTGTTGCCGTTTGGTCAGCACCATGAACTATTTCTCCACCGCAGTCGCGGTAGTGCCGATCATAGGCGAACAAAATGCGAACTGTCAAGCCGAAGGGTAGGAACCCCGCTCCCGGGTATCCTGCAATCCATGGCGACGCCCTCCGAGTTCGACGTGGTGATCGCCGGCGGGGGGCCGGCGGGCCTGATGTGCGGCCTGCTGCTGGCTAGCCGCGCGGACGCGCGATGAGGCGGAACGGGGCGACGGCGGAGCGGCGGCTGGCGGTCTTGAAAAAGTGGTGGCGGTCGAGGGCGCGGTAGATGACGCCGGCGACCTGGGCGGCGCGCGGGCCGTAAACGGTGCGACCGCCGCGCAGCACCACCACGACGACCAGTTTCGGGGTCGGGTTGCCGAGGTAGGAGGCGAACAGCCCGTAGCGGGTGCCATCACGGCTGCAGGTGCCGGTCTTGCCCAGAATGGCCTCATCGC
>JBOGKJ010000067.1:0-5572 GCA_050745565.1 Terriglobales bacterium | reverse complement strand
GCCGCCGCCACCGCCGCCGGCACCCGCGCCCCGCGCCGCCGCCCCAGCCGCTCAGCCGCTCGCTGCATCCGTCGCGGCCGCGTCGGCGCCTGAGCCCCGCTCCTCACCCCTGGTACGCCGCCTGGCTCAGGAGCACAAAGTCAACCTGGCTGCGGTGCCGGCCAGCGGCGAAGGCGGGCGCGTTTCCAAGCGCGACCTGCTGAACTACCTGGAGCAATCACCGGCCGGCACGGCGTCCGCGCCTGCGTCCGCCGCCGCCGCCCCGGCCTATGCCGCTGCGCCGCCGGAGGCCGCTGCGCCTCGGGCCGCCGCCGCCCCACCAGTTGCCTACGCCCCCGGCGCGGTCGAGATCGTGCCGCTCACCACCATGCGCAAGCGCATCGCCGAGCACATGGTGATGAGCAAGCGCACCTCGCCGCACGTCTACAGCGTGTTTCAGGTGGATGCCACCGCCATCACGCGGATCCGCGACCGCGACAAGGCCCGCTTCGAGTCCACCACCGGCCAGCGCCTCACCTACATGCCGTTTTTCTGCGCCGCCGTGGTCGCGACCCTGCGCCAGTTCCCGGTGCTGAACTCCTCCATGCAGGAGGATTCGATCGTCTATAAGAAGGACATCAACCTCGGCATCGCCGTTTCGCTCGACTGGGGCCTGATCGTGCCGGTCATCAAGCACGCCGAGGAAAAGAACTTCCTCGGTCTGCAGCGCGCCGTCAGCGACCTCGCCGACCGCGCCCGCTCCAAAAAGCTGCTGCCCGATGAAGTGCAGGAGGGCACCTTCTCCATCAGCAACTACGGCATCTACGGCGGGCTGATCGGCATGCCGATCATCAACCAGCCCCAGGTTGCCATCCTCGGCATCGGCGGCATCCACAAGACGCCGGTAGTGATAGAGGACGCGATCGCCATCCGCTCGGTGGTCCACCTCACGCTGAGCTTCGACCACCGCGTCGTGGACGGCGCCACCGCCGACCAGGCCATGGCGTTTCTCCGCGACCGCATCGAGGGCTGGACGACGGCCATTGTTTAGTGGCTAGTGGTCAGTGGCTAGCGGCTGGTGGCTAGTGAAGACGCGGTTGCCGCGTGGGCAAAAGGTTCCAGGCTACTGCGGCGGTACCGTCCGTCGCAGGCCGTCCCGCCACTGAGCGTTTAATTAGCCACTAACCACTAGCCACTAGCTTCGCGCAACGAGTTGCGCGAAGGTGGCGAGATCGATGTTGCCGCCGCTGGCGATGGCGGCGACTGGCCCGCGGCCGGCGCGGCCGCTGAGGGCGGCGGCCACGGCGCAGGCGGCAGCGCCTTCCAGAATCACGCGGTTGCGCTCGGCGGCCAGTTGCATGGCGGCGGCGGCTTCATCCAGCTTCACCACCAATGAGCCGGTGAGCAACTGCTGTGCGCGCGCCAACATGCCGGGGAACACCATGCGGCTGCCGATTCCGTCCACAAACGAGGGCTGGTAGGGCACCTCGATGGGCCGGCCGGCGGTGAGCGACGCCGCCAGCGGCGCCGCTGTCTCCACCTCGGCGGCGTAGACGTTCACCTGCGGCGCCAGCTCGGCCAGCACCGCCGCAATGCCGCAGGCCAGTCCGCCGCCGCCCCAGGGCACCACCACCGCCTGCAGCGCAGGCAGATCTTCGAGCAGCTCCAGCGCGATGGTCCCGTTGCCCGCCATAACGTCGGGATCGTCAAAGGCGTGCACGAAGTGCGCCGCCACGCCGGGATAGCTGCGCGTTTCGAAGCAGCGCCACCATTCGGCGAACGGACGCTGAATCACGCGCCCGCCTAGGCGCTCAATGGCGGCAATCTTGGTGCGCGGCGCGGTATCGGGCGCCACCACGGTTGCCGCAATGCCCATGCGCCGCGCGCAAAAGGCGACACCTTGCGCCATGTTGCCGGCCGACGCTGTGAGCACCCCGCCAGCCAGTTGATTGCCGGGGATCTGCAGCATGGCGTTGGAGGCTCCGCGGATCTTGAACGACCCGATCGGCTGCAGGTTCTCCAGCTTGAGCCAGACCTCGGTGGCCGCCTCGGCTTGCATCCGCACCAGCGGTGTGCGAACGGCAAAGCCGGCGATGCGCTCGCGCGCGGCGTTGGCGGCGTTGGCGGCGGGCTGGGGCGTGGCGGCCGGCATCCCTGCATTCTAGTGCAGGGCGGCGGGCAATTTCCTCGGCTGAGGGTTCCTCAGCGAGCGGGCGCAATTCCGCCACCGGCTCGCCGTGGCTGGTAATGACGTAGCGATGGCCGCCGCGCCTGGGAGGAACTGAAAAAGCATCTCGACTCCCAGCCCGTCTTGAACCTCCCGCACATTACGCGTGACGTAATGCACGAGCGGCTCGCGGGAGTCGCGCCGTTTGCACTGCGGGCAAAATCGGCGCGAAGGGCCGCGGAATTCCAAGGGGGTGAAAGCGCCAGCGGCGCTTTCACCGCTCCCGGTAAACGAAGCGGCGCGGCCCGCGAGGCTCGCGCCGGCTTGGGCTCACCGGGCCCCGGGCTGGTGCGAGCCCAAGCGGGATGCCCGGCGTAGCCGGGCAGGGGCCCGCGCCCGTCGATGATCTGCGCTCTGGACACCAATATTCTGATTTACGCCGAGGGCCTGAACGGCGAGGCCATGCAGGCCCGCGCTCGCTCGGTGTTGAAATCGCTCTCGGACCGGGCCTGCATCCCGCTGCAGGTGGCTTGGGAGCTGTATACCGTACTGATCAGGCGGGCAGGCCGAAGCCCTGAGGCGGCGCCGGCCGCGGCCCACCTGTGGGCACAGCGATATCCGCTGCTGGAGTCGAGCGCGGGGCAGGCATTGGCGCCGCTGGACCTCGCCTGTGAGCATCGCCTTTCAGTTTGGGACGCGGCGGTGATGGCAGCCGCCCAAGCCGGGGGTTTCGCGTTCTCCTCTCCGAGGACTTGCAACACGGTTTTACCTGGCGTGGAGTTACGGTGGTCAATCCGTTTGCCACACCGGCGCACCCGCTACTGCGGGAACTTTCCGCGTGAGCCCTATCGCTTCTCGCCCAGCAGTTCCTCTTCGTCCCGGCCCTCGGCGCTGAGCTTGAGCAGCACGGCGTAGTCCTCGATGGTCGAGGTGTCGCCCTTGATCTCGCGGTTGGTCACCAGCTCGCGCAGCAGGCGGCGCATGATCTTGCCACTGCGCGTCTTGGGCAGGCCCTCCACCAGCCGCACCTCCTCCGGGCGGGCGAAGGCGCCGATTTCCTGCGCCACCCACGCCCGCAATTCTTCGGTCAGCTTGTGGCCGACGGCCGTGCCGCCTTTTACGGTGCAGAACACCACCAGCGCCTGACCTTTGAGCTCGTCCGGCCGCCCAACGGCGGCGGCCTCGGCCACGACTGGGTGGCGCACCATCACCGACTCCACCTCCATCGTGCTCATGCGGTGGCCGCTGACGTTGATGACATCGTCCACGCGCCCCAACACCCAGTAGTAGCCGTCGCTGTCGCGTCGCGCCGCATCGCCGGTGAAGTAGTTGCCGGGGTAGCGCGACCAGTAGTTCTCCTGGTAACGCTCGGCGGCGCCCCACAAGCCGCGCAGCATCGAGGGCCACGGCTTGCGCAGGATCAGGTAGCCGGTTTGACCGTCGGCGACGGGCTGGCCTTTCAAATCCACGATGTCAGCGGCGATGCCCGGCAGCGGCAGCGTGGCCGAGCCCGGCTTGGTGGCCACCGCCCCCGGCACCGGCGAGAGGAGAATGCTGCCGGTTTCGGTCTGCCACCAGGTGTCCACGATCGGGCAGCGCCGGTGGCCGATCACGCGGTGGTACCACTCCCACGCCGTCGGCTGGATGGGCTCGCCCACCGAGCCCATCAGCCGCAGGCTGGAAAGGTCGTGCTTGGCCGGGTGGGTGTCGCCGGCGCGGATGAAGCTGCGAATCGCGGTGGGCGAGGTGTAAAAGACGTTCACGCCGTACTTCGCGATGATCGCCCAGAACCGGTCCGGCCCCGGCCAGTCGGGCGCGCCCTCGTACATTAAGGTGGTGGCGCCGGCGGCGAGCGGGCCATAGATGATGTAGGAATGGCCGGTGACCCAGCCGATGTCGGCCGTGCACCAGTAGACATCCTCGTCCCGCAGGTCAAACACCCACTCCATCGTGGCCAGCACCTGGACGAGGTAGCCCGCGGTCGAGTGCACCACGCCCTTGGGCTTGCCCGTGGTGCCGCTGGTGTAGAGCACGTACAGCGGATGCTCGCTGTCGAGCGCCACCGCCGGCGGCGCGGCGCCGGCGGCCTCGCGCATCAGTTCGGTCCACTCCAAGTCGCGGCCGGCGCGCATGGTCACCGCTGTTCCGGTGTGCCGGTATACGATGCTGTGCTTGACGCCGGGGCACTGTTCGAGCGCCGCGTCCATATTGTGTTTCAGCGGCACCTCGCGCCCACGCCGCCGCCCGCCGTCGGCGCAGATCACCAGTTGCGCTCCGAGATCGTCAATCCGCGTGCGCAGCGCCTCGGCCGAAAACCCGGCGAACACCACCGAGTGGATGATGCCGAGCCGGGCGCAGGCCAGCATCGCCACCGCCGCCTCCGGAATCATGGGCAAATAGATGATCGCCCGGTCGCCCGCCTTGTACCCCAGCCGTTCCAGCGCCCCGGCAAACTGCAGCACCAGCCGGTGCAGTTGCTGGTAAGTCAGCGTGCGCTGTTCGCCGTCCTCGCCTTCCCACAGAATCGCCGCCTTGTTGCGGCGCGGCCCGTCGAGGTGGCGGTCGAGGCAGTTGTAGCAGACGTTGGTCTTGCCGCCCACAAACCATTGGGCGAACGGCGGCTTCCATTCCAGCACCCGCTCGAAAGGCCTAACCCAGTGCAGCGTGGCGCGCGCCCGCGCCCCCCAGAATTCTTCCGGGTTGCTTGCGGCAAGCTGCCGCAAGGCGTCATAGGCGTCACGGCCGGCGACATGCGCGCGGGCGGCAAAGTCGGCGGGCGGCGGGTAGAGAGCGGGCGCGGCGGCTTCCATCCTTGCATCTTAGCGCCAGGCCTGGGCAGATAGAATCAGATAAAATCAGATTCCATGGGAACGACAAGCGCCACCGGTGGGTGATAGCCCGGTTGGTGCCCGGCCCTGGCCGCCAGTCGAGGCAACTTGGACGCGCCCTGAGCAGAGCGGGCGCGCGTTGCCGCAAAGCGAGTTTCGGCCGCAGCCCGGCGTCTGGAAAAGGGCGGCCGCGCCGCAGCGCGCTGGAGGCGCTGGCGGGTCTCCACCGCACGCTGCCGCCCGCGGCCGCCGCAACCTGGGAGCGCGACGTGCGCGCCGGAGCCTTGGACCAGAGCCTGCGTTATCCATTGCGTTCCTCGTAGCGTCGTGCGTCACAAATCACGATTCTTTGGCGCTGCCGCGAACTTCCAACTCTCTGCGCAGCCTGCGGTCATCCGAGTTTGGTCGTTCGAGCTGCGCCAGGCCGCCTTGCTGAACTGGCCTCGCCGGGTGCGGACCGGCAGTTAGCTCGTGGGGCGGGTCGCCGACCCGCCCGCCGGCCGCCGGCCGGCGGCGCTCGACCAGCGGTAACCCACGGCCCGTTCGCGCACACGTCGGCCGTCGCGCGGAGTGGCGTACCAGCGCAGGCGCTCGATCG
>JBOGKJ010000066.1:0-4831 GCA_050745565.1 Terriglobales bacterium | reverse complement strand
TCGGTCCGCTCTCGAACATTCCGGCGTTCTACCAGGCCTTTGGCGTCAAGCCGGGCCAGCCGATGTGGCGGCCGCCGGATCAGCGCGTCGAGATCTGGTAGACGTCTCCGCGGGAGTCGCGCCGTTTTCACGGCGGGCAAAATCGGCGCGAAGGGCTGCGGAATTCCAACCGGGTGAAAACGCCAGTGGCGCTTTCACCGCTCCCGGCAAACGAAGCGGCGCGGCCCTCTTCCAACCATGTCGCTCGCGCCCCCTTGGGCTCGCGGGCCCCGGGCCGGCGCTCCACCGCCCTTCGAGTGCGGGCACGGCGGTGCGAGCGCCTCAGCCGAGCACGGGCAGGGGCTCGCGCCCGGCAATGCCGCGCTGCAGGTATGGGGCACAACGGCAGCATCACAGTCGCTGTCGTCACCCGATCTGCCGCGTGGCGCCGGCCGGCAGCCGGCGCGCGGGTCGGCGACCCGCCCCACGGGAGGTGGCGCCGGTCGGAAGGCGGCTAATTTTGCCACACCTGCTTTGATCCGGCGCTAATTTGGCGTGGGCATCGTGACGTGGTCCACCACGACCACGGGCACATCGGCCTTGCCCGGGACCAGCTTGAGGCCCATCTCCTTCAGTTCGCGCGCAACCTTGGTCTTGTAGGCGGCAAGACCCATATATGCGCCGCCGGGCGAGGGCGCGTCGAAGTCGTAAAAGCCGCTTAGGCCAGTGCGATTGAGCGTTGGGCGGCCAAGCCAGTAGGTCCCGGCCCTGGCAGATTGCGACGCCTAGCGATTGCTTCATGGCGGTCCCCTCTTAATGCCGTCAGTTCGCAGTGGGGAGCGCGACGTGGTCCACGACGATTACGGGCACATCGGCGTTGCCTCGGACCAGCTTGAAGCCCATTTCCTTGAGCTCCCGAGCGACCCTGTTTCTATAAGCGGCCAAGCCCATGTCGGGGCCGCCGGGCGAGGGCGGGTCCATGTCATAAAACCCACTCAGGCCAGTTCGATTGAGTGTCGGTCGCCCCAGCCAGAAGGTCCCGGCCCGGGCCGCAAGGTAGTCCATGCTGACGCCACGTCCAATTACCTTTGGACTCAGCGTCAGCAAGAGGCTCTGCTGGCCGGGAGGCGACGGGGTGACAAAGCGAACTCCGCCGCGGGCAACTTCCATGAAGTAGACGTCCATCCTCCTGGTCTCGACGTGGTATCTCAGATTGAACCGGTCGGCCAGCACAGTGTCCATCATCTGCTCCATCTGCGTGAGGTCGGGCGAGGTGCCTGCCTCAGGGATGCACTCGACGTCAAATAACGCGCTACCGTAAGCCCAGCGAGGTAGGCCCACGATCGTCTTTTCGGGGTATACGTATTGCGGGTGGGCGAAGCTGATTAGGGTCCACAGGCCAGCGTGGTGGTCAATGAACCTGCCCCCCGGATAGACTGGCCCGTGGGTCGGCGGCGCCGGCAGGTAGCCGGCGGACGATTGCATTCGGATCGAAACAACGCCGAAGCGAAGCGGTTGGGTCGCTTGGGAGGTGCCGGCGGCCAAGCAGAGCAGAGCCAGAGCTACGGTCGTCTTCATTGCTAGTTTTCCTCAGCCTGGGTGGCGGCGACGCCGTCCCGATCGGCTGGAACCGCAATCGGCGGAGGGATGCCTTGCTGGGGCATCCCCACCGCACTAGGGCTCGCTAATTCCGATTCCCGTAGGGCGAGCATTGGTAGGTGCCGAAGCTAGACCCGGACAGAATGTAGGCACAAGCGCAGTAGGGGTTGCCGCCGGTGTTGTAGTTCGTTCCGATGCAGGTCCCCTCATTCCAGGGCCAGTTTCCGCCACAGTCTGTGGCGACTTTGCAGCCGGGGCCGGGGGCTTCGGCTCGCGAGCTAAGGGCGGCGCCCGTCAGCAGAACCGACCCGGCGATGATCAGCAGCGTTTTCTTTGCGTTCATCGCGTTCCTCCCTCACTACTCGTAATTCGTGCGTCCGGGAGCACGGCTCCCAGCGCCTGTCGCGAAAATAGATTTGAAAAAAGAAAATAGCAAGTATTTTTACTTGGATAACAATGGAGGCAGTTATGCCAGAGACTATTGATTTGCTCGCGCTGCTGGGCTGGATGGACGAGACCGAAGCTGCTGCCTACCTGCGGCAGGGCCGGGTAGGGGCCGAGCCGCTTAGCGAGGCGGCGGCTCAGCGGATTTGGAGCGAATATCGCGGCCGCACGGCCGCTGCCGCGCTGGAGCGCGGCTATCAGCCACCAGGCTACCGGTTGTTCTCGGCACCGCTGCGGATCAATTCATCGCCTCAGCAGGCGGGGACGTCAGAGCCGTTGCGGCGGTCGATCCGGCGCGACTTATACCCTTTCAATTCTACGTCGCGGCTGACCGCGCTACCGAGCACGCCGGCAGTCCTGGCACGTGGGCCGAACGGTGTCTGCCTACGAAGCGGCCTCGAGCTGCACTCGCCGTTACCCGGGAGGGCAATAGCCTCCTGTTCGACGTTCCACACGGCGAGCACGTCATGAAGCTGACGCGTGACGGGGAGCTGCGGGTCGAGCAGGCGCATCCGTATGTCATGGTCGGGGACCTAGGCGGCGGCCGGCTCATGCTCCGGGGCGGCTATCATCGCGCCTACGCCTACATGTTGACCGAGCCCTCACCCACGGAGCCCTTCCTTGCTGCCCTCACTGAGGACAAGTTCACCGAGCTGGAGATTCCGGGATGACGCGAGCGGCTGCTGTCGCCCAATCCGCCAATTTTGGCCGACTTCACGGATCCGGCCCTTTGCATGGCCGCCACGAAGGTCAAGATGCGCTTTCGTTTTAAGGTCACCGTGGAAATGGACACGATTCCGTCCGAGTAGCGCCGGCTTCTCACCCGTCAGCGGGCCAGCTGGCGATAGAGCACCAGGTAGCGGCGGGCGGCATTGTCCCAGCTGAACTGGGCGGCGCGCCGGCGTAGGCGTCCGGCGCGGGCCGCGTCAGCGGCGGAGGCGGCCAGGCCTTGGTCCAGTATCTCCGCCATGGCGTCAGGGCTGAAGTCGCGCCAGTAGAAGGCATCGGGGCCGCCGACCTCGGGCAGGCTGCAGCGGTCGGATAAAAACAGCGGCTTGCCCAAGCTCATGGCCTCAACCACCGGCAGGCCGAAGCCCTCGGCCAGCGACGGCAGCGTAAACGCGGCGCAGTTTTCCAGCAGCCAGCGCTGCACCGGGGGCTCGACCACGCCCGGCATCAACAGGCGCGGCGCGATGGCCAGGCTTTCGGCCTGGCGTCGAATCCCAGCAGCGTAGGGGTGGCGAGTGTCGCCGGCGAGCACCAGGCGCAGATCCGCTCGATGAGTGAGCAGCGGCAAGAGCGCGGCCAGATTTTTCTTGGGGTGAATGTGCGCCAGCGCCAGCAGGAAAGGCGCCGGCGGCGCCCACGCCGGTCGCTCGGCGACAACGGCGGGGTCGAGCGGGTTGCCGTTGGGGATCACGGTGAGCGAACGGGCGCCAAGCGTGAGGTGCTCACGAATCATGCCGGCGGTGAACTCGCTGACGGCCGCGAGCGCGGCCGAGCGGTCCACGCGGCGCTGCAGCGCGGCGAGGCGCGCGCGGCGGCGGGCGGGAGGCGCGCCCGGCAACAGAAAATTGAGATCGTGGACGGTCAGCAGGACCGGGATGGAGCGCCGGCGCGGCCAGTAGGGCGTGTCCTGATGCAGGCCGTGCCAGAGCGCGCAGCCGGGCGCGGCCACGCCGAGCCAGCGATCGCGGACGCGGCGCCGCGGACGGTAACGATGCAGCGTCACGCCCGCGGGCGCCTGCCGCTCCAGCGCCGCCGCAAGACCGGCGCAGACCTCGCCCAACCCACTCGCCGGAACGTCGAGCTTCTGCATCTCCAGCCAGACCGTAGGCATGTGGAATGATTCTGGCATTTTTTGGCGCCGGCCCGGGCGTGGCTCCGCCACGCGTCCGGTATCTCGCCCATCGGCCAGCAAATCACTTAGTTCGGCGTGGGCAGCGTGACGTGGTCCACGACGATCACGGGCACGTTGGCTCTGCCCCGGACCAGCTTGAGGCCCATCGACTTCAGCTCCTTCGCCACCATGGACTGGTTGGCGGCGCGCCCCATGTACACCCCACCGGGTGATGGCGAATTGAGATCGTAGAAGCCGTTCAGGCCGGTTCGGTTGAGCGTTGGCCGGCCAAGCCAAAACGTGCCTGCCCTGGCGGCAAGGTAATCCATGCTCACCCCGCGACCGAACGCCTTTTGGCTCAGACTTAAAAGCAGGCTCTGTTGTCCTGGAGGAGAGCGCGTGATGTAATGAGTTCCGCCGCGGGCGACCTCCATGAAATAGACCACCATCGTACGCCTCTCGACGTGATATTTCAGATGGAAGCGGTTGGCCAGAACCGAGTCCATCATCTCTTCCATCTGCGTCAGGTCGGGTGACGCCCCGGACTTAGGGATGCACTCGACGTCAAGCAACACGCTCCCGTACGCCCACCGCGGGAGGCCCACGATGGTCTTTTCGGGATACAAATACTGCGGATGGGCAAAGCTTATGAGGGTCCAAAGCCCGGCATGATGATCAACGAATTTGCCACCCGGGTAAACCGGCCCGTGTGTCGGGGGGGCTGGCCCATAGCCGATGGAGCAGCCGAATCGAGACCGTGTCGAAGCG
This sequence comes from Terriglobales bacterium, assembly GCA_050745565.1. Taxonomy (GTDB): domain Bacteria; phylum Acidobacteriota; class Terriglobia; order Terriglobales; family SCQP01; genus SCQP01. The sequence goes on along the minus strand of JBOGKJ010000066.1, from coordinate 201 downwards.
CAGCGGGGCCGGCGCTTGTCCCGCCAGCGCGACCGCGCCAAGCGCGATGGCCATGACCTGGAGCAGCTTTCGCTTATGCGGGCTATTTTAAGCCTGTCAGCGAACCAGTTGGAGGTAGAGGCTGAGATACTGGCGGGCGGCGGCGTCCCAGGTGAACTGGGCGGCGCGGCGGCGAAGGCGTTGGGCGCGGTCGGGGTCGGC
>JBOGKJ010000065.1:0-3298 GCA_050745565.1 Terriglobales bacterium | reverse complement strand
AATCAGCTCCCGCTGACCCGGCGTGAAATACGTCGCTTCGACCGAACCGATGATGAGCGCGTGATAACCGAACAGCGCTTCGGGCCGGGTGGGAAAGCCCTGCGCGAGCTCCTGGGGGTCCTGCACGTTCTGCCGATAGATCTTGTTCTCGGTCGTGCGCAGCATCGAGACGACCTGGATCATCGGATCATCGCCCGCGGCGCGCCGGATGAACTTGTACTCCCACCGGGGCTCACCTTCGAAATACAGTATGCGCTGCGGCTCCGGCTCCGCGTACACGAGGCGTGACAAGGTATTGTTCGCACGATTGACCTCGCCCGCCAGAGGCTCGACTGCGAACTGGAGCGAGCGCGCGCCGGCGGCGCCGATGTTGAAAAGCACGTTCTCGGTCTGCGGCTGCCCGTCGGGCCCGAAGGTGATCGGGTTCGACGCCAGCAGCTTGCTCCCGTCGCGAACCGTCAGCGCGGAGCTGCGCCCACTGAAGCCCTGCTGTTGGAACTTTACGGTGGCGCTCAGGCGCGAGCCGGCGAGAGTCCGCGACGCGACCACGACGTCCTCGACTTCGATGTCGCGATCCGCGCTCTGCGCGCCGAACCCGACCGTGTACACCGGTATGCGCCGGTTGCGCAGCGACTCGATGACGCCGCGGTCGATTCCCCCCGCATTGTCCCCGCCGTCGCTCAAGAGCACGACCGCACCCAGCGGCAGATCGGCGGTCTCCGTGACCAGCTGTTCCAGACTCGAGCCTATGTGTGTCGCAGGCGCTACAGCTGCGCTCAGCGCCGCGGGGTCCGCCACTCGCTTCACACCGGTGTCCAGGCGATACAGGCGCGTCTGAAACTTGCTCTGCAGGTCAGTCAACACCCCGCCTTGCAATGCCTGCACGGCCTGCTGCTCACGCGTCGCTCCGCCTTCGGCCAGCGCCATGCTGCGCGAGTCGTCCAGCAGTACGGCGACTATGTTCTGGCGCGGCTTGAGCTCGGTGACGGCGAGCGCCGGGCGCCACAACAAGACCCACAGGAGAGCGACGGTTCCCGCCTCCAGCACCCACAACGCCCCCAGCCGCCAGCCGCGCATGCTGTCTACCCAGCGAGCGCGTCGCGCCCACAATAGGGCTCCAATCCCAACCGAACTGAGCACGATGAGCAGCACCAGCAGCCAGCGTGGAGCGGTGCCCAGCAATAGCAGCTCGCCGCGCTCGAAGGCGGCGTAGGGATACTTGAAGAGAGTTTCAAACATCGTCGCGGCAGGAGTCCCCAGGCGCGGCGCTGCTAGCAGCCTGCCTGACTAATGAGCGCCCTGGCGAGGGCGCAGGCGGCGATCATCAGTCGGGCAGGCTCCTAGTGCGTCATGCCGTAGACGACATAGTTGAGCGCGAGCCGGTAGGCGAGTGAGGCGAAGTTCTCAGGGTACTCCGGCATGTCGGCCCATTCCCAGGCATCTCCGAGGTGCATGTTGTGGCAGATGGCGACCATGATGCGGCCCTGGTCGTCGCGGATGGCGCGCCATTTGGGGACGTAGCCATCCTTTTCATAGGTGCGGCCGGTGTTGACGTACTGTTCGCCGGGGACCTGGAATTTGTCGTCGAGGTTATAGAGGACGTGGAAGATGGGGTCGTTGTCGGGGAGGTCTTCGACGGCGCGGTGGGGGAAGACCATGCGCATGCCGCGCATGAAGTTATCCCAATCTTCGGTGCCGTGGAAGTCGTCCACCATGAGGAAGCCGCCTTTGAGCAGGTAGTCGCGGAGCTTGGCGGCCTGGGGCGGGGTGAAGGTCCAACTCTGGACTTGGACGGCGTAGAGGAAGGGGTAGTTGTAGACGCTGTTGTCGGTGAGTTGCACCACCTGCTCATAGCTGCGGGCGTTGATGCGGGTGAGGCGGCGGAGGGCTTCGAGGAAGGTGCGGTCGGCGGTGGGGTAATCGGTGCGCCAAGCGCCGCCGCCGCGGCGGCGCCAGCCGTAGCCGTAGCCGTAGTTGCTGCCGAGGGCGGGGTCGTATTGGAGGCGGGACCAGGAGAACTCGCGCCGTTCGGCGACGGCCGGGGCGGGCAGATAGCGCTGGAAGCGACCGTAGCCGCCATACTGTTGTCCGGCGATTGCCTGGCGCGGGCCGCTGGGCGTGCTCGGCTGAGACGCTGGCGCCGGCGCCCGCGCCGCTTCTGCTCGCGCCAGCCCGTGGGTGCCGACGGCTGGGGCCGGCGCTGCGCCGGTTTGGGTGAGGGCGAGCGCCATGCCGCCCAGCAGAAGACCAGGAACAAGCCATCGCATCGAGGTGCCCTCCAGCCGTTAGAGGAAGGCTAGCAGATGTGGGATGACCGTGGCGGCAAGGGGAGTTGGGGGCGGTGGGGGCGGTGAGGAGGGGAGGGGGTGGGGCACGACCGCCCTTCTCAGGACGCCCTCCCGATGCTCCCACCCCAAGGCGCATGCGCCCTGGGGGCCCCGGGCGTCGGGCTGCGGCCGGAATTCGCTTGGCGGCAACGCGCGCCCGCTCTGCTCAGGGCGCGTCCAAGTTGCCTCGTTAGGAGCGGAGTGGAAGCGGCGGGGCCGCGGCAGTCGGGGGGCGATGGAGTTGTCGGCGGCACGGGGTGGCAGCGCTGCGGCGGGCGTTATTCCATGTGAGCGGGGCGCGGGCGGCCGGGCAGCTTCCGCGGGCTTGGCTTGCGGGGAACGGGGGCTGGGGTGGCGGGTTGTACACCTGGGGGAGCGGACGGGGCGGCGGCGGTGGCGGGAAGGGGATGAGGCGCACTGGGTGAGGGCGCGGACGGCGCGGGTGAGGTGGAGGACGGCGGTGGAGGGGTTGAGCGGGGGCGGGGCGGTGCGTCCGATGCGGGCGTAGGCGTGGTTGGCGGGCCTGGGCGCGGGCGCGGGTGCAGGGGCGGGGCGGTCGGCGGGGGCGGGGCTGTCGGCGGGAGAAGCGGCGGGTGCGGAGAACGGTGTAGTTGTCCAGTTTTGGCCGCTAACTGATTGAGCAGGCTCTAAATCGGGCTGGAGTCCGATGGCGGCGTTGCGCCAGGCCTGGAGGCCGGCGAGGCCGCGAGGATCGAAGAGCAATTTGATGATGATGCGGATGAACTGGGGGGACTGGGACAACTGGGCGCGCGCGACGTTGAGGGCGTGGAGGCCCTCCATGAGCATGGCGCCGGACCAGTCACTGAGGAGCCAGTTGCGGAACTGTGGGTCATGGCACCAGGTGTAGTAGCTGGAGGAGCTGACGCCGGCGCCCTTGCAGACGGCGGACATGCTTTCCCAACTGGGCTGGGCGACGAGAACGTCGCGCAGGCGGCGCTGGGCGCGGGTGG
>JBOGKJ010000064.1:0-9613 GCA_050745565.1 Terriglobales bacterium | reverse complement strand
CCGTTTGGATCAGACGTGATCCGAAACACCCGGCAGAACGTAAAAGCGCTAGGGAGAAGCCTGATGCGCGCGCTCGTGACGTCTTACCTGGCGGCCGCCCTGGTCATGGGGGTCCTGGATTTTATCTGGCTCAGGGCCACCGTGAATCCCATCTATCAGCCGGCCTTGAGCGCGGTTCTGGCCGAAAAGCCCAACATGCCCGCGGCCATCGCTTTCTATCTGGTCTATCTGGCGGGTGTTCTGATTTTCGCCATCCGGCCGGCGTTGGCAGACGGCGACTGGAAAACCGCGCTGGTCAAGGGCGCGCTGTTCGGCCTGTTCGCCTATGCCACCTACGACCTGACCAACCTCGCCACCCTGAAAGTCTGGTCGCTGAAGATCTCGCTGATGGACATCGCTTGGGGGACGGTGCTGACCGCGGCGGCGGCTTCGGCGGGCGCGGCCGCGGCGGAGCGGGCGCACCCACACTGGCCAGCGCCCAAGCCGAGCTGACGCGCCTCGCCGGCCTGCTCGCATCCACCAGCGACGCCGCGCCCACCGCCGCCCAACTCGGCGACGTTCGAATCGCCTGCGGTCACCTCAACCAAGCGCTCGCGCGCTGGCGCGCCCTCGCCCCCCAACTGCACCTGGGCGCCGCCCCGCCAGCCGCGCTGGCTTGCCCGGCCGCCACCAATTGACGGGCGCAGGCCCCTGCCCCGGCTCGCTGAGACGCTCGCAGCGCCGACCCCGGCACGCGTTGTTTGCGGTTGCGCCAGCTTGGCGCCTGGCGAGCCCAAGCCGGCGCGAGCGACACGGTTGGAGGGGGGGCCGCGCCGCTTCGTTTGCCGGGAGCGGTGAAAGCACCACTGGCGCTTTCACCCCTCCGGACTTTCGCAGCCCTTCGCGCCGACTTTGCCCGCGTGCAAACGGCGCGACGCCCGCGAGTGGACTAAACTAAGCTTAGTCCGCAATGAAGACCTTCAACATTCACCACGCCAAGACCCACCTGTCGCGGCTGATAGAAGAGGCGGTGAGCAAGGGCGAGCCATTCGTCATCGCCAAGGCGGGCAAGCCCATGGTCAAAGTCGAGCGGCTCGAGCCGCCGGCGGCGGAGCTGCCGCAGTTTGGTTTCATGCGCGGCATGTTTACCGTCCCGGACGATTTCGACACCATGATGGAGAAGGAAATCGAGGAGATGTTTTACGGTGGCGACGATCTGGAGCCCTACCGGGAAGCCGCCGGTCCACGATCGCGCCTTGTGAAAGGTGGGCTCAGCAGCCGCACATCGCCCCGCAAGCCGACCGGGGCGCGGGGGCGCGAACGCCGCCGCCGAAGTCGCACCACCGCCCGCGCGAACCAAGGCGGCGAGTGAGCTACCTGCTGGACACACAGTTGTTGCTGTGGGCTGTGCTCGATCCGTCGCGGATGCCGGCTGCGGCATGGGCGCTGCTCAATGACGGGCGCCCGCCGCTGTGCTTCAGCGTGGGCAGCATTTGGGAGGCGGGCATCAAGTTCAATCGGCGTCACCGGCAACTGGCGGTTGACCCGGAGCTGCTGCGCGGGCAACTCATCGAGCACGACTACCGCGAGCTGGCGATTCTCGGCGAGCACGCGGTGGCGGCCGCCATGCTGCCGTTGCTGCACAAGGATCCGTTTGACCGCATCCTGGTCGCCCAGGCCACGCTGGCTGGCATCACGCTATTGACGACCGACGCGCGGCTGGCACGCTATCCGGGACCCATCCGCCTGGTGTAGGTCAAGCCGCGGACGGGCGATCGGACCCTTCCTGACAGTGCGGTGCGCTCCGTCGCAGTACGGCGAGCCGGCCGGCCCCGGCCGGCGTTCCGGGCGGCCGCTGGCTACGATCTTTTACGTTGACATACGATAACGCCCGTGGCATGGTCAGGGGTGATGCCCCTCCCGCCCCGCAAGCGCAAGCCGGCCGGCGCCCCGCTCCCGAGCGGAGGCGAGCTCGACATCCTGGCCGTCCTCTGGCGGCTGAAAGCGGCGACCGTGCGCCAGGTGCACGAGGCGCTGGCCAAGGACCGCGGCTACACCACCACCCTCAAGCAGATGCAGATCATGGCCGACAAGGGGCTGATCGTCCGCAGCGAACGTTTTGGCGTTCATGTGTATGCCGCCGCCGTCCCGCGCAAGCAGATGCAGAAACGCGTCGCCGGCGATCTGCTCACCCGCGTATTCGGCGGGTCCACCGGCAGCCTGGTGCTGGGCGCGCTGGAGGCGCGGCGGGCGTCGGACGAAGAGTTGGCGGAGATTCGCAAAATGATCGACACCTACCGGAACCAGAAGAGGCCGTAACATGCATGCTTTTGCGTCACCGTTGTCGTCGGCAGTCCTGATCCGCCTGGCCTGGGTCCTGATCCAATTTCTCTGGCAAGGCGCGGTGATCGCGGCCCTGTACGCCCTGGCGCGAGCGTGCTGGCTGCGACGCTCTGGCCCCGCCGGCCGCTATCGGCTGGCCTGCGTCGCCCTCGCGCTGATGGCCGCGGCGCCGCTTGTCACCTGGCGCCTGGCAATGCCGCCCGCGGCCGCACCGGCCGCCCTCGTCGCGCCCGCGGACTCGCCCTCCGCCCATGCCGCCGGCGGCGCTGGCCTGTCATCCTGGCCGGCGGCGCTCGATCTGAGCGTACCGACCGCGCTCCCTGCCCCCCTGCTCGATGGGCTCGCCGGACTGTGGCTGGCGGGCGCGCTTTTCTTCTGGCTGCGCCTGGCCTCGCGGTGCATGGCAGCGGCGCGATTGAAATCCACCCAGGTGAGCGCGGCCCCGGCGGGCTGGCAGGCCAGGTTCGAACGCCTTCAGCGCCGGCTCCGGATAGCGCGGCCAGTGCGGTTGTGTCGGTCCGCCTGCGTCCAGGCGCCGGCGGTGGTGGGATGGCTGCGCCCAGTCGTGCTGGTGCCCGCCAGCGCCTTTACCGGCTTGTCCACCGGACAACTGGAGGCGATCCTGCTCCATGAGCTCGCCCACGTCCGCCGCTTCGACTACGCCGTGAACCTGCTGCAGCGCGCGGTGGAAGCGTCGCTGTTCTACCATCCGGCGGTGTGGTGGATCTCGGGACAGATCAGCGCCGAACGCGAATTCTGCTGCGACGATGTGGCGGTCGCCGCCAGCGGCGATGCGCTGACCTACGCCGGCGCCCTGGCGGAACTCGAAACGGCGCGTGCGCACGGGCTGGCGGTGGCCGCCACCGGCGGCTCGCTGCTGCGGCGCATCGCCCGGGTGTTGGGCGGGGCCTCGCGGCCCCACGCCGAGTTGGCCGGACCGGGCGCTTCGGGCGGGATGTTCCTGGCGGCGGCAGCGTGCCTGGGGCTGCTGCTGGGCGCGCAGACGCCGGCCTCCACCGCCAGCATGCAGTTCGAGGTCGCCTCGCTGAAGCCAACCTTGTCGTCACGCGGGGGGGTGACCGGAGGCTGCCACGGGATTGATTCGACTTTTGCCGCCGGCGACGACCGGAACGACGTGCCGCTGGGGCGGTGCGTCATGCACTTTGCCCGGTTGAGCCACATGATGGAGACGGCGTACGGCCGGCAGTATCCGCAAATATCGGGCTACCCGGACTGGGACGGACCCTCCCGCTGGGATCTGGACGCGAAGGCCGCGAACCCGGCGGCGGCAACTGCGGCGCAATTGCGCACCATGTTCCGGAACCTGCTGGTGCGCCGCTTCCATCTGGTGCTGCACGCGGAAACCAAAGTGGTGCCGGTCTTTGTGCTCACTATCGGCAAAAACGGCCCCAAGTTCCATCCGTCGGCTTCAAAACAGGCGAGTACGATCATGCTCGGCAACAACGCCATAATATTCAAGAACAACACCATGGCGCAGCTCGCGGATTTCCTCTCCAACCTGCCGGCGATTAACCGCCCGGTGCTCGATAAGACCGGCCTGCGGGGCGAGTTTGACTTCACGCTGAACATCTTTGGCGCACAGTCGGGCGGCGCCGGCGACACCAAGCGCGCGATTGGGTCGTGGACGTCGGCGATTCCCGACATCGCCTCCCAGCTTGGACTCAAGTTCGAACCGCAGAAGTCGCCGGTAACCACCCTGGTCATAGACCACGCGGCCAAGCCCACGCCGAATTAGAATGTTGGCGCGGGCCTGCGGGGGCGTCGGCCCCGTTGAGGACCATACCAGGAACAAAGGGGACGTCTGACGTTGATATGAAGTACAGTAATTCCGTATAAGGTTCGGCCACGTCGCCGAGGTGGGCTGGCCGTGGCGAAGTCGAAGTCTGAGATGCGCGTGCTGGTGGTTGATCATGTCGCCAAGCCGACAGCGAATTAATTTCCTCCTCGCCGCGCTTGCGCTCGCAACCTGGGCTGCCGCCGCGCAAGCGCCCGGCGCCCGGAAGACCGAGCCGGCGATCACCGGCAACCTGCCGTCGTTCGATGTGGTCTCGATCCGGCCGCTCACCGCCGGCCGTGGCGGCGCCTGGGCCAACGCCCCCGACCACGGCCGCTGGACCACGCGCGGCATCCCGGTCTCGTTTCTGGTGAGTGACGCGTTTGGCGTCCCGCTGGCGCGCATCGAAGGCCTGCCCAAGTGGGCCATCGCTTATCGCCTGCGCATCATCGCCAAAACCAACCCGGACGTTGCGCAGCCGCAGTTCCACCAAATGCTGCAGTCGCTCCTCGCCAGCCGGTTTGCCTTTTCCGGTCACTGGGACTCGCGCACCATGAACGTCCGCGCCCTGCGTGCCGCCCCCGGCGGCGTCAAGGTTCAGCCCGTCAGCGGCCATTGCGCCCCGTATGGCGCCGATCCGGCCGCCGGCGAGCAGTCGTGCGGCCGGGTTCTGCCCCACCGTACGTTCCCCGACTCCAGCCAATGGAAGAACAGTCAGGACATCAGCAGCATTTTCGAGCTCAGGGGCTACTCCGTCACCATGGCCGATGTCGCCGAATATCTTGGTGAGAACGGCGAGCCCATGGTGGATCAGACCGGATACAAGGGGTCCTTCGACTTCGACCTGAAGTTCACTGAGGTCATGCACAAGATTCCGAACGGCATGGCCGACCCCGACTGGCAGCGACAAATGGCCGCCGCCCTTCGAGATCAGGTAGGGCTCGTGGTGCAGGAGGCGAAAGCGCCGATCCGGGTGCTGGTGGTGGATCATGTGGCAAAGCCAACTGCGAATTAGTCTGCTCGCGGCAGCGCTGCTGGCGGCCGCGGCCGCGCAGGCGCCCGCCATCGCGGGCAACCTGCCGTCGTTCGATGTGGTTTCGATTCGGGCCTGGGCCGTTGGCACGCCAGGCTCCTGGGATCCCGCCCCGCGTCACGGCCGCTGGACCGCCGGCCGGCTGCTGACGCCGCACCTGATCGGCATGGCGTTCGACATTCCGGACGCGCGTATCGTGGGACTGCCCGGCTGGGCCAAGAGCGCCTACTGGCATATCATCGCCAAGACCCGGCCGGACATCACCGAGCCGGAGTTCCGGCAAATGCTGCAGTCAATGCTCGCCAGCCGCTTCCAGTTCGAGGGCCACTGGGAGTTGCGGACCATGAACGCCCGCGCGCTGCGGGCCGCGCCGGGCGGCGTCAAGGTCCATCCTGCAACCAACAGCTGCATCGGCTACGGCACCGAGCCGGCCAAAGGCGAGGGGAGCTGTGGCGTCGTCCGGCCGCACTTCACCTTCCCGGATCCGAGTCAGGACAACGCCGGCCCGATTGAGACCATGGTCACCGACGTAAGCGGGATTTCGGTAACCATGGCCGACGTGGTCCGATATCTGGGCATGAACGGCGAGCCCATGGTGGACCAGACGGGCTATCACGGCAAGTTCGACTTCGATATGAAATACACGGTGATCATGCGCAAAGTCGAGCACGGCATGCGCGGCGACGACTACCAGCACAAGCTCGCGGTCGCCTTGCGTGAGCAGGCCGGGCTCGTTATCGCGGAGACCAAGGCGCCGGTGCGCGTGCTGGTGGTGGACCATGTGGCAGAGCCGACAGCGAATTAGGTTCCTGCTGGTCGCCGGCTGGCTCGGGACTATGGCGGCAGCCCAGGCACCCGCGATCAGCGCCAAACTGCCGTCGTTCGATGTTGTCTCGGTCCGGCCGTACACGACCGGGCGCGGAGGCGGGTCGCAAATTATGCCGGTGAACGGGCGCTGGATGGCCCGTGGAACCTCGCTCGCGACCCTGGTCGCGCGGGCGTTCGGGCTGCCCATGGCGCAAATCGAGGGCCTGCCCAAATGGACGGCCAGCTACCGGCTGGGCATCACCGCTGAGACCAGCGCCCGCCTCAACCCGACGGTATTCGAACAGATGCTGCAGTCGCTGCTTGCGAGCCGCTTCGCCTTCCGGGGCCACTGGGAGATGCGCACCATGGCGGCACGCGCGCTCCGGGCAGCGCCGGGCGGCGTAAAGGTTTCGCCGGCGACCGACCACTGCAGCCCCTATGGCGCCTCGCCGCCCAGGGGCGACCTAACCTGCGGCGTGGTTCGCCCCCTGCGCACGTTCCCTGATGAGAGCCAATGGAAGGACAGCCCGGTCGTCACGATGAACCTCGAACTTCGTGGCTTCTCGGTTAGCATGGACGACGTTACCCAGTCCTTCGGTGCGAACGGCGACCCCATGGTGGACCAGACCGGCTACAAAGGCACGTTCGATTTCGACGTGAAGTACACGGTGCTTCTGCAAAAAACCGCCAGGGGCGAGTCCGCGCCCGATGGCGACCGAAAACTCGCCGCCGCGCTCCGCGATCAGGCGGGACTTATTATCGAAGCTACGAAGGCTCCAGTTCGGATTCTGGTGGTGGACCATGTGGCGCAGCCCACGGCGAATTGAGCGCGGGGAGGAACGTTTGACACCCAGATTGCCTATGTGTAGGCTACAGGTGTGAAGGTGAACCCGATGTTGCGGGCCGCGCTGCCGGCGCTGGCCGGCGGGCTGCTGCTGCTGACGGCCGCCGCGCAGACGCCGACGCACTTCGATGCGGCCACCATCCGGCCGGAGAAGCCCGCCAACGGCCCCGGCATTTCCACCGAGACGCACGCGGATCCACAGCGGTTCACGGCCCGGAACTTGAGCTTGCAGGAGCTGCTGCAGCAGGCCTACAGCTTGCAGGCGTACCAGGTGGTGGGGCCGCCGTGGCTCGGGACGAAGCGCTTTGATGTGAGCGCCGAAGTCAGCGCGCCCATGAACTATTCCGCGATGAAGGTGTTGCTGCAACCGCTGCTGCAGGAGCGGTTCCAGATGAAAACGCATTGGGAAACGCGGCGCCTGCCGGGCTACGCGCTGGTGGTCGCGCCCGGGGGCGCGAAGGTCGGGCCGCCGCCGGCGGACGGCGTGCAGCCGCTGGCCATCCAAGGACGCCAAGCCCACTCGCGGCTCCGGCCGGGCGGCAGCATGACCATGGGCCACGGCGGTGTCGAACACACTGCGGCCAACTTCACCAGCAGTCAACTGGCGCAGGTCCTTTCGAGGCAGCTCGGCGTAGCGGTGCAGGATTTGACTCACCTCCAGGGCCCCTTGGCCATTCAGTTGACCTATATGTCTCCGCGCCTGGCGCAGCGGCCACATCCGCTGGGGGCGCAGCCCGGGGCGGATGCCGCCGCTGCAGCGCCGGCGCCGACGCTCTTCGAGGCGGTCGAGCGGCAGCTTGGCCTCAAGCTGGAACGGCACACGCTGGCGCAGCGCGTGCTGGTGGTGGACTCGGCCCAGCCCGTCCCCATTGCCAACTGATTGCTGAAACAAATATTGAGTGCAGGGTGTCTAAGCCGGGATGGGGGTGCGTAATCTCCGCCGACTGGCCCGTCTGGCTTTAACCATTGACGGGCGCGGGGCCCTGCCCCTGCTCGCTGAGACGCTCGCAGCGCCGTGCCCGCACTCGAAGGGCTGAGGAGCACCGGCCTGGGGCCCGGTGAGCCCAAGGGGGCGCGAGCAGCGTGGTTGAAAAGGGGCCACGCCGCTTCGTTGGCCGGGAGCGGTGAAAGCGCCAGTGGCGCTTTCACCCCTGCCGGACTTTCGCAGCCCTTCGCGCCGACTTTACCCGAAGTGCAAACGGCGCGACTCCCGCGATGTGCGCTGGCTCCGCTCGCTTTAGCCGCGCTGCTGCTTTCGGCCGCCGGCGCGCAAGCCCCAGACCCGGTGCCGCCGCCGGCGCGCGACCGCGCCGGTCGCCGCCTGGGCGTCCATATTGACCCGCAGCAACTCGCGATCGGGTTCATGACGCTCAAGAACCTGCTTGCAACCGCCTACGGCCTGCAGTCCTATCAAATCAGCGGCCCGGCTTGGATGGACTCGGAGCGCTTCGACGTCACCGCCGAAACCGCAGCGCCGGTTGCACGCGATCAGATGCTCGCGCTGCTGCGTCCCTTTCTCACCGAGCAGTTTCACCTGCAACTGCGCCAGACGACCACGATGACCGCCGCTTACGCGCTGGTTGCCGCTCCGGGCGGGCTGAAGATCAAGCCGGGCCGCCTCAAGATTGAACTTCCACCGGGCCATGCTCCACTCCATAGCGCCCAGGGCGAGATCCTGCATGATTTGCCGCCGGGCGCTCAAATCGTGGCGATCCTCCCCGGGGGTTTTCACTACGAGAGCACCGAAACCATGGTGCAGCTTGCCTATGCGCTGACCCGGTACGCGGATCGGCCAGTGGTGGACGCGACCGGCATGAGGGGCAATTATCCCATCAGCCTGAAGTTCGCGGCAACCGTGAAGATGGGCGCGCCTCCTCCCAGAGCAGGCGAGGCGCCGGTGCCGGCGCCAAGACCTTTTTCGGCGCTCCGACAGCAACTGGGACTGCAACTCGTAGCCCGGACGATGCCGATCACGAAACTCACGGTGGAAAGGGCTCTGCCGCTGCCGAGCGGCAGATAAAGCGGCTTGACATTGCTGACAACCAGGTAGTAGCATCGCACACATGAGTAGTAGGCAGACGGCATCGGGAACCCGGGCGCCGCGGCTTTCGCGGCTGGAGCTCGAAATCATGAACGTGCTCTGGGAGCGGGGCGCGGTCGCGATCCGCGAGATCCAGGAGGGGCTGGCGCCGCGCCGCCGCCCGCCGGCCTACACCACGGTGCAGACCACGGTGTATCGGCTCGAGGCCAAGGGCGCCGTGCGGCGTACACGCAAGATCGGCAACGCACACATCTTCGAGGCGGTGATGGCGCGGCAGCTTGCGCACCGGCGGTTGATGGACGACTTCCTGGGACTGTTCGGCGGGCGGGCGCAGCCGGTGATGGCGCACTGGATCGAGTCCGGCCAGCTCACGCTCGACGACCTGCGGCAGGCCGAGGCGGAGCTCCGGAGCCACCTCGGCAAAACCGGAAAGGGGCCGCGGCCATGAACCTGACGATCCTGCTCAATCATCTCTGGCAGTCCACAGCGTTTCTGGCGGCGGCGGCTATCCTGGCGTGGGCGCTGCGTCAGCGCGCGGCGCGGGTGCGGTTTTGGGTCTGGATGGCGGCGTCGCTGAAGTTTCTGGTGCCGTTTGGCGCGCTCACGGCGCTGGGCGGATGGCTGGGCGCGCTGGTGCCGGCGGGCGCTGGTGCGGCGGCGGTCTCGGCCGCGCCGGTGCTGGCCAAGACCGCAGCGCAACTGCAGGTCTGGATCGCGCCGGCGCCGGCCGCGACGGCGACGGCCGCCGCCGGCCTGTCGCTCTGGTGGCTG
>JBOGKJ010000063.1:0-9663 GCA_050745565.1 Terriglobales bacterium | reverse complement strand
CGGCAGCCAGTCGCGCGGGCAGGGCGGGAACAGCAAGCTCTGGTCTGGAGCGCAGCGGCGAAAACTGGTCGGCATGCTTCTACTTACGTTTCCAATCCGCCCAGGTTTCTGCCGCGCACGCTCCTAGCGGGCGGCTTCTGCGCGCGCGCCAGTTGTTTCCGGCAGTTGCGGGAGGTTGTCCGTAGGCTTGATCTCGGGCGGATCTTGCCAGCCCGCCTGCAACTCCTGCAGCTTGCGCCACTGGGGCAGCAGGCGCGCGTTGAACGAGGCCAGCGCCTGATTGTAGGCCTTGCCGGCGCCGTCGAGCGCCTTGCCGACGTTGTGCCAGTGCTCGAGCAGCTTCACCAGCCGCTGCCCGAACTCGGTGACTTCCTGCACCAACTGTTGCGCATTGCGGCTGGCCTCGCTGAGCTGCCAGTCCTGGGCGACCAGCGCCAGCATGGGAAACAGCGTGGCCGGGCTGGTGAGCACCACCTGCGGGGCGAGCGTTTGTCCGTAGGCGCACAGGCCGGGATCGGCGTCGAGGGCAGCGCGGAAGGCGCCTTCGCCGGGGACGAACATGACCACGAAGGGCAAACTGCCCTCCAGCTTGGCGGCGTAGTCCTTGCCGGCGAGCTCGCGCGCGCGGCCGCGCAGCACCTGCGCAAACGACAGGAAATGCTGCTTGCGCCCTGCCTCGTCGGAGCATTCGAGGCCGGCCAGGAACTCGCTCAGGCTGGCCTTGGCGTCAATCGCCAGCGACTGCCCGCTCGCCAGGTGGACGACCACGTCCGGGCGCAGGCGGGAGTCGGGGAGATTGAGTTGGGTGTCGTAATCGGTGTGCTCGTTGAGGCCGCACTGGTCGAGCAGGTTCTTCAGCACCATCTCGCCCCAGTTGCCGCGCACCGAGCTGCTGGTGGTGAGCGCCTGGCGCAGGGCCTGCGACTCCTGGCGCATGGCCGCGCCCACGCCGGCCAGTGATTCGACCTGCTGCTGCAGGCGGGCTTGGGCGCCGGCGCGCTCGGTCTCGAGCGTGGTGATGCGGGTCTGGTAGCCGTCGAGTTGCTGCCGGAGCTCGGTGACCAGATGCTCGATACCGGCGTTGCTCATCTCCACCTTGTGGGCGGCGTCGGTGGAAACGGCACGGAGCTGCTGCTCGGCCAACTGGCGGGCTTCCGCCTGCAGACGCTCGCGCTCGCGCTGCGACCGCTGCACGCTCAGCCAGGTCAGCAGCACGCCCAGGCCCATGCCGGCGATCACCGCGGCCACGACAGCGAAGCCGGTCACCTCGCTAACACCACGGCTGGGGGCGGCGCCACGGCCCGGGCGCCCACCGGGGCCAGCGCGCGGTAGTGGGGCGTGAAGCCCAGCGCGCGCGCCCGGCCCAGCAGCGCCTCGAAGTCCAAGCTGATGGTCGCCCCGGCGCTCTGGGTCACCTCGTCTTCGATCGGCAGATCGAAGTCGTCGGCGCCGTAGCGCAAGCCGTCAAGCGCCGCCTCGTTCTGGGTGAGCACCGAGGTGCGGATGCGGACGATGTTGTCCAGGTAGATGCGGCACAGCGCCAGGTGGCGCAGGTACTCGCTGGCGCCGACCTCGCCGCCGCCGAGCGCGGTGCCGAAGGGCTTGTAGGTCCAGCACAGAAAGCTCTCGAGGCCGCCGCCGGCGTCCTGGAAGGCGCGCGTCCGCTCCAGGTGCTCCAGCCGCTCCTCGATCGTTTCGTCAAAGCCGATCACCATGGTTGCGGTGGTGCGCAGGCCGGCGTCCAGCACGGCGCGCTGTGCCTCAAGGTAGGCCGCGACAGTGTACTTGAAACGGCTGTGGCGGGCGCGAAAGCTCTCGGTCAGGATTTCCGAGCCTCCGCCGGTGATCCAGCGCACGCCCGCCGCCCGCAGCCGCGCGGCGGCCGCGGCCCAGCTCAGCTTCGCGTGGTCGGCCAAGTACATGAACTCGGCGATGGTGAGCGCGTAAAATTCCAGCCGGTCGCCATAGCGCTCGCGCAGCGCCGCGAATAGCTCGCAGTAGTAGTCGAGCGGCAGGTGGGGGTTGAAGCCCCCGTTGAACGCCGCCAGATCGCCGCCCAACGCCAGCAGCTCATCCACCTTGGCAAAGACCTGTTCGCGCGTCAGCACATAGCCGCCGGCCTGCTGGGGCAGCCGGTAAAAGGCGCAGTAGTCGCACTGCGCCACGCAGACGTTGGTGTAGTTGATGATGCGCATGATGAGGTACGTGCAGGCGTCAGGCGCATGAAAGCGCCGCCGCACCATCCCCGCCAGGCGCTGCAGCTCGTCGTCGCCCGCCGTGCGCCAAAGTTCGGCGGCTTCGGTGGTGGCAAGGCGGCCGCCGGAGGCTATTTTTTCGTACACTCGCTGCATCAGCCCTAAGCGTAGCAGATGGACACTGTCTATACCCTCGGCCACTCCACGCGCCCACTGGACGATTTTCTCGCCCTGCTGGCAGCGCATGGCGTGGGGCAAATCCTCGATGTCCGCACCGTGCCCAAGTCGCGCCACAACCCGCAATTCGCCCAGTCCGCGCTCGAACGCTCACTCCCCGCCGCCGGCGTCGCCTACCACCACCTCGCGCGTCTCGGCGGCTTGCGGCACGCGCGCCCGAACTCGGCCAACACCGGTTGGCGCAACGCCAGCTTCCGCGGCTTCGCCGACTACATGCAGACCCCGGAGTTTGCCAGCGGCTTGGAGGAACTCGAAGGGCTGGCGCGCGAACGGCCCAGCGCCATCCTGTGCGCCGAAGCGGTGCCCTGGCGCTGCCACCGCTCACTGATCGCCGACGCTCTGACCGTCGTCGGCTGGCGGGTGCTGGATATTATCGGCGCAGGCGCGCCGCGCCCGCATCGGCTGACGCCGTTTCTGCACGTGGTGGAGGGCAAGCTGCTCTACGCAGAGGGCGAGCAGCCTCCCCCATCCGGCCCATAATGGAGGCAGACACTCTGCTTGCGGGGGGACTGCTTTCATGGCCAAACCCAACCCACGCCGCTTCCTGGCTCTGAGTCTGGCCGCGCTCCTGCTGCCGGCGCTCGCCGCCTATGCACCTGCACCCGCCGTCGACACGGCCTATTCCGGCATAATCAGCGATTCCATTTGCGGAGCCCGGCACACCCGAGGCGGCACCCCGGCAGAGTGCACGCTGCGATGCGTGGGCGGCGGCGCCAGCTACGCGCTGGTCGTTGGCACGCGGACCTACACTTTATCCACCACGGACCCCGCGCAACTCGGCCAACTGAAGAAGCTGGCCGGCGAGCGTGCGGTGGTTCGCGGGACGCTGGCCGGAACCACGCTGACGGTGCATGGGGTGGCGGCCGCCGGTCGACCGTGATGGCAGTGACTGGTGGCCAGTGGCTAGCGCGGGTTCGGCGGGGGGAACGATCATCGGGCGCGCGGCACTGTCGAAATTGATGGGCGTGGGCCCCTGCCCGGCTGCGCCGGGCATCCGCCTTGGGCTCGCGCCGGCCCGGGGCCCGGTGAGCCCAAGCCGGCGCGAGCGGCCTTTCGAGCGGTCGGGCCGCGCCGCTCCGTTTATCGGGAGCGGTGAAAGCGCCCCTGGCGCTTTCACCCCGTTGGAATTCCGCGGCCCTTCACTCCGATTTTGCCCGCGGTGCAAAAGGCGCGGCCCCGCGCGCGGCCGATGCCGTTCCTGCGGCTGAGCCTTCGCTAGCCACTAGCCACTAGCAACTTCAACTAGCAACTTTATCTTGACGCCAAGCCAGACTATGCATAGACTGCCTGCATGGCACCAGGCCCTGCTTCCCGAGCCCGCCCCGAGCTGCTGCCGGGCACGCTCGATCTACTGATCCTCGACACGCTGCGGCGCGGGCCGCTGCACGGCTACGGCATTGCGCGCGAGATCCGGCAGCGGTCGGAGGAGGTGCTGCGGGTGGAGGAGGGTTCGCTCTATCCGGCGCTGCAGCGGCTGCTGCTGGAGGGCTGGGTGCGGGCGGCGTGGCGGAAGAGCGACACCGGGCGCCGGGCACGCTACTACACGCTGACCGCGGCCGGGCGGCGGCAGTTGGGCGAGGAAATCTCGCAATTCGAGCGCATGGTGGCGGCCATCAGCCGCGTGCTGCGGCCGGCCTGAGGAACTGAGACGATGACACGGATCTGGCGTCGGATGCGGGGGCTGCTGCGGCCGGGGCGGGCGGCGGAACTGGAGGAGGAGATGCGGTTTCACCGGGAGCGGAAGCAGGCCGACGAGGGCGTGTCGGCGACGGCGGCGGAGCGGGCGTTCGGGAATGAATGGTCACTGCGGGAGCGCAGCCGGGAGGCCTGGGGCTGGATGTGGGTGGAGGCGCTGGGGCGCGATCTGCGGCTGGGGCTGCGGCTGGTGCGGCGCTCGCCCGGGTTCGCGGCGGTGGCCATTGTCACGCTGGCGCTGGGGCTGGGCTGCAATCTCGCGGTCTTCGGCCTGGTGGACGCGGTGTTGCTGCGGGCGCTGCCGGTGGCGCACCCGGAGCAACTGGTGCAACTCGATTGGGCCGCACAGCGCTGGAGCCCGGGCCACACCTGGGGCTCGCGCTTCCGGGATTCGCAGGGCCGCGAGGTCACAACCGTATTCAGCTACCGGCAATTCGAGCAGTGGGCGCACGCTGGCGGCGCGCTCAGCGGGGCGTTGGCGTTCCGGCCCATCAGCGAACTCAACGTCCGCCGCTTGCAGCCGGGTGCGGCCGGCCTGGCCACCAGCGCCACTGGAACGCTGGTGAGCGGCAACTACGCCCAGGTGTTGGGCGTGCGGCCGGCGCTGGGGCGGCTGATCGAGCCCGCCGACATGGCGGCGGGGGCAATGCCAGTCGCGGTGCTGCGCTATGGCTACTGGCTGACTCAGTTTGGCGGCGAGCGGAGCGCGGTGGGCAGAACGGTCGAGATCAACCAGATGCCGGTCAAGATCGTGGGCGTGATGGCGGCCGGCTTTCAGGGGCTCGAACTGGGCCGCGTGCCGGATGTGTTTTTGCCATTGGAAGCGATTCGCACGCCGCTGATGGCCAGCGTCACCGGCCAGGGCAGCTGGGATGGCAGCCTGGTCACGTCGCCCGACTACCTGAACGATCCGCGGACCTGGTTCGTCGAGGTGGTGGCGCGGCACCAGCCGGGCGCCTCGCTGGCGCAAGTGCGGGCGCAGTTGTCGGTCAGCTTTGCCAATGCGACCACCGCGATTCCGCAGGGCCGGCGCGTGGTCAAGAGCGACCGGCCAGTGCTGGTGGCGGCGAGCGCCGCCAGCGGCATCAACAACCTGAAGCAAACCTTCGCCGTGCCGCTCGATATGCTGGCGGCGCTCACCGGCCTGATCCTGCTGATCGTCTGCGTGAATCTTGCCAGCCTGCTGCTGGCGCGCGCCGCCGCCCGCAAACAGGAGCTGGCCATCCGCATCGCCATCGGCGCCGGCCGGGCGGCGCTGCTGCGGCAGTTGTTGGCCGAAGCGTTTGTGCTCGCCGGCTTGGGGGCGATGGTCAGCGTGCCGATCGGCCTGGCTGCCGCCCGCGCGCTGGAGCGCTTTGCGCTGCCCCCGACCTTTGGCGCAGCCGTCCATCTAGATCTGAACACGCTGGCGGTCGCGGCGGCGATGGCGGTGGCGGCGGCGCTGCTGATGGGGGTCATTCCCTCGTGGCAAGCCACGCGGCGCGCAAAGCCCGCGCAACAGGTGCGACGGCCGCGCTGGGGCGCGGGGCTGATCGTGGCCCAGATCGCGCTGTGTCTCGCGGTGGTGACCGGGGCGGCGCTGTTCGGCCGCACGCTGTACAATTTCCGCACCGTACCAACCGGCCTGGATGCGCACAGCGTGACTATGTTTTTCCTGGATCCACAACTGGCCGGCTACCGCAGTGCGCGCCTGGCCACGTTCACGGACGAGGTTCGCTCGCGGTTGCTGGCGCTGCCGGGGGTTGAAGCGGTCGCGGCCAGCGGCGACGTTCCCGGCGCCCAGAACAACGACAGCACCAATGACATCTCGACCACCCCCAGCCCCGCCCCTGGCACCACGCCCCAGACTTCGTACAACGTCGTCACTCCCGGATTCTTCGCCACCTACCGCCTGCCGCTGGTGGCCGGCCGCGACTTCACCGCTGCCGACGATGCCGCCGCCCCGCCGGTGGCGATCGTTAATCAGGCGATGGCGCGGCGCTTTACGGGACTACCAGTTGGCCAGAAGCTGTACTGGCTGAGCCGCGGCGGGCAATACCAAACGCTGACCGTCATCGGCGTGGCCGGTGACTCGGTCTATAACGGCGTGCGCGTCTCGTCCACGCCGGTGCTCTACATCCCCTTCGCCCAGCAGTTTGCCAACGCCTATGCACTGACTTTCGAGGCCCGCAGCGCGCTGCCGCTCGGTGCGCTCGCACCGGCGCTGCGTCAGGCGGTCGCCAGCGTGGACCCGAACGTGCCGGTGCTGCACCTGATGACCCAGCAGGAGGCCATGGCGGAGACCTACCGCGCGCAAACCACCATGGCCGCGCTAGCGCTGCCGCTGGCCGGGCTGGCCTTGCTGTTGGCCGCCATCGGGCTCTATGGCCTGCTCGCCTTTCAGGTCGCGCGCCGCACGCATGAGATCGGTACCCGCATGGCGCTCGGCGCCAGCCGCGGACGCGTGCTGGCGATGGTGCTGCGCCAGGCGCTGGGGCTCGCAGCGCTGGGCGCACTCTGTGGCCTGCCGCTCGCCTGGCTCGCCGGACGCGCCGCCGGGAGCCTGCTGTTTGGCGTGGGCCCCGCCGACCCGGCGACCTGGGCGGGCGCCGTCGTGCTGCTACTGGCGGTGGCCGCGGCGGCAGCAGCGCTGCCCGCGCGCCGGGCGGCCTCGGTGGATGCCGCCGTGGCGTTGCGGCAGGAGTGAAGTTGAGTGTGGAGAGTTGAAAGTTGAGGGTTGAGGGTACGGGGGTGGCAACCGGGATGGCTCGACTATTGCGTCGGCTTTTACATCTGCTGCGGGCGGGGCGGGCGGCGGAGATGGCGGAGGAGATCGCATTTCACCTTGATGCGAAGCGGGCGGAGGAGGGGCTGTCGGCGGCGGCGGCCGGGCGGGGGTTTGGCAATGAGTTGGCGCTGCGGGAACGCAGCCGCGAGGCCTGGGGCTGGCTTTGGCTCGAACAGCTTGGGCAGGACCTGCGCTATTGGGGGCGGCAGGCACGGCATGCACCCGGGTTTTTCGGGCTGGCGGTGCTGATCCTGGCGTTGGCAATCGGTGCCAATACGGCGCTCTACTCGGTGCTAAACGCGGTGCTGCTGCGGCCGCTGCCCTATGCGCACGCGGACCAACTTATGGTGCTCGATGGCGTGGGCGCGGAAAGGTCGCACATCGGCGCGGGCGGTCTGGACGTGGTGGGCACGCGGGCTTCGTGGCTCGACCAACTGCCGGCGGCAAGCGCGTCCGCGGCGTATCTTACCGGGCCCACCAACGTCACTTCTGCCGGCGCGCTGCCGGCGCGGGTGGTCGCGGCCGAGGTTTCGCCGAACTGGTTCAGCCTGCTTGGCGTCGCGCTGCGCGGCGCAGGCTTTGCGCCCGGCGATGACGCCGCCGGGCACAGCCACGTCATTGTGCTCAGCCCGGCGCTGGCGCTGCAGATGGGCGGCCTGCAGGTTGGCCAGAACGTCGGGCTCAACCGTGTGCCCTATCGCGTGGTCGGCATCGCGCCGACTGGGTTCAGCTTCCCGCGCCAGGCGGCCGCCTGGATTCCACTGCCCAACCCGTGGCGCTGGAGCGGCGACCCACTGACGCTGCGGGCGGTTTATTTCACGCCGCTGGTCCGGATGCGCCCGGGCGCCACCGCCGCCGAGCTGCGGCAGGAACTGCTGAAGACCGATGCCATGCCGCCGGGCTGGAGTCCGACGGCTGTGACCGTGACGCCGCTGGCCCGCAGCCAGACCGAGCGCATCGCGCCCGCGATGTGGTTGCTGCTCGGGGCGGTGTGCCTGGTGCTGCTGATCGCCTGCGCCAACGTGGCCAACCTGCAGCTCACGCGCGCCCTCGCTCGGCGGCACGAGTTCCGCGTGCGGCGGGCGCTGGGCGCGAGCCGCGGCCGGCTCGTCCGGCAGCAGTTGACCGAAAGCCTGGGGCTGGCGCTGGCGGCCGCCGTGGCCGGTGGCGCCTTGGCCGCGCTGACGCTGCCCGCACTGCGCGCGCTGGTGCCGGCGCGGGTGCCGCTGAACGGGGCGATTACGCTCAGTCCTGCGGTTCTGGGCCTGGCGCTCGCGGCCACACTGCTGACAGTCGTTCTCACCGGGCTGCCGGCGGCGCTCGAGGTCCGCACCGAGCGTCGCGACCGGCGGCGGCTACGCTCGGCGTTGGCCGTCGCCGAGGTGGCGCTGGCGATGCTGCTTTTGGCGGGCGCCGGGCTGCTGCTGAACAGCCTGTGGCGGCTGATGCGGGTAGATCCTGGGTTTGGGGCGCAGGGGCTTCTGACCGCGAAATTCAGCGTATCCGGCCCCAACTACAAGAGCAAGGACGACCTCAATCGGTTCAACGACCAAATGCTGGCGCGGCTTCAGGCGCTGCCCGGCGTCAGCGCCGCCGCGCTCGGCAACAACCTGCCCATGAACACCGGCAGCACGTTTATGGTTAAGGTGGACGTGCCCGGCCACAGCACCGACTCCTATTTCACCAGCATTTCGCCCAGCTATTTTGCCACCCTGCAGATCCCGCTGCTGGCCGGGCGCGACTTCGACGCACGCGACCAGCCGCACAGCCCCGAGGCCGTGATCGTCAATCGCGCGCTGGCGGCGGCGATGTGGCCGCATCAGAACCCCGTCGGCCGGCGCATTGGCACTCCCGGCCTCAACAACAAAGAGGACTACAAGACCGTGGTCGGCGAGGTCGGCGACACGCGACTCCAGCTCGATGAGCCAGCGGTGCAGAACCTCTATTTCCCGCTGGCACAATCGCCGGGCGCCTCAGCCCTGTTGGTCCGGACGCGCGCCGACCCGGCGGCGCTGGCGCCTTCGGTGCGGCAGGCGGTGGCCGCGGTGGACCCCTCCATTCCGCTTTCAGACGTTGCGACCATGCCGGCACTGGTACGGGCCGACACCGCCGAGCCGCGCTTCCGCACGCTGCTGCTGGGGCTGTTCGCGCTGCTGGCGCTGGGGCTGAGCGTGGCGGGATTAGCGACGGTGATGGCGTTCACCGTGGCCCAGCGCCGGCAGGAGTTTGGGGTTCGCATGGCGCTGGGCGCCGCTCCGGGCGCGGTGGCGCGCGGCGTGTTGCGCGACACCGTGTGTCTGCTGGCGCTGGGCCTGGGGCTGGGCATTGCAGGCGCGCTGGCCTCGGCCCACCTGTTGGCCCACTTGCTCTACGCCATGAGCCCCCGCGACCCCGTCACACTAGCCGCCGCCGCCGCCGTGCTGACGCTGGCTTGCCTCGTCGCCTGTTGGTGGCCGGCGCGCAGTGCCGCGCGGCTCGACCCGGCGCGCATTTTGCGGCACGAGTAAACGATTGCCGGGCGCGGGCCCCCCTGCTCGGCTGAGACGCTCGCAGCGCCGCGCCCGCACTCGAAGGCTGTGGAGCGCCGGCCCGGGGCCCGGCGAGCTCAAGCCGGCGCGAGCCTTGGGGGGGAGCAGCGGGAGGGCGTCCTGAAAAGTGCGGCCGCGCCGCCTTTCGAGCTTACGCATGGGGAAAAGGTCCAACCAAGGGCGCGAGGGCCAGGCGACCGCGAGGCGGGCGGCGGCATCCAAGAGGCATGCTCTATTGGGC
>JBOGKJ010000062.1:0-2499 GCA_050745565.1 Terriglobales bacterium | reverse complement strand
CCACTGGCGCTTTCACCCCTCCGGACTTTCGCAGCCCTTCGCGCCGAGTTTGCCCGCCGTGCAAACGGCGCGACTCCCCCGAATAGAAATGTCCCCTGCTTACGGCAGAATCACAGTTGCTGCAGGCATCCGAACTGCCGCGTGGCGGGGGCCGGCGGCCGGCGTGCGGGTCGGCGACCCGCCCCACATTAGCGCCACGGCTGCAGCATCTGTGATTTTGCTCTAGCGCTTTAGAAATGTCCCCTTTTTTGAAGATCAACCCGTCGTCGTCGTGGCATGGGAATGACCTGGCATCGTCCAGCGGATCATATCCGTGGCCAGACGGTGCGCTCCTGGCGCCGACCCGGCCACCCTCCGGGGCACGCCGCGCTCCCGACGCGACGCCCCCAACCCATCTCGTCCGCGGGCTTCGTATACTGTGCGCATGAAACGCACAAATCTTGTGCTTGACACGGCATTGCTGGAGGAAGCACGGCGCACGCTCGGCGCCAAAACCTATCCCGCCGCCGTAAACCAGGCCTTGGCCGAAATCGTGCGCATCCGCAAAGTGGAGGATCTGGCCAACTTTTTCGGCAGTGGCATCTGGGAGGGCGATTTGAACGAGATGCGTCAGGACCGCCGCCCGCGCGCGCCGCATGCCGCCGCAGCCGCACGGGCACGGCATTGATCCTCGCCGACACCTCAGTCTGGATCGAACTGCTTCGTCGCCCCGGCAGCCTGCCGTCGGCCGTGCTGAGGTCGCTGGCGGTGTGCGGGCCGGTGCTGCAGGAGGTGATGCAGGGTCTGCGGCCGGGTCGCGAACGGGAGCGCTTCGTCACCGACTTCAGCGCCTTGCCCGTACTCAGCGACCCACTGCCACGTGCGCTCTTCCTGGATGCCGCGGCGATCTACCGTCGTGGCCGTGAGCGCGGCGTGACCATTCGCTCGTCTGTTGACTGCCTGATTGCCGCGATCGCTGTAGCCAATGGTGTGCCGCTGTGGCATCGGGATCAGGATTTCGACGCCATCGCCACCCTCGTCCCGTTGCGCGTGCTACACACTCGACTCCGGTAAGCCGGCGGGTTCAGGGCAGGGGCGGCCCGGCCGCCCTTCACCCGTCCAAGCTGCCTAGTTGGGGTGGGCGCCTGCGGCCATCGCGGCAATCGAGCTGCAATCGGGGGCGGCCAGCGGCTTCGCGGCGCGGCTGGCGTTCCAGGTCTTTACGGCCGCTGCCAGCGGCTGGCACAGGCCGGGGTAGAGGCCGCGGATTTCGGGATTGGGGTCGCCGTCGCCGCTGGAGATGGCCGAGAAGTAGTTGGCCAGGGCGCGGTTGGCGGTGGCGAAGGGCCGTTGGAGCTGGGGCTGGGAGGCCGCGCGCTGGAACCCCTCGGCGCTGATGGCGAGCGCGGCCGCCACCTTAGCCTCGAGTGCAACCTGGCGAACGATGGTCGCCGGGCTGAGCTTCACGCGAGGGTCCAGCACGATTTTGAAAGGCTGGTGCAGCACGGTCGCGCCAACCATCAGCCGCGCATTGTAACTGCCAGGCGCGATGATGTAACCTTCGGGCTCCTGGCGCGGCGCGCGTCCGGGAACGGCGTCATCGCCCACCTCGAAGCTGACGAAGCCGCGCTGGTTGATCACTTCCGGATCGGGCATCCGCAGGTCCCAGGCGAAGCGGTTCAGCCCGGCGTGATCGGGCAGCTGCGGCGGCGGTGCAAACCAGTAGCCGGGGACCGTGAATAGCTCATTGGGCGCTGGCTGCGGCGCACTGGAAAACGACCGGACCAGCTTGCCCTGGCCGTCGTAGATGCTCAGCGTGACCGGGCCAGCCGTGGCGGGCGGCAGGTAGTAATCGAACACGGCGGGGCCGCGCGGGTTCGGCGCCGCGGGGACTTCGGGCTCAAGCGGCATATCCTGATCGTTGTCGTTATGAACGCGGATGACCTCGGCTGGCGTGTAGAGGTAGGCCCGGCCGGCGCTGGCTGAGGTTTCGGCGGCGGCGGCGTGGCGCAGCGGCGAGATGTCGTCGAGCACCCACATGCCGCGGCCGTAGGTGGCGACCGCCACATCGTCGTGCACCACCACCACGCCGCGCACCGAACTGGCGGGCAGGTTCAACTGCAGCGGCTGCCAGGCGGCATCGGCGCCGAGCCGCACGTAGAAGCCATGATCGCCGCCGGCAAACCAGAGTCCGGGCTCGATGGGGTCCTCGGCCACCGCATGCAGGTTCGGGGGCAGGCCGGCGCCGGCATTGGACCAGTGCTGGCCAGCGTCGCTCGTGCTCCACAACTCACCGCCGCTGCCGGTCGCCACCACCGCCGCCGCGCCCGCCGCACTCGGCGAGGCCTCGACCATTTGCACCGGCGCGCCGGTCTCCAGGACCTTCTTCCAGGTAGTGCCGCCGTCGGTTGTCACCTGTACCAGCCCGTTGCTGGTGCCCACCCAGATGGTCCCGGCCGCCACCGGCGAGGGCGCCACCGCGGTGATGGCCGCGCCCCGGCGCCGGCGGCCGCCGCGCCC
>JBOGKJ010000061.1:0-6656 GCA_050745565.1 Terriglobales bacterium | reverse complement strand
GATATCGAACGGCGAGCAGGACGCGCTGTCTGGAGGACGATGGCACCAGGGCAGGTGCTGCGCCGCCCATTTTTCTAGACGGGCGCGCTATGCCGCGCGTGGCAGCGGCTGGGTTGGTGAGAAATGCAGGCTGGTCCGCTGCGGGTGACCGGCGGCGCCGCCGGCCAGGTACCAGGGTTCGATTTGGGGTTCGATTCCCGCTTCCCACTTCCCGGTTTTCAACTTATCCTGTAGGCAGCGCCGTTGGTCGCTGCCGCGCGCCGAGGTTTCGTGGAATACCGCTACCTGCCCAAGATTGATTCGCCCGCCGACTTGAAGAAAGTTCCGCGCGCCGAGTTGCCCGAGGTGGCCGCCGAGTTGCGCGACTACATGATCGCGACCGTCAGCAAGGTGGGCGGACACCTGGCGAGCAGCCTGGGCGCGGTGGAGCTGACGCTGGCGCTGCACTACACCTTTGATGCGCCCCGCGACAAAATCGTCTGGGACGTGGGCCACCAGGCGTACGGCCACAAGATCTTAACCGGCCGGCGCGATCGCTTTCCGACGCTGCGCCAGTACGGCGGCATCAGCGGCTTTCCGGTGCGCGATGAAAGCCCTTACGACGCCTTCAACGTCGCCCACGCCTGCACCTCGATTTCGGCCGCGCTCGGGATGTGCACGGCGCGCGACCTGGCGCAGCAGACCCACCACGTGATCGCCGTCATCGGCGATGCCGGGCTCACCGGCGGCGTTGGCCTGGAGGGCCTCAATCAGGCCGGCCACCTCAGGCCCCGGATGCTGGTGGTGCTGAACGACAACGAGATGTCCATTTCGCCCAACGTGGGCGCGATCGCCGGCTATCTCAACCGCATCGCCCACGGCCAGGCCTACCAGCGCGTGCGCGACGAGATTGAGCAGTTGATCACGTCGGTGCCCCGCATCGGCCGGCGCCTGTTCCGGCTGACGCGGCAATGGGTGGACGCGGTCAAGACGCTGATCCTGCCGGGCATGGTCTTCGAGGAGCTGGGTTTCGAGTACGTCGGCCCCATCAACGGCCACAACCTGGAGACGCTGCTCGACACCCTGGCCAAGGTCAAGGACCACGAGGGGCCGGTGCTGCTGCACGTGGTGACGCGCAAGGGCAAGGGCTACCCGCACGCCGAGCAGTTGCCGATGAAGTACCACGGCGTGACCGCCTTCGACATTTCGACCGGCGCCTTCGCCAAGGCTCCGGCCTCGGCCCCCAGCTACACCAGCGTCTTTGGCCAGGCGATGTGCGAGCGCGCCGAAGAGGACCCGCGGCTGATCGCCATCACCGCCGCCATGACCGACGGCACCGGCCTGAGCGATTTCGCCCGGCGCTTCCCCAAGCGCTTCTTCGACGTCGGCATCGCCGAGCAGCACGCGGTGACGTTTGCCGCCGGCCTCGCCTGCGAAGGCTGGCGCCCGGTGGCGGCGATCTACTCGACCTTCCTGCAGCGCGCCTACGACCAGGTGATCCACGACGTTTGCCTGATGAACCTGCCGGTGACGTTCGCGCTCGACCGCGGCGGACTGGTGGGCGCCGACGGTCCCACCCACCACGGCCTGTATGATCTTGCCTACCTCGCGGCCGCGCCCAACATGACGGTGATGGCGCCCAAGGACGAAAACGAGTTGCGCCACATGCTCTACACCGCCGTGGAGCACGGCGCGCCCATCGCCTTCCGCTACCCGCGCGGCAACGGACTGGGGGTGACGCCGGAGCCGGTACGGCGGCTGGAGATCGGCCAGGCCGAGATTTTGCGCGAGGGGCCCGACGGGGCGATCGTGGCGCTCGGCAGCATGGTGTACCCCTGCCTGGAGGCCGCCGGGCGGCTGGCGCAGGAGGGGTTGTCGCTCACCGTCATCAACGCCCGCTTCCTGAAGCCGCTGGACGAGGAGATGATCGCCTGCCTGGCGGCCGACAAGCCGTTCCTGGTCACCGCCGAGGAAGGCACGCTGGCGGGCGGGCTGGGGGCGCTGGTGGCGGCGCTGTGCGCCGATCGCCGCATTCCGGTCGCGCTGTTGCGCATCGGCGTGCCCGACCGCATCATTCCCCATGGTTCGCCGGCGCTGTTGCACGCCAAGTTTGGCCTGGACTGCGACGGCATTTGCCAGCGCCTGCGTGCCTTCGCCGCCGCCAGCCCGTGCCGCACCCACCCGCCAAAGTCCGCCTCGACCTACTGGTAGCCGAGCGCGGCCTCGCCGACAGCCGCCAGCAGGCCCAGGCGCTGATCCTGGCCGGCCGCATCCTGGTCGCCGGACAAAAAGCCGCCAAGCCCGGCCACCCCACCGCCCCCGACGCCGCGCTTGAGCGCCTGGGGCCGGCCGCGCGCTTCGCCAGCCGCGCCGGGGGCAAGCTCGAGGCCGCCCTCGACCATTTCCAGGTAGCCGTCGCCGGCCGCATTGCGCTCGACGTGGGCAGCTCGACGGGCGGCTTCACCGACTGCCTGCTGGCCCGCGGCGCGCTGCGCGTGCATGCCGTTGACAGCGGCACCAACCAGATGGTGTGGCGGCTGCGCACCGACTCCCGCGTCCACGTGCTGGAAAACACCAACGCCCGGCACCTGCGGCTTGAGCAACTGGTTGGCGCGGGCCCTAGCGCGTGCGCGACGGAGACGCTCGCACCGGCTTGCGCCCCGCAAGGCGCGCGCCCGGATCTGCTGACCATGGACGTGTCGTTCATCTCCGCCACCCTGCTGCTGCCCCAGGTCGGGCCACTGCTGGCGCCCGCAGCCGAGGCCATCGTACTGGTCAAGCCGCAGTTCGAGGCTGGCCGGGCCGCAGTCGGCTCCGGCGGCATTGTGCGTGAGCCCGCCGCGCAGCGCGCCGCCGTCGAACGTGTGGCCAACTGCCTGCGCGCGCTCGGCGCCGCAGTGGCGCCAGCGCTCCCGAGCCCCGTGCTCGGCGCCACCGGCAACCAGGAGTTCCTGCTGTATGCGCGGTGGCCGGGCGGAACTGCTAGTTGCTAGTTGCTAGTTCCTAGTTGCTAGTTAAGGCTCGGCGGTGGGGCGAGCATTGGCAGCTGGGCGCGCTGCGGGGGTTTCGGACCCAACCTGCTGGCCGGACTGCGGTCGAATTCGCCTGGCGGCAAGGCGCGCGCGCTCTGTTCGGTGAACGCGCCACCGGCGCCTTCGCTCGTCCAGTTTGACTCGTGGGAAAAGTCTGTGCCACTTCCCTGCGGCGGTGGGCTCTGGGAGGCGCAGCGGACAATTGCAGGTTGTCCAGTTTTCCCGTGCAAGTGATTGAAAAGCCTGGAAAAGCGACTGGAGAGGTCATGTCGCTTCCGGCGGCCTGCGGGAGCAGAAAAAGGGTGACGCCGAAGCGCGACCTTCGGCGTCAACCAGAGTCTTCAGTTGTCAATTCGAACCTACTGCCAGCCGCCCCTGGGGGCAGGCTAAACAGAGTTGGATGCGGATGGGAGTGGGCAGTTGGCCATCCCCCAAAAGAAGTCGCCGGAGGCTTCGGATGCAAGGGATGCGAAATGCGGCGAAATTGCAACTTGAAAGTTGAAACTTGAAACCTGAAACTCTAGAGATGTTCCCTGCGGGCGCTGCCATCGCCATTCACGCCAAGCCCGGCCACAGCGAGGCGGCGCGGCTGGCCACGGAACTGCGGGCCTGGCTGGCCGCGCGCGGCTACACCGAGCCGGGGGATGGGGCGGCGGCACTGGCGATTGTGCTGGGCGGCGACGGCACCATGCTGCACGCCGCGCCGCGGCTGGCGGCGGCGGGAACGCCCCTGCTGGCCGTACACCTCGGGACGCTCGGGTTCCTGGCCGAGACTGCGCCGGAGGCACTCTACCCCACGTTGGAGCGGGTGCTGGCGGGCGGCGGCGCGCGCCAGCACCGGCGCCTGCTGCGGGCGCGGCTGTTGCGCCGGGCCGGGGCAGCGGGCGGCGAGGCCGAGGTCGGGGTCTGGGACGCGCTGAACGAGGTGGTGATGGCGAAGGGTGCGCTGGCGCGGATGATTCAGGTGGGGCTGCACCTGGATGGCGAGCCTGCGGGCCGCTGCCGCGCCGACGGCGTCATTGTGGCCACCCCCACGGGCTCGACCGCCTACAGCTTCAGCGCGGGCGGCCCGCTCGTCGCCCCGGCGGTGGACGCGCTGCTGGTCACGCCGATCTGCGCTCACGCCTTCAGCCAGCGTCCGCTGATCGTCGCGGGCGCGAGCCGGATCGAGCTGCGGCTTGCGGCGGCGGCCGAAACCAGTTATCTCACCGTGGACGGCCAGCAGGGTGTCGCGCTCGAGCTCGGCGATCGGCTCGTCTGCGGCGCCAGCCCGCACGAGCTAACGCTGTTGACGGCCGAGCCCGCCAGCTTCTACCAATCGCTGCGCGCCAAGCTGGGCTGGGGCCGCGCCGGCGCTTCGGCGTAGGGCGTTTCCCCGAGGGCAGGGGAAGATATCCCGGCCGTGAATTATTTTTTCTTAAGCCGGCGCGTTTTCGCTTGACGCCGTCGTGCGTCCACGCGATATTCGCTCCTATCGTCAGTAGCACGAGGTGAGCCAATGCGCGCGGTCATGAACTTGCTCTCTCTCTCTCTCTCTCTCTCTCTCTCTCTCTCTTCCTGATTAGCGGGCTGGCCGCCCAGAGCCTGCCGGGCTATCTCGGGCAAGGCACGGTGTCGCTCGCCGGGCCCGGAGGTCGCGAGATTTCCGGCACGATCACGGTCGCCTCGGCGGGAGCGGCGGGCTGCAAGATCACGGTTCAGCTGGGCGCAGCCGCGCTGCAGCGGCAATACACGGCCGTGATGAAGGGCACGCGCGTCCACATCAGCGGCCCGGCGGCGCTGGTGCGCGCGGTGCCGCTCGCGATCGGCCCGCGGGTGGGGTGCGCGCTGCTGCCGCAAGCCGTCTTGGCCGGGGCGGCGACGGTTCCGCTCCGGGGCCAGACGGTGACGCTCGCCTATGCCGGCAGCACGGTCACCGAGACCGTGGCGGGGGCGGTGCTGCTGATGGCGCGCTTCAGCCCGGTGGCGCCGCACGACTTCGCCGCGAGCGAGTTCGCGCTGCCGCCCCGTCCGCCAGCGCCGCCCGGGGGCGCGCCCGCCGGCACCACGGGAGGCGGCCAATGAAGCCCTGCGCCCTCGCCCTTCTGGCCGCGCTCGCACTGCTGCCCGCCGCCGCGCAGGTGAACCGCACCCGCTGGGGCGGCGCACCCCGCATCGAGCCGCACGCGATCCAGGCCGCCGAGCCTGCGCTCGGCCCGGGCGTGGATTTGCATCTCGAGTTCCCCATCTACAACCGCGCGCTGCCCAACCGCGCCCAGCTGCACGCCACGCTTGTCTACGACAGCATGTTCTGGGGCGCGCCTTCGGGCACCTGGCAGCCCCAGCGCGGCGCGGGCTGGTGGTTGCGCACCGCGGCCGGCAGATTGATCGAAAACGAAGACGACGAGACCTGCGGTTGGGAGGCGATCGGCGAACCCGGCGACGACGGCAGCGGCTCCTACTCGATTTATTCTTTCGACTTCGTCGAGCCGGATGGCACCGTGGTGAGCAACGTGGGCAGCTATACAATGCTGACGCAGGCGCCGCAACCACCGGCGCCCCCCGGCTATTATCCCCGCACCGACTGTCCGTCGAGCACATCGCTGCCGCGCACTTGGCGCATCTATGACGGCAAGGGCTTTGAGGTCCAGGTCGATGCCTATGGCGATGCCAGCGCCTGGGACGGTTACGGCGACAATGTCACCGACGGGCTCACCGACCCGAACGGCAATGCAATGTCCGCCGCCGGCTCGACGTTGTACGATGCGCTCGGCGCCGCGGTCGCCGTCAGTGGCTCGGGCACGCCCTCCTCGCCCATCACCTACACCTACAAGGGCCCGGGCGGCGCCAACGAGACCACTACGGTGCTCTACGAGTCGGCCTACATGACCGCCAACTTCGGCTGCTACAGCTCCTGGAGCGGGAATGAAAACGTCCCTGAAAGCATCGTCTACCCCGACGGCTCGACCTACACCTTCTCCTATGCCAGCAACGGCTTTCTATCCTCGGTCACCGATCCCGCGGGCGGCACCACGTATTACACCGGCTGGTACATGGGCGTGCAGTGCTCGCCGTTCTACATCACCGACGGATACGATGAGTACAACTCGATAGACGGCAGCGCCCATATGTGGAGCTGGACCTATGACAGCTCTTCGAACCAACTGATCCAAACCGACCCCTACGGTCAGCAGACCGTGGCCTCCTACGACAGCAGCGGCAACGTCGCGCAGCAGGACGTCTATCCGGGGGCCTGGAACAACAGCTTCCGCATGCAGCGCACGACCTACTCGGGCGGGGACTACGGCCGCACCACGGTGACGGCGCTCTGCAGCCCCTCGGACCCGAGCGACGGCTGCGGCGCGGGCGACAGCGCGGCGCTCAAGTCTTCGAGCAGCATTGATCTTGACGACTACGGCATGGTCACCTCGACCTCGACCACCGACTGGGGCGTGGGGTCGCCGCCCTCGACCGCGCTGCGGCAGACCGTGTACACCTACAATGTTTCCGGCAACGGCGAGGTCCCGGCCAGTGTGAAGGTCGAGGACGGCAGCGGGAATGTAGCCGCCGAGACCACGTGGGGCTACAGCGGCGGCGTCAATCCGGCCTCGGAGTCCGCCTATACGGGCGCCAGCACTGCCCTCACCACCAGCTTCACCTGGAACA
>JBOGKJ010000060.1:0-13896 GCA_050745565.1 Terriglobales bacterium | reverse complement strand
GATATCGAACGGCGAGCAGGACGCGCTGTCTGGAGGACGATGGCACCAGGGCAGGTGCTGCGCCGCCCATTTTTCTAGACGGGCGCGCTATGCCGCGCGTGGCAGCGGCTGGGTTGGTGAGAAATGCGGGCTAGTTTTGCCACACCTACTTTGATTCGGCCCTATTTGTTGGCCGGAATTCGCCGGGCGGCAACCTCAGCCGGCTCACTCCCGGGGCAAATCCGCCGCCCAGCGGGTTCGCTCGGCGTCGGTGGGCTCATGCTCGAAGGTCGGCGCGGTCAGGTCCACACCGCGCATGATTTTCACCGACCCCGGGTGACGGCCAAATAGCGCGCCGCTGCGGGGTTCGACGCTCAGCAGCCGCTTGACTGCCATCTCGATCACGGCGGTTTTGTTGCCCTGAGTAAACCGGGCGGCTGCGTGCTCGATCAGCGCCACGACATCGGCGCGATTGATGGTGATAACGGTCGCCATATCAGCGCCTCACTACTGGTTTCATTATGGCTCGGGCAGCAATTGACTGGCGCGGGCCCCTGCCCGGCTGCGCCGGGCATCCCGCTTGGGCTCGCGCCGGCCCGGGGCCCGGCGAGCCCAAGCCGGCGCGAGCCTCGCGGGGCCACGCCGCTTCGTTTGGCGGGAGCGGGCCGCCCTCCGGACTTTCGCAGCCCTTCGCGCCGACTTTGCCCGCCGTGCAAACGGCGCGACTCCCACGCATTGTTTCGACAACTACGGAGACAGGGAACGCCCATCCCCACCAACGACCTTTGGATCGCCGCGCTCGTTTCTCAGCATGGGCTGACGCTCTGCGACCGTGATCGCCATTTCGACGCTCTATCCCAACTATTGACGGGCGCGGGCCCCTGCCCGGCTACGCCGCGCCCGCACTTGAAGGGCTGTGGAGCGCCGGCCCGGGGCCCGGCGAGCCCAAGCCGGCGCGGGCCTTGCAGCCCTTCGCGCCGACTTTGCCCGCCGTGCAAACGGCGCAACGCCCGCGGGACGGTTGGCGGCAGCTTTGCAAATCTGAGACAGAACACTAGCGGGCTTTGGTCATTTGCACGCGCCAAACCTCCGGACCCTGCTCAAGGTAATTCCACGCGAATTTTCCCTTTCGCACAAAATCAAGTTCGAAGATGACCGGCTTGGGGTCGTGATCCACCAGCAGGACAAATGCCTGGCCGGGTTTCAAGTCGTCGAACGTCCTGTAGATGAGAGGGTGCCGTTGCGCGTGCGGAACTTCGCGCACATCGACGGTGGAGATGATGGTGGCCTTGAGGGTTTCAGGTCCGCTTGCATTGGGTGTAGCCATGGTTTTCCTTTCCGCCGCTATGATGCGATGCGCAAGCCGGCGGCGCGAGGACTTAAGTCACAGGCTTCTGTATCCAGCTCGGATACAACCGCTGGCGACGGGGGTTCATCGCAAAGCAGCATGCCTGACTCCCTGGCGCAGACGGTTTCACGCCAAAACTGGTTGGATCGCCCCGCCGAGCGCCTGCAAGCCGCCGCTACCCGCGCTTTTGAACGCATGGGGCCGCGCGCCGAGCCGACCTACAGGGCCCTGCACGGCACTCGCCTCGGCCACCCGCTGCACGTCATGCTGACCGACATCCCGATCGGCGCCTGGACGGCCGCCGTGGCCTTCGACGGCCTTTCCCGGCTTCAACCCGGGCGCGATTGGGATCGGGCCGCCCGCGGCGCGCTGGCCGTTGGCCTAACCGGGGCGTTGGGCGCGGTCGTGACGGGCCTCACCGACTGGAGCCGCCTGGATGCGGCTCCGCGCCGGATTGGCTTGGCGCACGCCGGCCTCAACCTGCTCAGTGCTCTCGCCATGACCACATCGCTGATGCGCCGCCGCCGGCCTGGGCACGGGCGCCGCTCCGCCCTCGCCGGCTACGCCCTGATGCTTGCCGCCGCCCGGCTCGGCGGCAGCCTCGTCTACGAGCATGGCATCGGCGCCACCGCCCGCGAGGCCGTCCCGCCCAGCCAAGTGGCCTGAGTTTGGCCGCTGGATTTGGCGCGGGCGCAATGCGCGCCCGCTCTGCTCAGGGCGCGTCCAAGGTGCCTCGCCTAGCACGCCGCTGACCGGCGCGGCGCGTGGCGAGGCCCGTGCCGCATCAGTTGACGGGCGCGGGCCCCTGCCCCTGCTCGCTGAGACGCTCGCAGCGCCGTGCCCGCACTCGAAGGGCTGTGGAGCGCCGGCCCGGGGCCCGGTGAGCCCAAGCCGGCGCGAGCGGCCTTTCGCTAGAGGTCGGGCCGCACCGCTTCGTTTATCGGGAGCGGTGAAAGTGCCACTGGCCCTTTCACCCCGTTGGAATTCCGCGGCCCTTGGCGCCGATTTTGCCCGCGGTGCAAACGGCGCGACTCCCGCGACTTGCCGGGGCGCGTCGGATGCGTTGGCCCCTTCGGAACTACGACCACCGCGGCATGCGAGCAGGCCGGGGGCCCCGGGTTGCGGCCGACTTCGCCCCCAGCGCAAACGGACGCCGCCCGCGATTGCATGGCCGTCCGCTGCCCGCGCCAACCCGGTCGCGGGGGCGCTCGCCGGGCCCTGCGGCGGGGGTTGGGGCCAGTGGGAGTAAAATCGTCCTCACCATGTCCAGCGGCTCCGCTCATCCCGCCGCAACCCCGCCCGCGGCCCGCGCGCGCCGCGCCGGCGCGCTCGACCCACTGCGCCTGTCGCAGCAGGTGCTGCACCACCTGCCCAGTGGCGTGGTCTATTTCAGCTCCGCCGGGCTCGTGCAGGACGCCAACCCCGCCGCGCGCGCCGCCCTGGGCTTCGCCGACCCGCGCGGTCTGGACATGACGGCGCTGCTGCGAGAGGCTGAACTGCGCGAGGCCGATGGCGCATTGTTGGGGCCGGCGGCGGTCTTGTTCGCCGACACCTACCGCACCCGCCGCATCCTGCAACGCAAGATGCTGCGCTACACCGCGCCCGACGGCGTCGGCCGGCGCCTGGGGGTGACGCTGTTTCCCATCAGCGGGGCCGATGGCGCCGAGGCGGCGCCGCCGGGGCTGATCTGCCTGCTGACCGACCTGACCTCGATCCACGCCCTGGAGGAGGAGCTGCGCCGCCGCCAGAGTCTGAGTGCGCTCGGGGAGATGGCGGCGGGCATCGCGCACGAGTTCAAAAATGCGCTGGCCACCATCAGCGGCTACGGCCAGATGCTGGCCTCGAGCCTCGGCGGCAGCGAACGGGAACTGGCCTCGAAGCTGCTGGAGCAGGTGCGGCTGCTCACCAACGTGTCCAGCGAGTTCCTGGCCTTCGCGCGACCGCTGGCGCTGTCGCTGGCGGCGGTGGAGAGCGGCGGTCTGCTGCGGGAGTGTGCCGACAGTTTGCGGGTGCAGGACTTTCCCGGCGTCGAAATCGCCATCAGCGGCGCCTTTCCGCACCTGGCCGGGGACCCCAGCCTGCTGCGCACGGCGTTCGCGAACCTGCTGCGCAACGGCTGCGAATCCCTGCTGCACAGTCGCCAGCCCGGCCGCGTCATGGTGCGGGCGGAGGCGGGCCCAGGCGGGGTGGCGCGCCTGCTGTTCACCGACTCCGGGCCGGGCGTGCCAGTCGAGTTGCGGGAGAAAATTTTCATCCCGTTTTTCACCACCAAGCCGGGCGGCACGGGCCTGGGGCTGGCCATGGCGCACAAGATCATCGCCGCGCACCGCGGCAGCCTGCTGCTCGACGACGCCACCGCCGGCCACACCGTGTTTGCCGTGGAGCTGCCGCTGGCGGCGCCCGGACACGACCTTACCTGAGCCATACCTGAGCCATGGACACGATCCTGCTGGTTGAAGACAAGCATGAATTGCGGCAGATGCTGCACACCGCCCTGACCAAGGACGGCTATGGGGTCGCCGAAGCCACCGACGGCGCCGCCGCCATCCGCGCGCTGCAGGCGGCGCAATATGCGCTGGTGCTGAGCGACCTCAAGCTGCCGCTGGCGAGCGGCCTGGAGGTGCTGCAGGCGGCACACGAGCTGGCGCCCTCGACGCCGGTGATCATCATGACCGCCTACGGCTCGATCGAGGAGGCGGTGCAGGCGATGAAGGATGGGGCCTATGATTTCATCCAGAAGCCGCTCGACCTGGCGCACCTGATGCTGCTGCTGCGGCGCGCCATCGCGCAGCAGACGCTGGTGCGGGAGAACGTGCTGCTGAAAGAGGAGTTCGCCTCCCGTTACGGGCTGCCCAAAATCATCGGCGAGCACGTCAGCATGCAGCGCGCCGCCGCGTCGCTGCAGCGCATCGCGCCGGCCGAGACCACGGTGCTGCTGCTGGGCGAGAGCGGCACCGGCAAGGAGCTGTTCGCCCGGGCCCTGCACCTGCTCAGCCAGCGCGCGGGGGCGGCGTTCGTCGCCATCAACTGCGCCGCCATTCCCGAAGGGCTGGTGGAAACCGAGTTGTTTG
This sequence comes from Terriglobales bacterium, assembly GCA_050745565.1. GTDB lineage: Bacteria > Acidobacteriota > Terriglobia > Terriglobales > SCQP01 > SCQP01. Next base: position 9,498 of record JBOGKJ010000060.1, on the reverse strand, counting down.
GCCACGAGAAGGGCGCCTTCACAGGCGCGAGCGGGCGCAAGCTGGGCAAGTTCGAGCTCGCCCACCGCGGCACGATTTTCCTGGACGAAATTGGCGAGCTGCCGCTCGCCACCCAGGCCAAGATCCTGCGCGTGCTGGAAGAGCGGGCCTTTGAGCGCGTGGGCGGGGTGCAGACCATCGCAGTGGACGTCCGCATTGTAGCCGCCACCAACCGCGACCTGGAAGTCGCCGCGCGGGAAAAGCAGTTCCGCGAGGACTTGTATTTCCGCCTGTCGGCGTTTCCCATCACCATCCCGCCCCTGCGCGAACGCGGCGACGATATCCTGGCGCTGGCGCAGGCGTTTTTGCGGCAATTCTGCGGCGAGCTGAAGCGCCCGCTGCTGCGGCTGGGCCCGGGCGTCGAGGCCGCCCTGACGCGCTATCCCTGGCCCGGCAACGTGCGCGAGTTGCACAACGCCATCGAACGCGCCGTCATCCTGGCCGAAGACGGCGAAATCCGCGCCGCCGATCTGCAACTGCACACCCGGCCGGCGCGGCCGGAAGCCGCCGATGCGCTGGACCTGCCGGTGGAGTTTGACTGGACCGGGCCGCTGCCCGAGGTGCTGGCCCGGGCCAGCCGCCTGCTGGAACGCCGCCTGCTGTTGCAGGCTCTGGAGCAGTGCCGGTGGAACAAGCAGCAGACCGCCGAGCAACTGCAGATCCCCTACAAGCGGCTGCTGGCGCGGGTGCAGGACCATGGGCTCAACCCCAAGCCCTGACCCCGGCCCCCAGCCGCCGCCCCCGCGCGTGCCCGCGTTTGCCCTCGCCAGCGATGGGTACGATCTGCTGCGGCTGCGCCGCCGCCTGCTGGGCAGCGCGAACACCGCGCGGCTGCTGCTGGGCTGGCTTGGCTTCCTGCTGCTGTGGATTTTCTACGGCTGGTGGCGCCAGGCGCCGGGCCTGATCGGCCCGACGGGGATCCTGCCGGCGAGCGATTTTCTCAACGCCGTCCGCCAGGGCGTGGCCGGCTGGCACCGCTTCTGGCTGGCGCCCACGCTGCTGTGGGTTTCACCCTCGATGGGGACGCTGCACCTGTTGTGCGCCGCCGGATTGCTGGCCGGCGCGCTGCTGATCGCCGGGCGCTGGACGCGCGCCGCGGCGGCCGCCGCGGCCGTGTGCTTCCTGTCGCTGATCGCGGCCGCGCAGGCGTTTGCCAGCTACCAGTCCGACGGCATGCTCATGGCCGCCCTCGCCATCGCCATCTTCGTCCGCCCCAGGGCGCCAAGCTGGTGGAGCATGTTCAGCTTCCGCTGGCTCTGGTTCACCATTTATTTCGGCAGCGGCGTCGCCAAACTGATGAGCGGCGACCCGCAGTGGCGGCACCTGACCGCGCTCGACCAGTACTACCAGAACCTGCCGCTGCCCAACTTCGCCGGCTGGTTCGCGCAGCAGTACCTGCCGCACGGCATCGAAGCCGCCATCGCAGCTTCCATCTTCGTGATCGAGCTGGGCGTGGCCTGGCTGGCGTTCGGGCCGCGCCGCGCCCGCCTCACCTGCTTCTGGATCACCACACCGTTCCAGGTCGCCATCATCCTGACCGCCAACTACGGTTTCCTCAACTACCTCGTGCTCGGCCTTGGCTTCGCGCTGCTCGACGACCGGCACCTGCATTGGATAGCCAAGCGCGCCGGGCTTTATCCATGGCGACGGCGCGCGGCGGCACCAGCCATTGATGGGCGCGGGCCCCTGCCCGGCTGCGCCGCGCCCGCACTTGAAGGGCTGTGGAGCGCCGGACCGGGGCCCGGTGAGCCCAAGGGGGCGCGAGCGGACGAGGCCGCATCTTCGGGCGGCTGGCCGCTGGCGGCGGCGTCGCTGGTGCTGGTGGCTTGGGTGGTGATCACCGGTTCCGATCTCGCTCAGCGCCTGTGGCGGCCGTTCCCGGCGGCGGCCGAGGCTGCCGCGGCACTCCAGCCCTTCCGCCTCGCCGACCCGTTCGGTCTGTTTGCGGTGATGACCCGCAACCGCTACGAGATTGAATTCCAAGGCAGCGGGGACGGCGTGCACTGGACCGCCTACCCGTTCCGCTTCAAGCCCCAGGACCCGGCCCGCGCACCGGTCGGCGACCTGTTCTATCTGGCGCCCTACCAGCCCCGCTTCGACTGGAACCTCTGGTTCTGCTCGCTGGGCAACTATCAGGACAACCCGCTGGTGGAACAAACCGAACTGCGACTGCTCGACAACGACCCGGCCGTGCTCGGTCTGTTCGCCGGCAATCCGTTTGGACGGCAGCCGCCGCGCGCGGTCCGGGCCGTGATCTGGCAATACTGGTTCGCCACGCCGACGGAAAAGGCTCGCGATGGCGTCTGGTGGACGCGGCGCCTGCTGGGGCTGTATGCACCCGAGCTGGCGCGCGCGCCCGGCGGCGGCGTGGCCGCGGTCGGCCCCGGCGTGGGTTCGATGCCGGAATAGCCGCTCGTCAATTGACGGGCGCGGGCGCCGGCCCCTGCTCGCTGAGACGCTAGCAGCGCCGTGCCCGCACTCGGAGGGCTGTGGAGCGCCGGCCTGGGGCCCGGTGAGCCCACGCCGGCGCGAGCCTCGTTTACCGGGAGCGGTGAAAGCACCACTGGCGCTTTCAGCCCGTTGGAATTCTGCGGCCTTCGCGTAAACGGCGCGACTCCCGCGAGCCGAGAGCCCGCCACAGTTGCCGCCGCCCGCCGCGAACTGCCCTACCTTCCGCCCCCGGCCGGGGCCGGGTGCACCACGATGAAGGTGGCGCCGCTCTGGCTGCCGCCGGTCACCACCCGCAGCAGGACGTCCTGGTCCGGCGGCAGTTTCGCCAGCTCCGCCTGCACCTCGGCCACGCTCGCCACCGGATGGCGATTGATGCCAGCGATCACAAAGCCCGGCGATATACCGGCGTTGTAGGCGGGCCCGCCCGGCGTCACGGCGTTGATGAGCGCGCCCTCGACGTAATCGGGGAGTTGGAAATGGTCCCGATCCTGCTGGGTGAGGTTCTCGAGTTGCACGCCCAGGCGCACGCCGCTGGCGCTGGGCGCGGGCTGATTGGTGGCGCGCGCGGGGGCGCCCGCTCCCGGCTGCGAACCCAGCGTGGCGGTCAGGTTCATGGGCTTGCCGTCGCGGATGATGCCGAGCTTCGCCGACGCGCCCGGCGCCACCGCGGCCGTCGCCAACTGCAACTGCGTGGCGCCGCCGACCTTGGTCCCATTGAGGGCGGTAATGATGTCGCCCACCTCGAGCCCGGCCTTCGCGCCGGGCTCGCCCGGATTCACCGTCGTCACCAGCGCGCCCTGCGCGTCGGGCGCCACGTCAAAGAAATGGGCCGTGTCGGGATTCATGTTTTCGATGGTGACGCCCAGGTAGCCGCGCACCACCTTGCCTTTCGCGATCAAGGTGGCCGAAATCGGCTTGGCGACCTCGCTGGGAATGGCAAAGGATTCGCCCGAAAAGCTGCCGGTCGAGGTGTAGATGAACGCATTCACCCCCACCACCTCGCCGTGCACGTTCACCAGCGGACCGCCGGAGTTGCCCGGATTGATGGCGGCGTCGGTTTGAATATAATCTTGCGGCGCGAGCCGGTTCGAAGCCAACCCGGCGCGGCCCTTGCCGCTCACGATCCCGTGCGTCATGGTGAAGGACATGCCAAACGGGTTGCCGAAGGCAAACACCAGGTCGCCCTGCTTCAGCGTCTTCGAATCGCCCCAGGGAAGATTGGGCAGACCGGTGACATTGATTTTGATCACGGCCAGGTCCGTCAGCGTATCGGTGCCCACCACGGTGGCCTTGTAGGTTTTCAAGTTGTTGAGCTGCACTAAGATATCGGTGGCGTCCTGCACCACGTGGTTGTTGGTGACGATGTAGCCGTCGGGCGAAATGATGATGCCGCTGCCCAAGCCCTGTTCATAATGCGGCCGGCTCGGCATCTGCCCGAATTGGCCGAAGAACTGCGAGAGCGGGTTGTCGGGCGGCAGCCCGCCCATCGTGCCCTGGTCGCTGGCGCTGGTGTGCGCGGTCACCTGGACCTCGACCACGGCGGGCGAAACCTGCTTGGCCAAAACCTCCTGGTCTTTATTGAGCGCGCTGAGGGTGGGCACCTGGCTTTCGCTGAGGGGCTGCTGATCGGAATGCGTGAGCCCGGCCCAGGCGGCGGCCGGGGTGGTGTGGGCGCGATAAAACGCCATCGTGCCCGCCACGGCGATAATGACCACGAGCACCGCCAGCGTGCGTCCACTTAGATAAAGTCCAGAAAAGCGCGAGGATGGCATGGGTTCCCCTTTCAGCCCTCAGTCCACTAATATTTATATATTGGACGCAAAAGCCGGCCCCGGGAGCCGCAATATTCCATTGAAGGCGCGGAGCCGGCCCGTGCGCGTCCGTGCAGGCCGGAGGCGACTCGCGCGACATGCTATACTGGCGAGGTTTCATGACCAACTGCAAAGGAGCCACGCCCTATCCGAGACTTTCGCCCGCGTCGCATCCCTGAGCCCCGCACCCGCGTCAACGAACGGATCCGTGCCCGCGAGGTGCGCGTGATTGATGAAGCGGGCACCCAGTTGGGCATTTTGTCTCCCCAGGAGGCGCTCGCGTTGGCGCGACAGCGCACCCTGGACCTGGTCGAAGTGGCTCCGAGTGCGGAGCCGCCGGTTTGCCGGATCATGGACTTCGGCAAATACCAGTATCAGATGGAGAAGAAGGCCCGCGAGGCCAGAAAAAACCAGAAAAACGTCGTCATCAAGGAAGTGAAATTCCGCCCCAACACCGACGACCACGACTACGAGTTCAAAAAGAACAACGTTTTGCGGTTCTTGGGTGAGGGCGACAAGGTCAAAGCCGTGGTGCAGTTCCGCGGCCGCGAGATTACTCACAAGGAGATCGGTTTTCAGTTGATCAACAAGCTGCTGGCCGAAGTTGACGCCTCCGCCACCGTGGAGTACCGGCCCCGGCTGGAGGGCAATGCCCTCACCGCCATCCTGGCCCCTAAGAAGTCCTGAACCGCAACCGTCGCAGCCAGCCCCGGATAGTTTCATCGCCATGCCCAAACTCAAAAGCCATCGCGGCGCCGCCAAACGCTTTCACAAAACCGGCAGCGGCAAGATTGTCCGCGGCCACTCCGGCGCGCGCCATATTCTGACCACCAAAACCCGCAAGCGTAAACGCACGCTCGATCAGGAAACGCTCATCAGCAAGGCCGATCAGCGGCGCGTGGCGCGCATGATCCCTTACGCTTAAGGGTTGAATTCGGGCCCCTGGCCGCGGCCAGGGTGAGCTCACCTTCGCGGCCGGCTCCCATCGTGCCGGCCCGGAGCGGATCCAAAGGAGAAAAACGATGCCTCGAGTCAAACGCGGCACCAAACGCCGCGACAAACGCAAGAAAATACTCGGCCTCACCAAGGGCTTTTTCCTCACCAAGAGCAAGCTCTACCGCTCGGCCCGCGAAGCCGGCCAGCGGGCGCTGAAGTTCGCCTATAGCGGACGCAAGCAGCGCAAGCGGCAGTTCCGTGAACTCTGGATCGTGCGCATTAACGCCGCCAGCCGCCTGCATGATCTCAGCTACTCGCAACTGATGCACGGGCTCAAGCTGGCCGGGGTCGAGCTGGACCGCAAGGTGCTGGCCGATCTCGCCGTCAACGACGCGGAGGGTTTCGGGCAACTGGCCAGCCTGGCCAAAACCCAGCTCGGCGCTGTTCAGCCTGCCGCCGCCCAGTCCTAGGCGGCTGCCATGGCGGCCGACGCCGATCTGGCAGCCCGCGCGGCCACCGATTGGGGCCAACTGGGGCTGGACAACGAGACCGCCCTCCGCGCCGCCCTCGCCCGCTTCCAGGCGGCCGTGGGCGAGGGCGACCGCGACTTCTGGCTCTCGCGCAAACACGGCCTGCTGCGGCTGCTCACCGACCACTGGCTGCGCCCGGCGCCGGCAGCGTGGAAGCCCGTTCTCGGCCAACTGCTGAACGAGTTGCGTGCCAGCGCCGAGGCGCGCTTCCCGGCTGCGGCCGCGACCGCTCAGCCGCCGGATGCCGCCGGCGTGGATGTGACGCTGCCGGGCAGGCCGACGCTGGCCGCGCCCGCGCACCCGGTGCTGGCGGTGCGGGACGAGATCGTCGGCATTTTCCTCCGCCTCGGCTATCAGGTCGGCGAGGGGCCGGAAATTGAAACCCCCTATTACAATTTCGAGGCGCTGAATATCCCCGAGGGCCACCCGGCGCGCGAGGAACAGGACACGCTCTATCTGGCCACGCCCGGATTCCTGCTCCGCACCCACACCTCGCCGGTGCAGGTGCGCACCATGGAGCGGCAAGCGCCGCCGCTGCGCGTCATCGTCCCCGGCAAGGTCTACCGGCGCGATACGCCCGATGCCACCCACTCGCCCATGTTCCACCAGCTTGAAGGCCTGGCGGTGGATGCGGACCTGCACTTTGGCGACCTGCGCGGCACGCTTGACCACTTCGCCCAGGAGTTTTTTGGCGCCGCGGTGCGCACCCGCCTGCGTCCCTCCTACTTCCAGTTCACCGAACCCAGCGCCGAGCTCGATGTGGGTTGCGTCTTCTGCCAAGGCGCCGGCTGCCGCACCTGCAAGCAAAGCGGCTGGATCGAGGTGCTGGGCTGCGGCATGGTGGACCCGGCCGTGTTTGGGTTTGTGGGCTACGACCCGGAGCGCGTGAGCGGCTTCGCCTTCGGCATGGGCATCGAGCGCATGGCGATGATCCGCTACCAGGTGGATGACATCCAGCGCTTCTACAGCGGCGACCTGCGCTTCCTGGAGCAGTTCCGATGAGGGTGCTGCTCGATTGGCTGCGTGAGTTCGTGCCGCTGCCGGCGACGGCCGCCGAGCTCACCGACCAACTCTCGCTCGCCGGCCTCGCCGTGGACCGCGCCGAGGCGGAGGCGCTCGAACTCGACATCGGCGCCAACCGGCCCGATTGCCTCAGCCACTATGGCGTGGCGCGCGAAATCGCGGCAATCACCGGCGGACGGCTCAAAGTCCTTGAGCAAGTTACGAAGGAAGACGGCCACGGGTGGCCGGTCCATATCGAGGTCCCGGAAGCCTGCGGCCGCTATTGCGCGGTGCTGCTCGATGCGGTCACCGTCGGCCCTTCGCCGCCGCTGGTCGCGGCCCGCCTCGAAGCTCTGGGCCAGCGCCCGATCAACAACATCGCCGACCTGACCAATTACACCCTGTGGGAAATGGGGCAACCCACCCACGCGTTCGACGCGGACCGGCTCGAAGGCGGCCAAATCCGGGTGCGGTGGGGGCGCCCGGGCGAGCGGCTGCGCACCCTCGACGGCGTGGAGCGAGCGCTCTCAGTCGAGGATTTGGTGATTGCCGACGCCCACCGCCCGGTGGCGCTTGCCGGCGTCATGGGGGGCGAGGCCACCGCCATCGGCCCGGGTACGCGGCGGGCACTGATCGAAAGCGCCTGGTTTGATCCGTTGACCATCCGCCGGACGGTCCGCCGCCACCGCCTGCACACCGACGCCAGCCACCGCTTCGAGCGCGGCGCCGACCCGGAGGCGGCGCCGCTGGCGGCGGGCCGCATCGCGATAGCCGCCGTGAAGGCGGGCGCGCGTTGGGCGGGCGCACTCACCAAAGTCGAAGGCCGTCTGCCCGCCATCCTGGAAATCACGCTCCGGCCGGCCGCTATCGCCCGCACCCTCGGCCCTTCCGCGCTGGCCGCTGGCGACTGGATGCAGATTCTCGCCAGCCTCGGCTGCACACGGCCCCCGGCCGCCACCCCCGAGCTCTGGCGCCCACCCTCCTGGCGCCCCGACCTGACCCGTGAAATTGATTTGATCGAGGAAATCGCCCGCATCTTCGGCTATCACCGCTTCCCTGGCCGGCTTCCCGCCTTCCAGGGCGCAGCCGCTCCGCTCCCCACCGCCCTGCTTCGCGATCGCCTCCGCCGGCAACTGACTGGCCGCGGCTTCGCCGAAATCGTCTCTCTCAGCTTCGCCGACGCCGCCACTTGCCAGCCCTTCGCGCCCCAAGCCCAGCCGGCCGCGCTGCTCAACCCGCTCAGCGCCGAAGCCGCCAGCCTGCGCACCTCCGCCCTGCCCGGCCTGCTCGCCGCGCTCGACCACAACCTCCGCCACGGCGTGCGCGCGCCGCGGCTGTTCGAAATCGGCGAGGTCTACCGGACCGAGGCCAACGGACAGCCGGGCGAGCGTGCCGCGCTGGTGCTCGGCGGCAGTGATGCCGGCCTGGATTTCCCCGGGCTCAAGGGCGAAGTTGAAGCCCTGCTGCACACCTTCGCCCTGCCTGCAGCGCCTTGGGTAACAGCGCCCGATCCCTGGCTGGCCCGGGGCCAGGCGGCCGCGCTCGGCGCCTGGGTGCGGCTCGGCCGCCTGGCGCCTACGCTCGCCGCCCGCTGGAAGCTGCCGGAGGAAACCTGGATTGCCGAGCTGGACCTGGCGGCGCTCTATGCCCTCGGTCCGCGCCCGGTGCGGTATCAGCCGCCGCCGCGCTTTCCCGCCAGTGAGCGCGATTTTTCCTTCGTTTTTCCCGACCACGTCCCTTGGGCGGCGATCGCGAAAGCCGCTGCTGAGCCGCCAATCCCGTGGCTTGACTCGCTGTGGCCGGTCGAGATATTTCGCGGCCAAAACATCCCCGGGGGCCGCTACAGCCTGCTGCTGCGTGCTCGCTTTCAAAACCCCGACCGCACCCTCGCCGCCGCCGACATCGAGCCCTCGGCCCGCGCCCTGGTCGCCCGCCTGCGCGCGCTCGGCGGCGAACAGCGTTAGTGAAGTGCGTCACAAATACGACTCGTTGGGCGTCGTTACCTATGCGGCTTTTCCACAAGAAAAGTCGCACATCCGCTTGGGAATAAACGTCACTCCGTGTGACGCACTACACTAGTCCGCATTTCTCACAGTCAGGTCACGAAGCTCGCATCCAGGCGCGGCGCGCCCTAAAAAATGGGCGGCGATATCGAACGGCGAGCAGGACGCGCCGTCTGGAGGACGATGGCAGCAGGGCAGGTGCTGCGCCGCCCATTTTTCTAGACGGGCGCGCTATGCCGCGCGTGGCAGCGGCTGGGTTGGTGAGAAATGCGGACTAGCGTCGCTGCAGCCCGCGCGGGCCAGACCGCGGGCGGCTTTTCCATGCGGCGCGGCCGCCCTTCTCAGCACGCCCTCGCGCTGCTCCCACCCGAGGCGCAAGCGCCTTGGGGGCCCCGGGGCTCGGGCCGCAGCCGGAATTCGCTTGGCGGCATCGCGCGCCCACTCTGCTCGGTGAACGCGCGCCGGCGCTTTCACCCGTCCAAGTTGCCAGATCAGGAAAAGCCGCACGCCGCTGCCCAGCGCGGCAAACATTGACGGGCGCGGGCCCCTGCCCGCTGAGACGCTCGCGGCATTTACGAGTGCGGGCCCGGCTACGCCGTGCCCGCACTCGTAGGGCTGGGGAGCGCCGGCCCGGGGCCCGGCGAGCCCAAGCCGGCGCGAGCGGCATGGTTGAAAGGGGGCCGCGCCGCTTCGTTTGCCGGGAGGGGTGCAAGCGCCAGTGGCGCT
>JBOGKJ010000059.1:0-18916 GCA_050745565.1 Terriglobales bacterium | reverse complement strand
CTTTATGAGCTACAAATTGTAACGTTACAATGAGTAGCTCGCAAACATCGCTGCCGCGCCTGGGGAAGATCGAACAACTGGTCATGGACCACCTTTGGGTCGAGGGGATGCTGACCGCGGACATGTGCGCGCTCAAGCTGGCCAAGCAGCACCCGATGAAGGACTCGACCATGCGCACGGTGTTGCGCCGGCTGGAGCACAAGGGTTATCTGACGCACATCGCGCTGGGACGGACATTTTTCTACCAGCCGGTGGTGGCGCGCGAGGGCGCGGGGGTGCGGGCGCTGCGGCAGTTGGTGGACCGGTTTTGGGGGGGCTCGGTGGAGGCAATGATGCTGGGCCTGGTGAAGCACGAGGTGCTGGGCGCCGAACAACTCGACACGCTGCGCCAGCGCGTGGCGGCGGAGCGGAGGAAGCGGACATGAGCGGACTGTGGTCGGCGCTGGTGGATCCGGCGGCGCGGTCGCTGGCGCTGGCGGCGGTGGCCGGAACCGTGGCGCTGCTGCTGCGCGTGCGTGGCGGCGGGGCGCAGCTGCGGCTGTGGACGGGGGTGTTGGTGGCGGCGGTGGCGATGCCGCTGGCGGTGGCGGCGATGCCGGGGTGGCGCGTGGTGCTGCCGGTGCTGAAGGCGAAGCCGGCGGCGCCAGCGGCCGTGGTGCCGCAGTTGCCGACCGCGCTAGTGGCGCCGGGAGGCAACATGAGCGTGCCCGCCGAGCTGCCGCCTGCCGAGGCAACTTGGATGGGTGAAGGCGCCGGTGGCGCGTTCACCGAGCAAAGCGGGCGCGCGTTGCCGCCAAGCGAATCCCGGCCGCAGCCCGGCCGGCGGAAGGGCGTCCTGAGAAAAGCGGCCGCGTCGCCGGGCGGCGGAGCGCCGTGGACATGGGGCGAGGTGGGGTTGGGTGCGTACCTGGCGGTGGTGGCGGGGCTGCTGGCGCGGATGGTGGTGGGCGAAGTTCTGGCCGGCCGCATGCGGCGGCGGGCGGAGGCGATCAAGGATGACGATCTGCGGCGCGCGGCGGAAGCGCTGGGCAGGGAACTGAAGTTGCGGTGGACGCCCCGCTTGTTGCAGTCGGGGGCGCTCACGACGCCGGCGACGCTGGGGGTGTGGCGGCCGGCGGTGGTGCTGCCGCGGAATTGGCCGCAATGGACGCCGGAAAAGCGAGATGCGGTGCTGGCGCACGAGCTCGCGCACGTGGCGCGCGGCGACGCGCGGACGCAGCGGCTTTCCCTGCTGCATCGGGCGGTGTTCTGGTTCAGCCCCTTGGGATGGTGGCTGCACCGGCGGTTGGTGGCGCTGGCCGAGGAGGCGAGCGACGACGCGGTGCTGGCCGCCGGGACTAGCCGCGAAGGTTATGCCGACATGCTGCTCGATTTTCTGCAGGAGCTGCGCACGGACGGCCAGCGTCGGGCGTGGGAAGGGGTGGCGATGGCAAGTGGGATCAGCGCCGAGCGCCGGATCGAACGCATTTTGAATTGGAAGGGAACTGGGATCATGCGGAACAAGAAACTGAAGTCCTGGGGCCTGGCGCTGATTTTGGCGCCGCTGGCGGCGGTGGCTGCCTGTGCCCATCCGGCATTGGCGGCGCGCGCACAAGCGGTGGCGCCGCCCGCTCCGCCGCCGCCGGTCGTGACGCCGGGCCCCCCCCCGGCTCCGCCGTCGGCGCTGCCTGCGCCCGCACAAGCCCCGCCGCCGCTTCAGCCGGGCACGCCAGCGCCTGCGGCGCCGCCGCCTCCTCCATGGCAGGCATCTCCGGTGGGAATTGAGAGCGGCGCCACCATCACCGTGGTGGTGGGCAGGGACGCCCGGGCGCTGGCCACGCGGCCCTCAAGCGCGGGCTGTCACCAGAACAGCTACTACTCCAGCGATCAGGCGCTGATTGCCCTTGGCGACTGTGGACTGCCCAGCCTGAACTCCGCCGGCATTGCATGGGCGGCGCGCATCACACCGGACGCCGTCGAGTACTTTGAGCATGGCAAGATGACGCGTGTCACTGATCCTGCAGCGGTGGCACAGGCGCACCAACTGTTTGAGCCCATGCTGCGCATCGAGGAGCAACAGCGCGTCCTCGGTCAACAGCAGAGCGAGCTGGGCAAGAGGCAGTCGGCACTGGGGAGCGTGCAGTCGCGGTTGGGCAGCGCCCAGTCCGCCGTTTCGGCCAACCTGGACTCGAAGGCCATGCGGGCGCAGTTGGAGACGTTGATCGCTCGACTGCAGCAGTTCAAGGGCGCCGCCACCCAGGCCCAGTTGGGGCAACTGCAGGCGGAACTGGGCAACGTGCAGGCCGTAGTGAGCCAGCTCCAATCCGGCGCTGGCGCCAGGCAGGCGGAGCTGTGGCAGCGGCAGGCACAACTCGGCCAGATGCAGGCGCAGATTGGGGAGCAGCAGGCGCAGCTCGGCAAGCTGCAGGCTGAGCTGGGGCAGCAGTCAGCTTCGAGCATGAACGCGATGCTCGACCAGTTGCACGCACTGCTCGCGGGCCGCTCAGAATGATTTGCTAATGCCGATCGTGAACCGCGCCAGGCCATGGTCGGCGAGGCGCACCTCGGGCACGATCCAGGTGCCATGGCCGATCGGAAAGCGCGCCCCCACGCCGCCTATCGCCGACCCGTGCGTGGCCGAACCCCACTGTGAAAGGCCGACGCCGCCCAGGATGTAGGGAATGATGGCTTCATTGTCCGGGTGAAACTCATAGCGGAACACGCCGCTGGCCGTAAATAAGCCGGTGTCGCCGCTGCGGCCCACGGCGATGCCGGGGTCGAAGCTGACGTTGCGGTTGATGTTAAACGTCAAACCGGCGCCCACGGCGAAGCCACTGGGAGTTCCTAGCAGGGCACCACCCAAAAATGTATAGCGCACCGGAGCCTGGCTCCAGCCCGGCAGCGCGCCCAACCCCAGTATTATCAGCACCAACCACCAGCGTCGAATGTGCATGAATCCTCCTCTATACCAACTCAGTGCAATTTGAGGTCCATCTACGGCCAACGGTATAGCATCCAATAAACCGCGATTCCGCTGAGCGAAACATACATCCAGATGGGCCAGGTCCAGCGCGCCCAGCGCCGGTGGCGCCGGTAGCGTCCGCGCAACGCGAGCGTGAGCGTAATGATGGCCAGGATGGGGACGATGGCGGCGAGCGGAGTGTGGGTTCCGAGCACGGCGAGATACAACGTCCGACGCCAGCCCGGATGGGTGAAATAGACAATGCCGGAATGCCAGTGATGCAGCCCGTAGACGGCGAGAAACAGGACGGAGGCCGCAAACGCGCCCAGCATTGAGGCCCGATGGGCGCGAATCCGGCGGCGGCGGATGAAGTAGAGCCCGAGCAGCAGCAGCGCCGCCGCGGTGGCGTTCAGGATGGCGATCCAGGCGGGTAGCGCGTTCCAGCCGAACATACCGCCTCCGCTACGGGTGGTAGAGCCGGTCGCCGGCCATAAGGATGAACAGCAGCGGCAGATAGATCACGCTGGCGCGCAGCAGCCGCAGGTAGCTGGCGCGTGTCTTGGCGCGGACACTGGCGATGCTGTAGCAGAGCAGGCCGGCGCCGAGCGCGAGCGCGCCGAAAAAGTAGACCACGCCCGTCAGGCCGATGAGGCTGGGCAGCAGACTGACCGGTATCAGCGCCAGGCTGTAGAGCAGCACTTGGCGCGAGGTCTCGCTGCCGTTTTCATCTACCACTGGCAGCATGCGGATGCCGGCGCGCTCGTACTGTTCCTTGTAGAGCCAGGCGATGGCGAGAAAATGCGGGAACTGCCACAGGAACTGAATGCCGAACAGCACCCAGGCGCCGAGGTCGAGCGAGCCGCGGGCGGCGGCCCAGCCCATCAGTATGGGGCCGGCACCGGGGAAGGCGCCCACCAGGGTGCTGATGGGCGAGCGAAACTTCAGCGGGGTGTAGGCGAGCAGGTAGAGCGCCGTGGTGGCCAGACCCATTTCCGCGCACAGCCAGTTGATGCGGGTGGCGAGCAGTGCCGCGCCGGCGATGCCAATGGCCGCCCCAAACGCCGCCGCCGGCCAGGCCCGCAGGCGTCCAGCCGGGAGCGGGCGCGCCCGCGTGCGCGACATCAGCGCGTCGGTGCGCCGTTCCCAGAGTTGGTTGATGGCGGCGGTGCCGCCGGCGAGCAGCCCGGTGCCGACGGCCAGCACCAGCAGATAGGACCACGCGAGCGGCGTGTCAGCGCCGACGTAGCAGGCCGCCACTGCCGTCAGCATCACCAGCAGCGTCACGCGCGGCTTGGTGAGCGCCAGGCAGGAGCCCGCCAGATCCGCCAGGCCGTGGGCGGGCGCCGCCACCATGCGGGCGCGCGCGGGCGCGGCCGCGGCGCCGGCGCGGGCGACGGAGGAACTAGTCTGCTGCAAGCGGGACAACTCTTCTATTTTGCCACGGCATCGGCCGTCAGCCTCACGGGGCAACTTGGACGCGCCTTTCGCGGGAGTCGCGCCGTTTGCACTGCGGCCAAAATCGGCGCGAAGGGCCGCGGAATTCCAACGGGGTGAAAGCGCCCGTGGCGCTTTCACCGCTCCCGCTAAACGCAGCGGTGCGGCCCGAACTCTAGCGAGAGGCCACTCGCGCCCCCTCGGGCTCACCGGGCCCCGGGCCGGTGCTCCACCGCCGTTCGAGTGCGGGCACGGCGCTGCGAGCGTCTCAGCCGAGCAGGGGCAGGGGCCCGCGCCCGGCAATATGCGGTTTTTGCCCAAGCGCCGGGGCTCCCGGGGCCTGGCGCGAGCAGAAGCGGGGCCGCGGCGAAGCCGCGCAGGGGCCGGCGCCAAGCGATGTCTTACTCTTCAAGCCGCGGGCCGCGGGCGTCGGCGTCGGCGGCGTCGAGCAGGCGGCGGGCTTCGTCGGCGTCGCCCCGACGAACCCAGATCTGGATGTCGTACTGCAGCCCGGGGATCATCATATTGCCGACCTCGGTGGCAATGCCATTGGCGCGCAGATAACCGGCGGCCAACTCGGCTTCCTGCTCGAATTCGAAGCTGCGCACGGACTCGCGTTCGCCGGGCGGCACAAACGACTGCTCCAGGTCATCGGGACGGGTCATCAGGCTTGTTCCTCCTCGACCTCACTGGATTCCAGCATATCGCCCCAGGCCGGGTCCAGCCGCCAGGCGCGCAGCGCGCGCTGGCAGGCGGCGACGCTGAACCCGGCGCGGCGCAGCTTGTTCAGCGCGCTGGCCGCCTGGCGGGGGCTTTGCGGCGCGGCTAGGCGCTTTTTGCGGCAGAAGGCCGCCAGCAGCACGTCCTCGTCGGCTTCGGCATAGGCGCGTCCGACGGCGGCGGCGGCCAGCGCCGGGGCGAGGCCGCGCGCGCGCAATTGCTGCAGCGCGCGGAGGCGGCCATGGCAGGCCCGGTCGCGCTCGAAGCGGGCGCTGTGCTCGGCGAGGCGCGCGTCATCGAGGTAGCCGTGCGCGCGCAATCGCGCCACCACCGCGGTGATGGCCGCCAGGCTGTCGGCGCGCCGCGCCAGCAGGCGGCGCAACTCGGCTTCGCTGCGGCCGCGCCGCGCCAGCGCCCGCACTGCATACTCGTAGAGCGCTTCGGGGTCGAGCCGTGCCGCCGCGCGCGCCATGACTCAGTGTACAGTGGACCACAGCATGGGGGACCGCATCCTGGTGATCGGCGGCGTCGCGGCCGGACTCAGCGCCGCCAGCCGCGCCCGCCGCCTCGACCCCGAGGCCCGCATCACCGTGCTCGAACGCGGTCCGGCGGCCGGCTACAGCGCCTGCGGGTTGCCCTATATGCTGGCCGGGCGCGTGTCGCTCGCATCGCTCCTCACCCACCCGCCCGAGTTTTTTTGCGAACGCCGCGGCCTCGACCTCCGCCTGGGGCAGGAGGCGCTCGAGATCGAGCCTGCCCGCCACCGCGTCCGGGTGCGCGCGGAGGGCAGCGAACGCTGGGAGCATTATGATCGGCTGGTGGTGGCCACCGGCGCCCGCGCGCGCTGGCAGCCGTCGAAGCTGCGCAACGTGTTCACCGCCAATACCTGGGCGGAGGCGGCGGCGTTTGATGCCGCCTTGCGCGGCGGCGACCTGCGGCGGGTGGCGGTGGTCGGCGGTGGCTACATCGGCGTCGAGATGGCTGAGGCGCTGGTGCTGCGGGGCGGGCTCGAGGTCCACCTCGTGCACCGCCATGGCGCGCTGCTCGGCAACTTCGATCCGGATTTCGTTGCGCCGCTCGCCGGGGATCTGCAGCGGCTGGGCGTCCATCTCCATCTCGGCACCCATGTCGCCGCGCTCGACGGACCGCCGGATGGGCGCGTGCTGGCGCTCGAAACCAGCGCCGGCGCCCTCGCCACCGACGCCGTCCTCAATTGCGCCGGACTTGCGCCCCAGTCCGCCCTGGCCGCCGCCGCCGGCATCGCGCTTGGCCGCACCGGCGCCATCGCCGTGGACGAACAGCAGCAGACGAACCTGGCCGGCGTCGGCGCCGCCGGCGACTGTGCCGAATCCCGCCATCGTCTCACCGGCGGCGCGGTGTGGACGCCGCTGGGCGCAGTTGCCAACCAGCAGGGCCGCGTCGCCGGCGCGCACGCCGCCGGCCGCCCGGCCCCGAACGGCCGCCGCGCCCGCTACCCCGGCGTGCTGGGAACGCTGGCGCTCGCCCTCGCCGGCACCGGCTGGGGCCGTACCGGGCTGACGCTGGCCCAGGCCCGCGCCGCCGGCCTGGCGCCGGCTTGGGAAGATGTCGAGGCCGGTGACCGGGCCAGCTATCTCGGCCCCGTCCCGCTGCGCACGCGCCTTATCTACCAGCCCGCCACCGGCCGCTTGCTGGGCTGCCAAATGTCTGGCGCTCCCGCCGCCCTCGCCGGCCGCCTCGATGTGGCCGCCACGGCGCTGGCCGCCGGCTTCACGCTGGAGCAGCTTGAAACGCTCGACCTCGCCTACCAACCCGCGCTGGCGCCGCTCTACGAGCCCCTGCAGATTGCCGCTCACAACGCTCTCGGCCGCTAAGGCGGTGCCAGCGCCGCTATGGCCCGCCAAGCCAGACCTCATGCGGCTGTTCCCCAATAAAGCTGCAAGCTGCCTGCAGAACGCGTCCAACACCAAGCCTGGAACCGCCTTTGGATCCCCCTCGCGCCCTGCAAAACTGCACACACCACCCCCGGGGCGGGATACAGGGCTGCTGTTTTTGGCCCAGCAGGCATCCAATTGCGCTGGCCGGCGATGCGCATCCTTGTAGTTGAAAACGACCACGATACTCTCGAGGTGACCACGTTCCTTTTGGGTGAGGGCGGCCACACCGTGGTTGCCGCCAGGACCACAGCCGAAGCGCTGCGCCACAGTGCCGCCGCGCCATTCGACCTGCTCGCCACCGACCTCAACCTTAACCGTGCTGGCGACGGGTTGGTGATCGCCGGCGCCATGCGGGCGCTCCACCCCGATTGCTATACCGCCCTGATTACCGGCTACCCGGACTTCATCCGGTCGTTGGCCGAAATCCAGACTGCGCTCGACGAAGTGCTGATCAAGCCGGTGTCGGGCGCGGCCCTCACCGGGCTGCCCAGGCGGGCCAGCAGGAGCGTCCATACTGGGCGCGTCGGCAAATTGAGCCTTGGGGGCCTGATTCAGCGCCAAAAGCGCGAGCTCGTGTCCGCCTGGATCGACATGGTGGAAACCGACCCGGCGCTTTCGGCAGTCCCGCTGTCCCGCAACGAACGCCTCGACCATATTGGCGAACTGCTGGATTCGTTGTGGACTTCCGCCGCACCCACGGAGGAAGAGGCCACCGCCGCCAAGCACGGCACGATGCGCCGGCTGCAGGATTACAGTCCCGAGCTGGTGGCTGCTGAAATCAGCCATTTGCGCCGGGCGGTCTTCGCCCAAGTGCTGCAGCATCTGCTCGAGATCGACTTAAGCGCCTTCCCGCGCGAATTGTTCGCACTCAACACCAAACTGGATCACGACCTGCTGCGGTCGTTGCACCACTTCGGCCTTCGTGGCGGCTGAAGTTCAGGCTGCCCAGCGGCGGAGTTGAGATTTTGGCTTTTGCACCCGTCCCAGGCTGGTCAACACGGCCCATAGCGTCAGGCCGTAGATCAAATGCGCACCCAGCGCCGAGGCATGGACATGTAGCGGATACTCGCTCGGCGGCTTGGCCAACTTGAGCTTTTCCAACATCCACGTATCGCCAAACGCCCACAGCGCCGCGCCGAATGGCAGGCCCATGCCCCGAGTGAGCGGAACCCCCAGGCTTCGGCTCACGCCCGCTGCAATGCCCCAGTTAATCCCATACGACCAGTGCACCACTTGCCCGCCGAGCTGCAGCGTCTGGCGTGAGGGGGATTGAACGCCGGCGAGCCGCAGCATCCGGCAGGCAACTTTTTCAGTGGTGGGCTCGCCGCCCCCGCCTGAGGCGGTTCGGGGCCGCAGTTTGGACAACGCCGCCCAGTAGCCGTCCATGGCGGCCGTGCCTGCCACGCCAGCGGCGATACCCAAAAACAGGTCGCGCTTGAACGATCCTGGCATATACGGGATTGGATGCAACGCGCCGGGGTGTCGCGCCGTTACACGTCAGCAAAGTAGGCGCGGAAGGCCGCGAGAAGGTGGCGCTCCGCTCGCTTGCGGTTGATGTGGGGTGCCGCCAACCGCGTGCCGGGTTGAGGCCCGTGGGCCCCCGACGGTTCGAGCCCCAGTGGGGCTCGAATGACCAGCGCAAATCGGGTGCGGGGACGGCGGTGCGAGTGTCTCAGCCGAGCACGCGTTCAGGCCCTCGCGTGCCCAAGCCGGCCCGAGCATCGCGTGGCCGCGCCGCTTCGGTGGCCGGGAGTTCGGACTTGCGACCACCCCAGCACGCAACCGCGTGCCGGGGGCCACGGTTTGTGGCCTTTCGCGCCGACTTTGCCCGCAGTGCTAACGGCGCGACTCCCGCGCGGTGGCCAGCCGCTTATTGCAGGTAGCCGGCCAGAGCGGCCGGATCGAGATTGCCGCCGCTTACAATTGCGCCGATGCGGCGGAAGCGGGGGATGGTGCCGGAAATGAGCGCGGCTACGGCGGCCGCGCCCGAGGGTTCGGCGACGATCTTCAGCCGCAGCAGCAGCAGCCGCAGCGCCTCGACCAACTGGGCGTCGGTGACGGTCACCACGCCGGCCAAGTGCTGCCGCATGATGGCGAAGGTCAGCTCACCGGGCTGCACCGTGCGCAGGCCATCGGCGATGGTCGGGTTGTCGGGGATGGGCGTAATGGCGCCACGCTGGAGCGAGAGCTGAACGTCGGCGGCGGTGGCCGGTTCGACGCCAAAAATCTGAATGGCCGGGTTGTGGCCGTGCGCCGCCAGCGCCGAGCCGGAGATGAGTCCGCCGCCGCCGACGGGCACCACGATGGCCTCCAGGTCCGGGACCTCTTCCAACAGCTCGAGGGCGGCTGTGCCGGCGCCGGCAATGATGCGGGCGTCGTCGAAGGGCGGCACCAGCACGCGGTTTTCACGCTCCACCAGCTCACCGGCCAGCTTCTCGCGGTTGACCTTCTCCCGGTCGTAGAGATGCACCTGGCCACCGAAGGCTCGCACCGCGGCCAGCTTGGCCTGAGGCGCGTCATGTGGCATCACCAGCGCCGCGCTGATGGCCAGGTCGCGCGCGGCCAGTGCCACCGCCTGGGCGTGGTTGCCGCTGGAAAAGGCGAGCACGCCACGCTGGCGCTCGGCAGGGTCCAATTGGAGGAGGCGGTTCATCGCCCCGCGAAACTTGAAGGCCCCGGCGCGCTGAAAGTTTTCCGCCTTGATGAAAACCTGGGTGGAGAGGCGATCATCCAACCGCTCATCCAGCGAACGGGAGTGGAGGACGGGCGTGTGGGCAATGCGGTCGGCAATGCGCTGGCGGGCAGCCAGCACGTCATCGTAAGTGGGCAGGCGCCCCATACGAACCTGATTGTAGAGGAAATCGCCTCATGGACGGAATTTCTCCGGCTGCAGCCGCGCTGGCGGGCGCTGGCCGAGGGCGACGCCGACGGCGTATTACTGGGCCACGACTGGACGGCGCAGTGCTGGAAGACGTGTCCTGAATTGCATCCGTCCGGCCCCGAAGGAGTAGCGGAAGCGCCGCTGGTGCTGGCGTTGCGCCCAACCGGCGGCGACGTCGCGGCGGTACTGGCACTGCGCCACAACCGGCGCTCGCGGCGCATCTGCTTTCTGGAGGAGAGCCGGTCGCAGCGGCTCGACCTGCTGGCCCAACCCGGCTGTGCGGCCAGCGCCTGGCGCGCCGTGGCCAGCTATTTTCGCCGGCGGCGCGGTTGGGACCGGCTCGACCTGCAGTTTCTCCGGCCCGGCGGCGTGGCGCACGCCGGCGCGGCGTTTGCAGCCGCCGGGCTGGCCTGGCGGCGGCGAGGCACCGTGGCCCAGCGGCGCATAGTGCTGGACCGCCCGTGGGAGGCCGTGGAGGCCAGCTTCAGCCCCTACCTGCGCGCCAATTTTCGTCGCCGCCAGAAGCGGCTTCTGGCGCAGGGCGAGTTGACGCTCACCGTGCATGGCGCGGTTGACGAGCTCGACTCCGTGCTGGCCGACTGCTTCGGGTTGGAGCAGCGGGGATGGAAAGGCAGCGAAGGCACCGCCGTCGCCAGCCGCCCGGCGCTGCTGCGGTTCTATCGCCAACTGGCGTTCCGGATGGCGGCGCGCCGGCAGCTCCGCCTGTATTGCCTGCGGCTGAACGGCCGCGTCATCGCCTTCGAGTATTGCGTGTGCAATGCGGTCGCACGGCAATTGTTTTCATTGAAGATCGCCTATGACGAGCAGTTTCGCACCGCCTCGCCCGGTATTGTGCTGCGTTGGCTGCTGCTGCGGCAGGCGTGGGGAGCGACCACGGTGTATGACTTTCTTGGCGATGATGTGGCCTGGAAGCGCGACTGGACTCCGGATGCCCTCCAACTCACACACATGCGCATTTACAACCGCACGCTGCGCGGCCAGGCGTGGCGGACGCGCGCCAGTGTGCATGCATTGATGGTTCGTGGGCTCCCAGCAGGCTGGTTCCACTAGACTGGGCACATGGGTGACGCGCGGGGGGCGTTGGTGGTGGGGCTGGGCAATGCCTGCCTGGATACGTTCGTCCGCGTGGCCACGCTGCCGCCGCCGGGCGGAAAGACCAGGATGCAGCCGCCGCAGGTGCGCGTGGGCGGCCAGGGCGCCGGCACTCTGGCGGGCTGCCGGCGACTGGGACTGCGAGCCCGGCTGGTTGCGACCACGGGCGACGATGCCGCTGGGCGCGCCGTGCGGCGGGCGCTGCGCGACGAAGGGATCGAAGTGCATCAGGGCCGCATCCTGGCGGGCGTGCCCACCGCCACCGCGGTGATACTGCTCGACGCCCGGGGCGAACGCACCGTGTTGGCTCTGACCGACCCGCGGCTGCGGGTCGCCCCCAGCCAGATTCGCCCCGCCCTGCTCGATGGCGCCGCCGCGCTCTATGTGGACGGCAAGGATGGCGCCGCCTGCGAGCTCGCCGCGCGCTGGGCACGGGCGCGCAAGTTGCCCGTGGTGGCCGACCTGGACGAGTGGCGGCCGCACACCCGCGCCCTGCTGCCGCTGGTGGACCATTTGATCGTGCCTGCCGGATTCGCCGCCACCCTGGCGCATCCCCCGCCCAATCCGGTCTTCGTGGTCACCGATGGGCCACGTGGCGCAGTCGGCTATGCCGGTGGCCGGCGCGTGGCAGCGCCGGCCTTCCCGGTCAACGCCGTGGATACGACCGGCGCCGGCGACGCCTTTCACGCCGGCTACATTTACGCCCTTTTGGCCGGTTGGAACTTGGCAGAACGCCTCCGGTTCGCCAGTGCCACCGCCGCCCTGGCCTGCACCGCGCTGGGCACACTCACCGCCATGCCGGGCCGGCGCGCCGTCGCCGCCATGCTCGCCGCCCGCCCGCGAGCCGGACGGCGCGACGCACGTGCCGGGGCCCGCGCCAACTCATGATCGTGCCGCTTCGCCTCGGCCACCGCGGCCACCGCCTCCCGTCCTGGGGTGAGGGCGAAAACACCCTCGCCGCCTTCGACCGCGCCCTGGTCGCAGGTTGCGACGGTTTGGAGTTCGACCTGCGCCACAGCGCCGACGGCCGTGTCGTCGTGCACCACGACGACCAGTTGCGGTTCCACGGCGCCGCTGTGCCAGTCGGCGAGACCAGCCTGCGCGCCCTGCGCCGCCTGCACCCCGCGCTCGCCACCTTCGAGCAGGTGTTGCGGCGCTACCGCGAGGTGGCTTGGCTGGATTGCGAGCTCAAGACGGCTGCCGCCGCCAGTGGCGTAGTGGAAGCGCTGCGGCGATGGCCCCCCCAGCGTGGTTGTGTGGTCAGCAGTTTCGATCCCGACGTGCTAGCCACGGTGGCGCAACTCGCCCCGGAGCTGCCGCGTTGCCTGAATCTCCGGCGCCCGTGCGCCTGGAAGCGGTTGCGGGCGGCCGAGGTGAGTTGGGTCGCTCCCCACCAGGCGGCCTGCACAGCCTGGTCGGTCCGCCGGATGCGGGCGATGGGTTGGCGGGTGCTGGTATGGACCGTCAACCACCCCGGCCGGATGCGCCTTTTGGCGCGGGCAGGCGCCGATGCGATTGTGAGCGACGATCCGTATCTGTTGGTCCAAACTCTGCCGACGGCGGCGGCGGCGGAACAAACCAGTTAACCCGCCCGGCATCTGCAGCAATCATGAGGGCCGCGTCGGCGGATCCGGCTATGCTGCGGGAGAGAATCGCCAGTCTGGGCGAGTGGTTCCAGAACCTGGACCTGCACGGCGTGCCCACCGCACCCAACCATTTTCTCGGTGACTACCCGGCCTGCAAATGGAACCGGATCAGCCCGGCGCTGCCACGCCGCATGGATGGGTTGAGCGTGCTCGATGTGGGGTGCAATGCCGGCTTTCATGCCCTCGAGTGCAAGCGCCGGGGCGCGAGTTACGTGCTCGGCATAGACGCCGACGCGCGCTACCTCGCCCAGGCCCGCTTTGCCGCCGAGGTGCTGGAGCTGGAAGTGGAGTGGCGGCAGATGTCGCTCTATGCGCTGGGCGAGCTGGGACGCCAGTTTGACTACGTGCTGTTCATGGGCGTGTTCTACCATCTGCGTTACCCGCTGTATGCGCTCGACCTGGTGGCCAAGCTGGCGCGCCAGCGGCTGGTGTTTCAAACCATGCTGCGTGGCAGCGCCGCAGAGGCGGCGGTGCAGCCCGACTATGATTTCTGGGATGCGCGCCCGTTTTCCTCCGGCGGGTTTCCGCGCATGTATTTCATCGAGCATCGCTTCGCCGGCGACTACACCAATTGGTGGATCCCGAACCGCGCCGCAGCCGAAGCCATGCTGCGCAGCGCGGGGCTGGAACTGTTGAGCCATCCCGAGGCGGAGACCTGGATTTGCGCGCCGCCGCGGCCGGCGGCGGCGCCGGGCGCAGCGGTATGGGACCGGGAACTGGACGCGACACTCTGAGGAATTGTCATGAAATTTGCCCTCATCCAGCCTCAATGGAGCTTTGCCGGCTCCACCTATTTCGGCTGCACCGAAACCCACCTGCCGCTGGAGCTGCTCTATGCCAGGCAACAACTCGAGGCCGCCGGCCATGAGACGCTGCTGCTGGACGCCCACTTGGCTGGAATGGACCTCGCCCAGGCAGCGGCGGCGGTGCGGGCGTTCGCGCCTGATTTTACTGTCGTCACCACCGCGCCCACCTACTTGTTCTGGCGCTGCCCGCAACCGGAATTGCGGGTGCCCGCCGCCTGGATGCGGGCGCTGCGGCTGGCGGCGCCGCGCGCCGTCCAGGTCGCCATTGGGCCCCACGGCTCGGCGACCCCGGCTGCGGCGGCTGCGAAACTGGGCGCCGATACCGTCATCGTCGGCGAGGCCGACCAGGTGCTGGCGCAGCTTGCCTCCCACCCCTGGAGCCAGGTGCCCGGTTGCTTCGTCGCCGGTGCCGCGCCCCCCCGCCTGCCGCCGGCCCAGGCCGACCTGCAGGCGCTCGGGCCGCTGGATTACAGTCGCTATCCGCTCCATCGGCGGCAGCACCAGCACCACGTGTTCTCCGGCACCGGCCGTGGCGCCGAGGTCGAGTTCAGTCGCGGCTGCCCGTGGGCCTGCACCTTCTGCAACAAGACGCTATTCCGCAATCGCTTCCGCGAACGCGCCGTAAGCGCCCTGCTAACGGAGGTCGAAACCCTCGCCCAGCACGGCATCGGATACGTCTACTTCATTGACGAGATCTTCGGCTGTTCCCGCCAAACCGCCGAACTCCTCGATGGCCTGGCCCAATTGCCGGTGCGGTTCGGCATGCAAACCCGCATTGACCTCTGGCAGGAATCCAGCCTTGAGCAACTCGGACGCGCCGGCTGCATCTCCATGGAGTGCGGCATTGAAAGTGTCACCCCCGAGGGCCGCGACCGCTTCCGCAAAGGCTGCAGCCTTTCCACTGACCGCATCCAGCAGCTCCTGCTCACCGCCCGGCGGGCCGTGCCCTGGGTGCAGGCCAACCTTATCGCCGATGAACAGGACGATCTGGACGCCATTGAACGCTGGCGGCGCCAACTCGTCGAGGCGGGCGTGTGGGTGTCTCAGCCCGTACCGGTGTATCCGTTTCCCGGAACGCCGCTCTACCAGAAATTGTTTGGAGCTCCCGACGATCAGGCCTGGGAACGCGCCCACGCGCGCTACTTGCAGGTCAAGGAGGGGCGGGGCTACCTCAGCGACCTCCAGGACCCACTCCCGCAACCGCTCGCGGCGCTGGAGCGCTGAAGGCTGATAACTAGCCGGACAACCCGCGCCGGGTGGCCGGCAACAGCAGTAGAACCAGTTGCACCGCCAGGATTGCCACCGCCCAGCCTGCCGACCAACTACTGAGCACCAACAGCACAATCACGGCCTTCCATGTCCAGCCGCGATTCTGGAATAAATACAGATTGCCGGCCACCATCCAGGCCGCGCCCAGCACCGCCGACCCCGCGCCCCACGCCGCCCAAGGCACGCCCGGCACCGAGGCTGCCAAGCCAGCCCCCGTGATCCAGCAATAGAAGCCGCTGAGCAGGCCCCAGACCCCCAGCAGGAAACCCAGCCAAATTGCTACCTGCGCCGTGGGCGGTGGCATGGCGGCGGCAACGGGCTCAGCGGAAGGGGGCACCATGACCAAAGGCCGGAAAAGCGAAAAGGGCGCGGGGAGGTCTGGCCGCGCCCTTCGCACAATTCCTGCCCGAAGTTAAAAAGATTCTAATCTATTCGGAGCGGCATTTCAAGAGCAGAATTGCGGATGCCGATGGCGCTCAGTTGCCGCCCCTGGTCGCCACGGCGGTGAGAATAATACTGGCGCAGGCACTGGGTGCATGCCGGCAGTATATCTATACTGGCGCTAGGTACACCGGCGTCGGTCAACTGCTGGCGATTGGCTTGGGCCAGATCCAACTGCCAGCCCGGAGCGCCGGCCCAGCGCGGGTTGCCAGCGTGTCCGGGAGGGGCGCCGGAGAGAAAAAGCGCCGGGTGCGCCAGGGCCAGCTCCGAAGTCGGCGAGGCGGTAAACAGCCCGTCGGCGTAGCTGAATCGGGCGCAGAACTGGTCGCGGACCTCTGCGCTGACCTGATAGCAGCAGGCGCGGATGCCGGGCCCGATGGCGGCGCGCACCGCGGCTGGGTCGGTCGAGAACACCCGCCGCATTTCCCCCACCGCCTTGGCGGCGATGCCGGCGAGTGTGCCGCGCCAGCCGGCATGCACCGCCGCCACGGCGCGGTGTTCGGTATCGGCCAGCAGGATCGGGCAGCAGTCGGCTGTTCGCAACGCCAACAGCCGGCCCGGGCGGGCGGTGATCATGCCATCGCCCGCCGTGCCCGGGGCCGGATCGAGCCAGATCAGGCTGCCATGCACCTGCCGCAACTGCAGCAGCCGGCCATGCGCGCGCGCCGGATGGGGGCGGCGCAACCCGCAGGTGCGTGTGCCGAAACCGTGCTCCAGCCAAGGCAATTCGGCCAGCATCCGCGAACGCAGTAGAGAGGGGTTGGGTGCGGCGCCCACTGTCGCTATGGTACGCTACAGCCATGTGCCTGACGCCCCGCCGCCGTTGTTGTTGCCGCTTCATGCGGCGCTGAGCCGGGGCGGGTGCACGCGGCCGTGGGGCCGCGAGTTCATACTGGAGCGGCCCACCCGAGCGGTGGGCTTTTTTGTCGGCCATATTGCATCAGTAAGGAGAAAGCATGAGTACCGAAAATGTGGCGCGGTCCCTGCCGCGCATCCAGGAACCGGCGCCGGATTTCGAGGCCAAATCCACCCACGGCGTGATCCGGCTCAGCGATTACAAGGGTAAATGGGTTATGCTGTTCAGCCACCCGGCGGACTTCACCCCGGTCTGCAGCACCGAGTTCATGGCCTTTGCCCGCCGCTATGCTGAGTTCCAGGCGCTCGATGTGCAGCTCATCGGCGTCAGCGTGGACAGCGTATTCAGCCACATCGCCTGGGTGCGCAGCATGGAGGCGACCGGCGGCGTCAAGATTCCATTCCCACTGGTGGCCGATCTGGACACGCGCGTCTCGCAGGCATTCGGCATGCTGCACCCCGGCGCCAGCGACACCTCCCCGGTGCGGGCCGTGTTCTTCATTGACCCGAGGCAGGTGATTCGGGCCATTCTGTATTACCCGCAATCCACCGGCCGCAGCGTGGATGAGCTGCTGCGCGTGTTTCAGGCCCTGCAAACCACCGATGCCCACGGCGTTTCAACGCCCGCCGATTGGCGCAGCGGCCAACCCGTCGTGCTGCCGCCGCCGCAAACCCAGGCCGACGCCGAAAAGCGCACGGCTGACAAGAGCGTCGAGGTGCGGCAGTGGTATCTCGCGGAAAAACAGCTGTAGCCGGGTGGCGCAGAGCAGAACCGGCGCCGGCGTAGCCCGCGCCGGGCGAAAGCGCGGCCACGCCACGTAACGCGGGGCTGATTCCGCTCGCGACCAACCCGCTCTAGCGCCGGGCCGGGGCCGCGGCCGCCCGCGGCTGCGGCGGCGGCAGCGGGACCAGGGCCGGTTCTTCCGAACTGGCCTCGACCGCCGCCGGGCGCGTCAGGCCCAGTGCCCGGCGCATTTCGGCGTCCAGCTTGTCCAGCATCGCCGGATGCTCGCTCAGATAGGCCTTGGCGTTTTCCCGCCCCTGGCCAATGCGCTCGCCTTTGTAGGCGTACCAGGAGCCGGATTTTTCGATCACGTTCTGCTCGGTCGCCAAGTCCAGCAGATCGCCGGTGAGCGAAATGCCTTCGCCGTACATGATGTCAAACTCCGCCTCGCGGAACGGCGCCGCGACCTTATTTTTCACCACCTTGGCCCGGGTGCGGTTGCCGATCACGACATCGCCGTCCTTGATCGCCGCGATGCGGCGGATGTCAATCCGAATGGAGGAATAGAATTTGAGCGCGCGGCCGCCGGTGGTGGTCTCCGGGTTGCCGAACATCACCCCGATCTTTTCCCGGATCTGGTTGATGAAGACCAGCACCGTGCGCGATTTGCCCACCAGGCCGGTGAGCTTGCGCAGCGCCTGCGACATCAGCCGCGCCTGCAAGCCGACGTGGCTGTCGCCCATTTCGCCTTCCAGCTCGGCCTTGGGCACCAGCGCTGCCACCGAGTCCACCACCAGCACGTCAATGGCGCCCGAGCGCACCAGTGCCTCGGCGATTTCGAGCGCCTGCTCGCCGTAGTCGGGCTGCGAGACCAGCAGGTTGTCAATGTCCACGCCCAGTTTGCGCGCGTAGGCGGGGTCGAGCGCGTGCTCGGCGTCAATAAAGGCCGCCATGCCGCCGCGCTTCTGCGCCTGCGCAATCACCTGCAGCGCCAGCGTGGTCTTGCCGCTCGACTCGGGGCCAAAAATCTCAACCACCCGCCCGCGCGGAACCCCGCCCACGCCCAGAGCGGCGTCGAGGGAGAGCGCGCCGGTGGAGATGACGGCAATGGGTCCAATCGAGTCCTTGCTGCCCAGGCGCATGATCGCGCCCTTGCCGAATTGTTTTTCAATTTGCGCCAGAGCGGCGTCAATGGCACGCGTGCGTTCATCAGCCATGGCCGGATCATAGCACGGGCGCAATGCGAAGAAAAGGCGAAAATACGAGGGCGGCCACCCATCCGGGTGCTGGCGGGGAGGCGGGTCCGGCCCGGGCGCCCAGGCGGCCTAGAACGGCTTCGGGAAGCCGACGGTCTGGAACTTCACCCGCCACAGCAGCGCGCCATTGGAGCGCGCCAGCGCCACCAGTTTGCCGCCGTCCTCCCAGAACACCAGGGCGGTTGGGGCCAGGGCGGCGAGTGCGCCCTCGTGCTGCGGCTGGCGCCAGAGCTCGCGCCCGGTGCGAGCGTCCAGGACTCGAATCTGCTGGTCGGACTGCAACACCACGACGCCGTTGCCGCCACGCACGATGGCATAGGTTCCGGGAACGCTGCGCCGGTAGGCCGCGCTGCCATTACCCAGCGCCCAGCCGGTCACTTGGCTGGCCTTGCCGCCCGGGGCTGGCTCCAGCACGACGGCGGTATCGGCGGAGATGGCAAGCTTGGGTTCAGCCGCATTCCGCGGCGCTTGCCAACTGCGGCCACCATAGGTGCCGCCCCGTACCACCGGCGCCGAGCCGGCTTGGTCGGTGACCACATAACCGTGCTGGTTCAGGCTGGCATGCGGGAATGGCGCAGGCTGATCTGAGCGCGGCCCCGCCCAGTCAAGCGCGCCGGCAGGGAGGCGCACCCGGTCGCTGACCAGGGCGCGCACCGGGGCAGCCAATAGACGCAACGGCGTAGCTAGGAAGAAAGCGTCCTGCTGGCGGGCGTACAACAACAGGCCGCCGTCCCGGTTGAAGGCGTAGACGTCGGCCGGCAGACGCTCGGCCTCCAGCCCGGCAGCTCCGGGACGGTACTCCAGGCCCTCGCTCCAATCCCTGTGGCGCTCGAGCAGCATGACGCCCCCCCCGGGCAGGCTGAGCAGGTTGGCGGACGCGTCGCCATTCACGTCGAAACCGCGATCAGGTTCGC
>JBOGKJ010000058.1:0-1831 GCA_050745565.1 Terriglobales bacterium | reverse complement strand
GGCCCTGGGCGCGGCGGCGGCGGCCGGCCGCGGCGCCCCCGTGCTGGCGGTGCTCGGGGCGCTGGTGCTGGTCGGCGTGGGGGCGTACTGCGAGCTGAGCACGACGCAGGCGGTGATCCTGGCGGCGCTGCTGTTCGTGCCGGATATGGCGTCGGGCACGACGCTGGGCTTCCGGCTGCCGTGGTCGAGCGGGCTGACGCTCACCAACTTCGTGATCCCGGCACTGGCGGTGCCGCTGCTGGCGGGGGCATGGCTGGCGGGGCGGCGCCCGCTGCCGCGGCGCTGGCCCGGGCTGGCCACCGGGGCGCTGCTGCTGCTCGGCTGGGGAATGGTGACGCTGGTGGCGGCCGAGGCCACCCAGGCGTTGTCAGCCGCGGCGCTGGCGACGGTGCTGGCGCACTGGTCCAAGTTGGTGATGTTTGTGGTGCTGGGGGCGGCACTGGCTGCGGGCGATGGGGTGTGGCAGCGGCGGGCCCCCCGCCTGCTGCTGGCCGCCATCGTCGCCAACGCCGCCGTGGGGCTGGCGCAGATGGCCGGCCTGCTGCAAGGGTTCAGCCCGCTGGCGCGGGGTGCGGCCGGGGTGCGGGCCAGCGGGCTGTTTTACGACGCCAACATGTACGGCGTGCTCTGTGCTTGGGCGCTGCTGTGGCTGGTGTGGCGCCGGGCGGGGGAGCGGGGCGGCTGGGGCTGGGATGTGCTGGCGCTGGCAGTGGCCGCCAACCTGGTGGGTTCGGGCTCGCGCGCCGGCTATGGGGCGCTGGCCGCCGGCTGCGGCGTGCTGCTGCTGTTTCGCTGCCCGCGGCCAGTGGTGCGGGCGCTGGCGCTGCTGGGCGTGCTGGCGGCGCTGTTCCCACTGCGCAGCGTGCACCGCGTGGGCGCGGCGGTGGCGGCGGTGGAAAGCGCCTGGGCGCATCGCACCGTCGCCGCCGGCGGCGCCCAGGACGCGGGCACCAGTGAACGCCTCGCCAGCATGCGCGAGGGCTTGCGGCAGATCGCCGAGCATCCGCTGTTCGGCGTGGGCTTTGGCCGCGCCTTGTACCTGGGCGTGCCGCAGGCGCGTCCCAGCGACCCGGTGCGCACCGGCCCAGGTCCGTTTCGCGGCGCGCAGAACATGCTGTTGACGGTATGGGCCGCCATGGGCCCGCTGGGCCTGCTGTTGTTTCTGGCCGCCATCGCTGCGCCACTGCGGCAGTTGCGGCCATCCCGGGCGGGCTACGCCGCGCTGCCGATGCTGGCGGGGTTTGCCGGGCTGCTGGTCGCCAGCCTCACCATCGAAGCGCTCTGGAACGCGCGCGTGCTGGCGCTGGTGATCCTGCTGACGGCTGGCGCCGTCGCCGGGCGGGGCGGCCTGGGGGAGGCGCGGCGATGCGAGGCTGTTTGATCGTCAAACTGGCCGCCGCCGGCGACGTCCTGCTCACCACCGCGCTGGCGGCGGCGCTGCGCCAGGCCCGTCCGGCGCAGCCCATCGCCTGGCTGACCACTCCCTACGCCGCGCCGCTGCTGGAACACAACCCCGATGTGGACGAGGTGCTGCTGTGGTCGGGCGGCGCGGGCGGGAATTGGTTGCGGCTGCGGGCCTGGTGCCGCGCCCAGCGGCCGGCGCTGGTGCTGTTGGCGCATCGTTCGCTGCGGCTGCAACTGCTGCTGCGGGCGGCCGGGTGCGGCCGCGTGGTGGGTTGGCGCAACGGCCGCGCCCGGCTCGGGCTGGCGGCGGCGGCGCGGTTTCAGCCGCAGCGTCACCGGCTGCAATTGCAGTCCGACCTGCTGGCGGCGGCGGGTTTCGGCGGCGTCCAGGCGCGGGCGCCGCGGCTGGTGCTGACCGCCGCCGAGC
>JBOGKJ010000057.1:0-3889 GCA_050745565.1 Terriglobales bacterium | reverse complement strand
CGCCAGTGGCGCTTTCACCCCTCCCGGCAAACGAAGCGGCGCGGCCCTGCGAGGCTCGCGCCGGCTTGGGCTCGCCGGGCCCCCGGGCCGCGCTCCACAGCCCTTCGAGTGCGGGCACGGCGCTGCGAGCGTCTCAGCCGAGCAGGGGCAGCGGCCCGCGCCCGTCAATGTTATCTTCTTGGCTTGCCGGTGCTGAGCTGCACCGATGTCCCCGGCGATGCGGCTTTGCCGCCAGTCTCGTTGAGGGCGGGACACCGCGCCCATAATCCTTCCCGCCGGCGCGTTCGCGCGTTGGCGTTGGCCCGAAAAGGAGAGATCATGCCCGACGCTGCTGAACCGTTTCTTCCGCGCCCAATTCTGGCCGCCTGGTTGATTATGACCACGCGCCAGAACACGAGTGCGATCGTTAGCAACCCTGCGCATCCCGACTACAATTCAACGTTGCAAGGCATCGGGTTCAGCGATATTCACTTCCGCGCTTGGAAGGCGTTCCTCGATGCCCAGGGGACTGATTTCGCGTTTTCAGGCGCGGCAATTGCCGCTTGGGGTACCGCGTTGGTGGCATTTGCGCGCAATAAGGTTGCCGGGACGGCGACCCCTCCGAACGGCTATACTCCCACCATCTGCCCGCCCGACCCGGAGTTGCAGAACATCGGCAACAACCGGCAGGACTAATGCGATCCGCCGGTGTGGCCGTTTGTTCGTTCGCGGCCGCGGTCGGTGCGCTGGCGCTGACGGCGGCGGCCTCGTTCGGGGTCCTGCACAGGAGCTCGGATCAGCGGGCGGGGGAGGCGATACAGCACCCGTACCGGTTAGCGTGGGAGCTGTTGGCGGAAGCCTCTCAACCGGACCCAGCGGGCCCGACCCGGGCGGCGGGTTGGGAATCGTGGGACCGGAAAGGTGACGTTTTCAACGCCAATGGCGGTCCGCACTGGCCCGCGGATAAGGGCACACGCTCGGTTTCACTGCAGGCGCGTGCCATGGGAGCGCCCCATGGATTGCTGGGGGGCGAGGTTTGCAATCAGGGCGCCGCGGGCTTCGTCGAGGAGCATCTCAACTATGACGAATACCGATACATAGTGGCGCACCATCTTTGGGACAACGCCGGGCTGGGGGCGTGGTTTCGAGCAGGACGTACAGTGGATTTTCCGCCAGGCGCGATCTCGATCAAGGCGGCCTGGTTAGCGTTCTTGCAGGGGCCTGACCTTGCCAGATACAAGGGCGACTATTTCATTCGGGACTATTACACTCAGGCCCAGGGGCTGGCGGCCCTGCACCTCAGCTCGAAGGTGTTACCGAATTGGTTTTGGGCAACATTCGAGAACGTCCACAATCCGTGTCTTTTCGCGCTCCCGGTCACGGCCAAGCCCAACCCTTATGCCCAGACCGACAAATTCGGCTATCCCGACTACACCGGAATCGCCCCCGCTGGCGCGCTACCCTCCCCGGCGCTACGGGCGCTACTACAACGGTACGGACTCGGAAGGGTTTGGTGGAACTACCGGCTGGTGGGCATCCAGAACGATTTTGTGCAAACCGAGGGGAGGCCGCAGGTGCTGGGCAGCAGCGTCATTGAGGCGCAACTGCAGGGAACGGGGAGTGCATCGTGCATGACTTGCCACGCCAGAGCCCAGGTTAACTCCGCTGGTTTTGTGCCCTGCGTCCCGATTGTGCAACCCTCGGGAATGGGCTTCACCGGAGCGCCGTCGGCGCTCTGGTTCCCGAATACGCGGCAACTCGACTTCGTCTGGTCGTTCAACGCACTGGGGCCGCCCCCGGAGAGCTGCCGCTGATGGGCGGGAAGCCCGCGCCTTGGGGGTTAACTGCTTGCGGTCTAGTGGCGGGCCGCGTTGAGCGCCTGGAGACGATGCCGGGCAAGGACAACGTCGGGCAGGCCGGGGTCGGCTGGGCGGCGAAACTGGAGGTAGCGGCGGAAGCGGGCGGCGGCATCGGGCGCGTGCAGCTGGTCGGCCAGGCGGGCGGCGGCGAAGAGCAGATCGGCGAACTGGCCGGGCAATTCGAATTTCGGATCGTGCCAGATGCGGCCCGGCGATGGGGTCCACGTGTCGAGCAGGCGCAGGGCCGCTAGGGGCTGGCCGGCGGCGGCGAGGGCGCGGGGCAGGCCTTGAGGGAAATCGAGCGCGCCGCCCAGCTTGGCGGCGGTCTGGAATTGGCGCAGCGCGGCGGCGGGCTGATGCTGGGCGAGCAGGATTTCGCCGCGGACCCGGCTGGCGCTGATGACGGCGAAGGGCCCGAGGTTGCGGTCGGGCTGGAGGAGGGCCAGCGCATGCCGGGCGCCGGCGAGATCGCCCGCGCGGGCCAGGGTCCTGCCGAGTTGGGCGAGCTGCCGCGGGCTGGCGCCGAGCGCCTCGACGGCAGCGGCTTCCGAGCGCACCTTGGCGGGCTGCGCGGCCTTCAAGGCCAAGTAGGCGAGCGCCAGGTGTTTGGCGGCGGTATCGGCGCTGGTGGCGCCGGCGGCGTCCTGCGCGAGGCTGCGGCGCAGCCGCGCGCGGGCGCGGGCGTACTGGCCGCGTTCGGCGTCCATGGAGGCCTCGAGCAGAGCCGCGGTGCTGACCTGATAGGGATCGGGAGAGCGGGCCAGGGCCGCCAGATACTGGCGTGCGAGGGCGTCATTCCCACGGACAAAGGCGATACACGCATCCACCTGATCGGCGTACTCGGGGCTGCCGCGGCGGCGCACCAGCGCCGCTGCGACCGAGGCCGCATCCAGCCTGCCTTGCCATATCTGCAGAAAGGCGCGGTTGCTGGCGGCGAAGTACTGACGGGGGTTGATGGCGTCCGCCTGCTGCCAGGCGGCGTAGGCCTTGGCGGGTTGGCCCAACTCGGCGTCAGGATAGCCTTGGTAGAACGAGCCGAGGTAGTCGTTGGGGTAGAGCGCGGTGTAGGCCTGGAAGGCGTTAATGGCGCCCCGATAGTCGCCGACGTCAGTGTCATAGTCGCCCTGGAGCCGCAGGCGCTCGCGGCGGGAGAGGCGGTTGAGGTCGGTGGGGCGGAGGGCCTGCTGGTAGGCGGCGTAGCCTTCGGCGCCGCGCTGTTCGCTGACCAGAATGTCGCCGAGGCGGGTATAGGCGAGGGCGAAGTGGGGATCGTCGCTGGTGGCCTGCCGCAGCAGGGCGATCGCCTGCGGCGTGTGGCCGACGGCACGGGCGCGTTCGGCGTCAGTGTAGTCTTCGAGCGCGGTCCAACTGGAGGTGGTGACATCCTGGGGCGGCTGGTCGGTGGCGGCGAGCACCTCGGGCGCCTCACCGGCCATGGTGCGCACCCAGGTGGCGGCGGAGTGGACGGCGTCGAAGAGGTCGTCCTTCTGGTCGGCTTGCTGCTCGCTGGTCCAGCGGCGGGCGGCAGCATCGGGGTCGTGGCCGACGCGTTCGAGTTCGACCTCGAGCCGATAGCGGCCGGCCACGCGCGTCAGAGCCGCAAACACCACCAGCGGCGCGCCGGCGCGCATGGCGACCTCGCGCGCCAGCGCCGGCTGCTGGGCCAGCGCTTCGGAGCCGTAGCTTGCCGGCTTGCCCATACGCTGCAACTGGTTGCGGATGGCGGCGTCGCTCATCACCTCGAAATGCGCGGATTGAGCCAACTGCTGCTGCAGCATGGTGTCGACGCCGCTGAGCTGGGCGTCCTCGCTGTCGTTCACCACCGGGGTGAGCAGGACCTGGGCGCCTTCGGGGACAGTGGCCATCACTTGGTAATGGCGGAAGAGGACGACGGCGAGGAACAGCAATACCATCAGGGCAGCGGCGGAGATGGCCCAGCGTGCGCGGCGGGAGGGGGAGGAGGAAGTGGGGAGTGGGGAGTGGGAAGTGGGGAGTGGGAAGTGGGGAGTGGGAAGTGGGGAGTGGGAAGCGGGGAGTGGGAAGCGTGGAGT